>JABEUQ010000111.1 GCA_013044265.1 Acidimicrobiaceae bacterium
ACGAGAACGCTGCACCCTCGGACCCCTTCGCTACGCGGAGGTTTTATGTGAGGCAATGAATGGGTCTACGCGGAGGTTTTAGATGAGTCAACTCGACCGGGGCTGGTCCTGATCGGTATTCGCTTAGGATCCAATAGTCACGCCAGGGGCCTGGCGATACTGGTGCGGCGACGATGGGTTCGGGCAGGACGTCGGCAACTTTGAGAGTTATACGAGAAGCGAGTGGGTGGTCCTCGGGCAGGCATGCAACCAGGCGCTCGCTGGCTAGATCCACCGAAACCAATCCCGCGAGACCCACAGGTGGACGGATAACGGCAACGTTGACGAGGTTGTCGCGAAGTCCCGCCGAAGGGTCGGTGAAGTCAAATTCCTCGGTCTCGATCCCAACCTCAGGACGCCGTTCATGGTAGGTGCGCAGCAGTCGTGGAACGACCTCAAGTCCCGCGCCGATGGTGTAGCCAAGTTTCAGTGCATCTCGGTACGAACCGTTCATTCCACGTGCTGTCTTTATCGCGGTGCCGAGGTCTCTCATGACCTGGCCTGCCAGCGCGGCGAAGACACTACCGGCCGGCGTCAATTCCACGGTACGTGTCGTACGTATAAGCAGATCGACATTGAGCGATCTCTCGAGATCCTTAATGGTGTGGCTCAACCACGGCGCCGAGACAAAAAGGCGGTCCGCCGCGCGGCCAAAGTGCATCTCCTCTGCTACGGCGAGAAAGGCTTCAATCTGTCGCAGGCTGATGTTCTCCACGTCGCCTCGATTCCTCGCGCAAGTCCAGAACATCTTGGCACAGCTCCAACTGGCGATTATGTCGTGATTCGACACAATCGTGAGATAGATTCATCCTTCACATTGGAGCGACGGGTCCCTACTATCAACCTTCAACTACGAGCGGGGGGGCATCGTCAATGTCCATGAATCCGGGTGAGACCGTCCATAAAAAGGAACTGTCAGATGTCAAGGATGTGGATGACCTCCACCACTTCGGCTATCAACAGTCACTAAAGCGCGTCCTTGGCCCGTACGGCTCCTTCGCAATCGCATTCTCGATGATCAGCATCACGACGGGCATCTTCTTCCTCTTGCCCAGCCTCTTCGGTACTTCGGGCGGCGTCGGCGTCGCTCTGTGGCTACCGTGCGCGGCGGGTGTCTTTCTCATCGTCATGGTGTACTCACATCTAGCGGCGCGCATTCCAATCACCGGCTTCGCGTATCAGTGGAACAGTCGACTCATAAGTCCGCACTATGGATGGTTCACGGGATACACCGCGCTAGTGGCCTTCATCGCCGGAGCGACCGCGACTGCGGCAGCCCTAGCCTCGGTCTTCGTTCCCGACATCTGGAAATCACCGACCCACACCGACACCGTAATCTTCATCTGCGTGACGCTGGCCGCCGCCGCGGTCCTCAACATCCTCAGCATCAAGGTGGTAAGCGCCTTCAATAACTGGGGCGTCTTCTTCGAGATTGCGGGCTCGGTCATCGCGGCCCTCATGCTGATCATCGGGACGTTGTTCTTCTTCAAGCACGACGCGGGCTTTGCCGTCTTGACCTCCACGGTTCGATCGAACCACTCGTCACTCTGGTACGGCATCGTTCTGTCGTCCCTGTTGCCGCTCTACACCTTCATCGGCTGGGAGGGCGCCGCGGACTTATCAGAGGAGACCCTAGATCCCCGTGCGACGACGCCCACCGCAATGATCCGTGCCAACTACGTGTCAGTACTTGCGAGCGCCATAATGATCGTCGGCTTCCTCATCGCCATACCCAAAGGCATCACCGCGATGCTGGGTCAGCCTAAGAACGACCTGGTTTACATCTTCCAGTACCAGTTCGGTCAGGTCGCGAGCGTCATCCTTCAGGTGATTGTTTTCATCGCCATCTTCTCGTGTGTGCTGGCCAACATGGTGGTGGCGACTCGCCTTTGTTTCGCACTGGCACGAGACAAGATGCTCCCGGCGTCAGGAGTCCTTGGTAGGGTCAACGACTCGACGGCGACTCCAATCGCTTCGATCCTGCTGGTACTTGCGGTGGGCATCGGTATCAACCTTCTGTCCGCAGGAATCACGGCCAACGTGATCTCTATCGTGAGCGTCGCGTATTACATGATCTACATGCTCACCGTCGGCGGCGCGATCTACGCCTACCTTAAGAAAAGGATTCCTGGGCGCGCCCGGTCAACTGACTTCTCCTTGGGACGCTGGTTCCTTCCGGTGGCAGTCGTCGCAATCCTCTACGTCTCAGCAGTCATCGTGGTCGCCCTGGCTCCCCAGGAGGGCCACGTCGCTGGTGAATATCTGCTCTACACCGTCCTCGTGGGCACCGCGTGGTACGTGTTCTATCTTCGTGGGCGTATCAGTCGACAGCTTGCGGGCGTCTACCGGGCTGAGGTCACTGAAATGGAGAAGTTGGCCGACGCCTCATAACTTGGCCTCCAAGGTGCGACTCAGTCTCGAGCCTCATTTGGCATCACCGACCTTCCTTATGGCACAGGTCTAAGTATTCCGCCGACTTCGCAATGAATACTCAGGGGCTCTCCTGCCCAATGTGTGGGTGCCTCATCGAGCCGCAAAAGGAGCAACGCCAACTCCTGTCTAGGTTCTTGAGTACTTGAAGCTGAAGAAAACTGAACGAGGAGATTGGCGTGCTCAACGCAAGCGTATGGCGTCACGCGCTCGGTGTCGACCGGGCGAC
>JABEUQ010000112.1 GCA_013044265.1 Acidimicrobiaceae bacterium
GGCTGGAGCGTGCGGATCCCAAAGGGTCGTGGCGAGCTTTCTCACATCCTGGGTAGAAACACTTGACCACTCGCCTCGCGCGTGGAACGTTCGACATCGCCGAGCGCACTGGCCGCGACATGGCGGTGTGTCTCGCATCGATCGGAGCCTCATCGATGGGGGTCAGCTCTCGATGACGACACGGGCAACTAGCTCGCCCGATCACGTGACTTCGCCCCTGTGATCAGCCTCGAGGCTGTGTCGCCTTCTAATTGAGAAGTTCGTCGGGTGCCTCATCAAGTACGCGCAAAATCGTCTGAGCGAGTTCACGTGCGGAGTGCGCGTCGAGTTCGAGTGCTACTCGTACCGAGGGGGACGCGTCACGATTGCGAACGTCAATCATCAAAGCGTGCCCCGCCGGGAAGTGAACCGGATGGTCGAAGTAGACCGTGGCGGAGTTCATCGCCCGCCACCCGCCCGCCGTCTTGCCGCTCGCGCGAAGAGTGATGCTCTCAGTTTCGTAGGTGCACATCACGCCACCACTTCGTTCAAAAAGGTGAAGATCTCTCGCCAACCCTCACTCGCCGCATCGGGTCGAAAACTCGGACGATCTACGTTGAAGAAGGCGTGGCCCGCACCCTCGTAGGTGCGGAATAGGAAATCTTTGCCGGCGGCCCTTAACGCGCTGGCCAACACGTCGTTCTGTTCGGGGGAGGGGTACTGGTCATCAGCACCAAAAAGACCCAAGAGCGCACCACTCAAATTGCCAACTTCCTCGACCACCGCGCTCGCGCGAAGCGCTGAACCCTCGGGTGAGTCGATGACTGTGAATGCGCCGTAGCAATCGATGACGGCGTTGAGGTCGAGTCGGCAACCGGCGAGAAGCGACTGACGTCCACCCGAGCAATACCCGACGGAGGCGACTTTGCCGTTGGAAATAGGCAAGGACTTCAGATAGGCCATGGCACCTGCGACGTCGCCGACCAGGCGTTCATCCGGTACGCCACCATTCGCGCGCGCGACGGCCGCGGCGTCATCGGGCTCGGCACCGGGGGCCTCACGATGATAGAGATTGGGCATCAGCGCGGCGAAGCCGTTCGCGGCAAACTTGCGAGTCATCTCCTTGGTCGCCTCGTCGTACCCGGGCATGTGATGAATCACCACGATTGACCCGCAACGAACTACGTCGGTGGGTAACGCCAAGTAGGCCTCAATGCGTTGCGCACCGTGCCCCTCGATCATCACCGTTTCCGCTCTCAAATTGTGTGTCATGTCCGCTCCATCTCGTGAGGCGCTGGATTCATTATTGCCAGTTGCGTCACCATTTTGACACCGAGCCTACGACTCGTGTTCTGGTCGCATCTGCACGGCCCTCCCCGGGGAAGAACGCGGGTGTCGGGTATCCAGTATGGCGGAGAGAGGATATGTCGCGTGCGCGCACGTCCCCGCAGCAGATTCGACCGAATCGCTCGAAAGACCCGGCCCAGGTGCGTGAAATATCGGATCTCCAGTTCGGAGCGGGACACTGAATGAAAAGCGACTAGCGCAGTCGCTTCTAGAGGACAACACTGGATACTGCGAAGTGGACCGCGGGTGGCGCAGCTGGGAGACACGACGATCCTTGGAACAAGGAGGCCAGGTTGGTATGAGCGACGCCGGGTCTTGGCTGGTCGCTGGGCCGTGCGCGAGCGCACTGGGTGTGCAGGGTGGTCCAGACCCCGCGCCTAGAATTGAGTGATGAAACCTCTGATTGGCCTGTCGGGACGCCGCTGGCCGGCATCGCGCCTAGGCAGTTTCGTGCCGCCAGCCATGTCAGGATTGGTCTTCGACTTGCACTTCGTTGACTACGGGCGCTCAGTCGCGTTGGCGGGCGGGGTGCCCGTGGAGTTGACGCGTGATGCCGACGTGCAAGAAATCGTGGCTCACCTCGATGGACTGGTCTTGAGTGGTGGGGCCGACGTCAGCCCGGAACATTACGACGCGCCTCCTCACGAACAGCTCGGTGAGGTTGAGCCGGAGCGCGATGAATGGGAGTTCGCCCTCTACGCGAGCGCGCGAGCAAAAGGGATTCCGGTACTGGCCATATGTCGGGGTTTTCAACTCGTCAACGTGGCGCACGGGGGTACCTTGAATCAGCACGTCGAACTCGACGAAGGGGCTGGACATCCTCAGTGGGACGTCGACGGACGCACGGCCACTCACTCGGTTCGTGCGCTGACGTCCACACTCACCGCGCGAGTCGTGGGTGGTTCTCTCGACGTGAACTCTCTGCATCACCAAACGTTGGCGACACTGGGGGAGGGACTGAAGGTGGGGGCCGTGGCGTCCGACGGCGTGGTCGAGTCCTTCTACACGACGGATGAGTCGGTATTGGCGGTGCAGTGGCATCCCGAGTTACTACGAGCGCCAGACCCTGCGTTCTCGTGGTTGGTGAAGACGGCTGTCGAGGTTCACGACTAGTTATTCGCGCAATGCCACTCCCCGAAGCGTCGTTGGTGGAGGAGAATGCGTGTGAGGTGGTGGCGCCGACGTCTCACACCTCGGCGGCACTCGCATGGAGGATCACGTTCTGCTGAGCGAGTGGAGTGAAGACGGCGCACTCAGTGAGCGATGGCGGCACCGAACGCAAAGAACAGGCCGCAGAGCACGGGGGTGCAGACCACGATGGTGGCTGAGTAGCCCCAGTGATGTTCTTTCGTCAAAAGAACGGGTATCGCGAAGGCTGAGGAGAACGTGGTGAGCCCTCCGCAGAATCCAGTGATGACAATGGAACGGATATTCGTATTCAGGCTCGACGTCAAGTGGTAGGCTGCCCAGCCGGCTAACGCGCACCCGAGGGCATTGGCTGCGACGGTGGCCCAAGGACGCATCGTTGGATGGTGGCGACGCACGCTGTACTCCATGAGGTAGCGCACGATGCAGCCCAGTGATCCCGCTAGCGTAACGAGCAAGAGTGTCATTGAGACCAACTCCGCGCGCCCAACCACGCCGCCAAGATTCCACTCAGGACTGCGAGAAGAGCGGTCAAGAGCGCACCGCTCGCCGAGATGTGCCATATCGCGCCCAGCGCGACGTAGAGGCTCGAATACGAGGTGAAACCACCGAAGAATCCGGTGATAACGAAAAGGCGCGTTACGTTATTGGGATCGTGACGAACGAGTGGTCCGCGCAGGGCGAAAGTGGCGAAGTAGACCCCCAGCAGATTGATGAGAGCAAGGACCCAAGGCACTCGACTCGCCCAACCGTGAGCTCCCACCACGCTGATGTACCACGAGGTGGTGTCAAGTTTCAGCGCGAGGTCGCGCAACAGTGTGCCCGCGGCCCCGCCGATGGCGACGGCGCCCAGCAAGGCGGCCATGACGTGAGGGCGAGGAGTGTTCGACATGTCCAGGGCAATCTTATTGACATTGTTTGTTCGCGCTAGGGCACCTCTGCGTTGTTGTGGCAAAGATTGCCCGTCCAGAGTCAAGGTTGTTCGAAAACCACCCACGCGACGGCATCACGATCGAAGGTGGCGCCGCCAAGAGAGGTCGCACGCCACACGCCGTGCGGCGCATCGGACCAGGAGCTCGGGCCGCTGAGTCGCGCGGGGTCCATCTTCAATGGTGTCCCGAGGGCTTTGGCGAGGGCTTCCTTTGAGCACCACACGCTGGTGGCTAACGCGGTGTCGTCACCGTCGGAGTTGACTGGCCATCGTTCACGCTCATCAGCGGTCATGATGGATGATCGAAAAATGTCGTGATTCACCGACCACGTGGGATCTCTGAGTTGGTCCAAGTATTCGAAGTCGACGCCCACGCGGTGGTGCCAACCGACGATCAGAGCTCCGTTACGCGAATACGAGCGTGACCAGTGTGACCATGAATCGTCACATATTTCGCGCGCGCGTGCCCTCAGTCGTGAGCGATCATCGTCGACGATGAAATAGACGATGGGCTGTTCGCATCCACTGGCAACGACGTGACTCGAGATCATGATGTCATACGCGCTGCTCTGCATTGTCCATAGCGATGACGGGATTGCCCCACCACGCGCTCTGGGCCGGCACACTCTCGTTGCGCGGTACGAGTGACCCCGCTCCAATCTCAGCTTCCGTGCCGATGAAGCTGCCGGGCAACACGTAGGTGTTGGAGCCGACAGAAACGTTTCTCTCAATCGTGACCATATCTAATCGCAAGAGTCGATCATGGAAGAGGTGAGTCTGAATATCGGAGTTACGCCCGATGACGACGTTGTCACTGATGTTGACTAAGTCGGGGTCGTCTAGGTACCAGGTCTCACACCACACGTTGTGGCCAATGCGCGCACCGAGGGCGCGAAAGAAGATATTCATCACTGGGGTGCCTAAGAGGGTGGACGACGCCCAGGGCACGGCCAAACTCTCGATGAAGGTCCACGTCAACTCATCACGCCAGACGAACGACGACCACAGTGGGTGCTGACCCTTGCGTACGCGTCCGATCAGCAGCCATTTGGCAATCACGGTCACCGCGAGGGCACTGAGGGCACTGGCGAGGAGGAGCACTGCCAGTTCGACGACGGCGCTGAGCAGGGGGTCGCGCGCGGCGACGAGGACACCGTAGAAGTACGTCGCCTCCATGGTGATGTAAGAAATGAGCAGTGGCACAATTCGGGCGAGTTCTACGCCGGCGCGTGCTCGTCGAAGCGACGCCGATGGCAAGAAGGTCCTCGTAGTGTCACTCTCGGTTGCGTGATGCGGGAATTCCAGGGCTGGCAGACCCAGGTACGCCGCGTTGGCGCGTGCGCCGCGCGGGGCTTCGGAGGAGACGCCAATCAGAGTGCCATCGGGAACGTGGTGGTCGCCGCGCACAATGGCCGAGTTGCCAACGAAGGCACGCTCGCCGACCATCACGGTCCCGAGACGTACCCGTCCGTTGCGGATCTCACGCGGGGCGAGCAGAACGTCGTCAGCGAGGAATGCGAAGTCGCTCACGGTGACGAGGTGCAGCTGTCCCACCACCGTTGAAATTTCAGTGTTGGAGCCAACCTTCATACCGAGTTGACGCAGCCACCACGGTGTTGCCACACTGGCGTACAGCGGGAACAACGCTTCTCGTGCCTCTTCACTGAGTCGTTCAATGAGCCACGATGAGAATGCGGGGAGACTATTGACGGGGTAGACGCCCGGCTGAGCGTATCGCGCCGCCCACCGCACGGTGCCGGCAACGAGAGTTGCGTACGTGGTGAGGCTGAGTATGAGTGCGGGAATACTCCAGCGCACGGCCCAGAAGATTGATGCCGCCGTGTGTTGCACACCGGGTCCGGTAATGACGTAGAGAGCGACTGTTGGCGCGAGTGAGATCAGCGTGATGCTCGAGAGGATGAAGGTACCCACGACGTAGAGCCAGGGTCGACTCGGTCGTGGATCTGTCGGGGTGGTGTAGTCCCACGAGCCGTGTGCATCGATGCCCGTTCGTGCGGGTGAGCCGGCCACGTACGTGCCGTCACTCACGTCGTCAGTGACGAGTGAACCCATTTCAATCTCCGCGAGGGTACCCACGCGAATATCTTCATTGATCACGCTGCGCGCGCCGATGCGCGCGCCAGCACCAATCTCGATGTGGCCGACTTGGATGCAGTCGGAGTACATCGACCAACCACCGAGGTCGACTCCGTCTTCGATGGAGGCAAGGTCGCCCACGCTGAGAAAACCCGTCACCGGGGGAGTGGTCACCATGGTCACGTGGCGACCGATTCGACAACCCAACATACGCGCGTACATCGTTATCCACGGAGTCCCCACCGCGTCGTCGACACTGAGAACGTCGCCGATGCGCTCGCAGGCCCAGAGGCGGATATGGGTGATGCCCGCGCGAGAATATGAACCGGGGGAGATACCCACACGGACAATTCGAATAAGTAGAGCGGACACTACGAGTCGACCCGGTTGCGTTAAGAGTGCGATCACGGTGAGCACCAGCACGGGCCAGGACCACGTCGAGCCAAATCCACCCAGGTGAAAGAGTGCGTTAACGACCGCGATCGTGGCGAGCCAGCGAAGCGAGGCGAGTGCTTGGAGTCCCGCGCTCAAGATCAGCTGTCGACGACCGGCACGCCGGTGATGGTTCGACGCATTCTTGACTCGCTGCGTGGAATCCTTTCGAGAGGAGAGTACGCGCGTCAGATCGCTGAGAACTGGAGTCTGATACAGATCGGCCACTGAGCACGAGGCGTATCGCGAACGCAGGATGACGATCACGCGAGCGGCACTCATTGAAGTGCCGCCGGCCGAGAAGAAGTTTGTCTGACTACTCAAGGGCACTGGGCCGAGCACTTGGTGCCACGCCTGCGCCACGAAGTCAACGTCGGGGTCATCAAATCGTTGCGCGGTTCCAGTGGCCTCGAGTGGCCAAGGCAGAGCCGCGCGGTCAACTTTGCCCGAGTGCTTGAGAGGGAGATTCTCGAGAAGGGCCATCGTGGGGACGACACCGGTGGGGAGGCGCCGCACTAATTCTTGGTGAACCCGGCCTTCGTTGAACTCACTGTCGGCCACGACGTAGCACACCAGGCGCTTCTCACCGTGTTCGTCGGTGCGAATGACGGCACAGGCGGTCCTCACGCCGCGAATCGAGGCCGCGACCGCCTCGACTTCACCGAGTTCGATGCGTCGGCCCGAAATTTTGACCTGATCGTCGCGGCGGCCAATGAAGCGAAGTCCGGCGGGCGTCATCTCGACGAAGTCACCCGTGAAATAGGCCTGGTCCCAACCCAATCGAGGTACAGGTCGATAATTCGAGACAGTCGAGGTCTCGTTCAAGTAGCGCCCTAGTCCCGCGCCCGCGATCACCAATTGGCCATTTTGTCCATCCGCGACGGGATTGTCGTTCTCGTCGACCACGCTGACCCAGGTTCCAGGTATGGGGAAACCAATGGTGACCGGTTCGTCCGCGCGTAGGAGCTTGGCGGTGGCGATTACCGTCGCCTCAGTCGGGCCGTAGGTGTTCCAGACTTCGCGCCCTGGGGCCAAGAGACGGGCCGCCAATTCCTCGCTGCAACTCTCACCTCCAAGAATGAGTAAGCGAATGGGGGAGAGGTCGTTTGCAGTGAGACCGTACGCCAAACTCGGTACCGTCGAAAGAGCGGTTATCCCTCTTTCGACGATGAGGGGAGCCAGATCCGGACCTGAACGCATCTCCTCGCGAGTGAAGGGTACGAGACACGCCCCGCTACGCCAGGCCAACCACATCTCCTCGATCGATGCGTCAAACGATACTGAGAGGCCCGCCATGACGAAGTCCCCGGGCCCGAGTGGCGAATCTTGCAAGAAGGTCTTGGCTTCGGCGTCGACGAGGGCAGCACCGGAGCGATGGGTGATCGCTACGCCCTTCGGCGTCCCTGTCGAACCGGAGGTGAAAATGACCCAGGCGTCGTCATCGACGCCCAGAGTCGCGTGATTGACGCTCGGTGGTCGACGAAGGTGGAATCCCTGGTCATCGAGAATTGCGAACACGTCCGCGTTGTCAAAGATCAGGCGCGCGCGCTCGTCGCTGTCATCGTGGTCCACGGGAACGTAGGCTCCACCCGCAAAGAGAATGGCGAGGATCCCCACGTAGAGGTGGCTGCGACCACTGGCCATGCGGATACCCACGCGCAGTCCCGGTCCCACTCCCTGGGAGATCAACGTGTCGGCCAGGACTTCGACGCGTTCTAGAAGAGTTCGATAGGAGAGCGTCTCGAGATGATCGCGGATCGCCGGCTGCTCAGGAAAGCAACTAGCGGTAGCGCGAAACAGGTCCACAAGAGTCCGTGGCGCTGGGGTCGTACCCCCAAAGTGGCATGCGTCGCTGGGACGTTGCTCGCTGTTTGCCACGTTCTTGCTGAATGACGTCATTGTCATCTCCCTCTGTGGCATCGCCGTGCGCGATGCGGTATCCATTGTCCAAGCCAATCATTAAAGGATGAGTCACACTAGATAAGCCGGGACTAAGTCTGTGTGACAGTTTCATGTCGATGACCAGGTTGAAAAGGTAAGCGAAGGTGAGATGAAGTCTCATCAAGAAGTTTTGAATTCAACTGGTAACCGGTGATATTCGATTTAGATCCATTCCGTTGATTTTCACTCAGCGGGTCGAGCACTCCGTGGAACAATGTCGGTCAGCATCACGCATGATGCTGTTATGATGTAGTAATGAGAACTACGGTTGATTTGCCACCTGCTGTGCACCGGCGCGCTCGAGAACTCGCCCTGGAGCGCCATCAGTCCCTTTCGACCGTGGTGGCGGACCTGACGGTGCGCGGTCTTGCGGCGCTCGGTGAGTCTCTGGAGATAACCACCGATTCGACGAGCGGCTTTCCGGTGATCACGCTTGGTCGGCGAATCACTGCTGCGGAGGTGGCTGACGCGCTGGACGACGAATGAGCGTCACCTATCTGCTGGATGCCAACGCGCTGATCGCTCTCGTGATCTCCGATCAC
>JABEUQ010000113.1 GCA_013044265.1 Acidimicrobiaceae bacterium
CGTCAACTACCTAAAGATTTGCAGAGCCCCCGTCTTGCTTCAGCCCCTTGTCACCGGCTCGTACTCACCGCCAGGACCCCGCGCATTTCCGAAGCGCCGTTTTGGTTGCTTGGACGCTTCCGAAACTATGAGACTGCGTGCGCGCCATTTGATGAGGCTCGAGGACTTCGAAGAGCGGCCGTCAACCCAAGTGGGAACTGGCCTTTAGAGGAAACTGCGTCTCGTCACGGGCGTCAAGTTACCCACGGGAACCCGAGGAGTCCCTCATTTTAGGCCTCATATTTCTCCAACACCACGCGACGAGACCGACAGGAGACAACACGTTTCCTTGAAAACAAACGACATGCGCGACCAGACCAACACACAACAACGGTTAGCAAGCTTCTTTTAATCCCAAGGTGCCGAGATCGAGACTCGGGCGGCCCACTGAAGTCCTGATCAAGGACGCCTTATTATCAGTGGCTCGACGATGTCTAGCCAACTGTCTAGCCACGGGACGCGGTCGCGGTGACGTGACGGACACAAAATCCTTGTAGAGAAGTTCTTCCATCGCCTTGGCCGCCTTGGCCCTCGATCCCGGTAGCAAGTGCACGTAGACGCCCTTGGTGACCCCGATCGAGGCGTGGCCGAGTTGGTCCGCCACCGCTTCCAAGGGAACGTCCATCGAGAACATCAGTGAAGCGCAGGAGTGGCGAAGTTCGTGAATCGACCAGTGCCCTAGCCCCGCCTGCTCGGTGATTCGAGGAACGCCTTTGCCGAAATCGCCCGGGTCCAGGGGCCGTCCGTAGGTCGAGGTGAACATGAGGTTCTCCTCGTTACTCCATGCGTCGCCACGAAGCAGGGCCTCCTCCTCTTGGTCGCGACGATGACCTTCGAGCAGTTCGACGAGTGGCGGCGAGAGGTGCAGCGTGCGTCGACTCCCCTTGGTCTTCAGGTCGCTCAAGTGCACACCGGAGTTATCGCGCACGAGTTGACGACGGACCGTTACCACGACCGCGTCGCCGGTGATCTCAATGTCCGACCACGCGAGACCAATGATCTCGCCACGGCGCAACCCGAGCAAAAGAGCCAGGGTGTACGCCGGCCCGAGACGGTGTTCCTTGCAGGCGGCCAAGAACATCTGCGCCTGCTCGGGGGTCATGGTTCGACCCTCGCGATGGGGCAATTTTGGACCCTCGGCGATCGCCGCCACGTTGCGCGTGACCAAGCCGTCCTGTTCGGCCATGCGCAGTGCTCGGCGGAGAGTCGCCCGGGCCATTCGCTTGGTGGACGGGGAGAAGCCACGCTCCCCGAGACCAATCATCATGGCGTTCACGTCCGTGGGCGTCAACTTATTCAGGCGAATCTTGCCGAGGTAGCGAACCAGGTACAGACGAACCACGCGCGCGTAGATCTCCTCGGTTCGCACCGACACGGTGCCAGGAATCCTCTTGGTCAGCCACGTCTCTAGGTACTGCTCAACGCTCAAGCGTTCTGAGGCGAGCTGGGTGCCGTGAATCTTCTGGGGTTGAAGTTCACGCATCTTGCGCACCGCCTCGGCCTGGGTCTTGGCCTGGAACGTTCGACGTTTGCGCTTCCCGTCCACCCAGCCCAAGTCAATCGACGCCACCCACTTGCCGTCTTTGGTCTTGTAGACCGATCCTTCACCATTGCCTCGTCGACTGGTCATGTGGTCTCCTTCCTTAACAGAAAACGTAGATGATTCGAGAACTTCACGCTGGACCTAGTACTCACGCCCACCACCGGCCACAAAAGCCTCCACGTCACTCACCCTGATCCGTCGCGACCGACCGATGTAGACCGACGGCATGCTGCCCGATTCCAGCAGCTCGTAGACCTTGGAACGACTGATGGCGAGGGCTTGTCCCGCCTCGGGAACGGTCAGGAGGAGCTTCTGAACGGGTAGGCCTTTCTGCATGGTCATGTCGTCCTTGATGAACGATTCGTCATATGGTTGCCAGTGGCCGGCGATCAGTTCCCGCTCCATGAGGATCGCAACATTCTCCCTGCGCGCGAGATCAACCGCGACCTCCTCGTCGAGACGGCGACGTTTGCGGACTTCGATCGCCTCACTCGCCTTCATCATTGTCCTCTCGTCGGTCGCTGGACATTTCGCTCATTCGGGTAATCAGCGAAGTAGTGGCGCGTGACGTCATCGAAGTTCTTGAGAATTCTGACGTCCATTGGTGTTCGATGTCCGTGACCGTTTCCGCCTCGCTCCGCCGTGCGTCACGAGCTTCCAGACGCGACTCCGCTCTGGCCCTTTGACCTCGCGCCGCCAACCACTCGTCTCCGGCGGTCCGCCACCCTGTGCCCACCCATTTCCAGACGCCCAGTGCAATCGCGGGCGCTGAAGCATTCGCTGTTCCCTGGCGTCGTTGAACCTGCCACGCCTGACGTTGCGAACGTAAGAATGAGAACGTGACTGAGTAGCGCCTCGACTTCGTTAGCCAGTGACCACCAAAACCAAGTGAGTGGGCCCACGCCCGAAGTCGAGGTAGGTGCGCGAGCACACCCAGATTCCAAGCGGTCTCGACCAGTCGACGAAGGTGTCCGGTGACGCCGCGCGCGTCGAGATCGTCAAGGCTCGTTAGACGCCGGTCCAGCGCACCCGCGTCGTCGGTTGATTTTGTGGCGTACTTGGCGACATAATTTGCCACCGCTCGCGAACTCCTCGCCGCTGAAGTTTCGTCACTGTCGCGATCACTCGTTCGAACTGCATCTTGTTCGTGAGTTGCAATAACTCGAAGATCGAGTTGTCGACCCCAACGGGCCAGCCCGAGTACCTCGTCGGAAAATCCCCTCGGTAGTGGCGCCGAGACCTTCGAGGCGGCTGCGTGAAGAGCCGCGATCAACATCGAAGTAGTGACACCGACCCTCGGTGCGGTGCACTCATCGTTCCGATCGTCTACGCGGATCACGGCGTGTAAGTGCACGACACCTCGCCGCTGAAACTCCGCCACCTTGGCGAAGGAGAGACGAAGCTCGCGATCGAACTGCTTGAAGTCGACGCCGAGTTGTGTGGCTAACTCACGACGAATATAGATTGTCGTGCGGCGCCAGAGTTCTGGACACGTGGCGTTCCACAGTATGGAGCGCTCGTAGTCGTAGCAATCCGGGCACAACGGTTCACCGAGTATCGACTCGTCTTTGCGGTGTCGCTTCCAACACGTTCGCGACTTGTCATGCATGCAGCGTTGCTTGCTCGCGCCAGGATGACAGGGTGTGCGATCACCCGAACGCGTCCCGTGAACCGCACCAAAGCTCGGCGCGGTGAACGTTGCGAAGACCATCGGGTGCGTCGATACTGATTCGGGTACGCCCTTACCGCCCGACATCCCGGCGCGCACGAGCATCCGCGCGTCGGCGCCGTACGTGGCGGCGCACGAGGGACACCGCGTGGCGCGCCTCGTGCCGCAGGCCTTCAAGAGGACACCGTCGGGCTCGTCGTTCGTGGAATACGTGCGAAGAATTTCTCCAGTCGTGCTGTCCACTGACGTCACGGCGCCAATGAGACGAATGGGATGTGAACACCAGCCACAACGCTCACCCTGGTCGTTGAAACTGGCCAGGGTCGTCGCGCTGCGCGACCTCGCGATGACACCGACGAGGACCCGCTCGTCGAGCACTGCGCTGAGAGAAGACGACGGCATCAGTAGCTCACCGGTCCCGAGTCAAGACCTCGCAGTTGACTGGCCCGTTGCACGAGTGTCCGCAGGTCAGCGTCATCCAGGTGAAAGCACTTCAGTCGCACCGGAGCATCCCCTTTGTGTAACAACAGCCCGACCCCTCGGTGAGCACCGGCAATATCCGAAGCCGAGAAACCCTCTGACGCCCAACCGGCCCCGAGGATTGTGTCACTCGCGTCGCGCGTGGCGCAGCGCAGCGCCCAGCGAAACCCGAAGAGATCACGCAAGGTCGACGGCACAATGTCGATCGAAGGCTTCTGGGTGGCCGCGAGCACGATGATCCCAGCAGCTCGCCCCCTCGCCACGAGACCCCGCAGCAGTTCGGCGAAACGCTGGGCGAACTTCTTGTCGATCCCCGCGACGTAGAGCGCGAGCTCGTCGATCACGACCACGTGCAGGCGCAGTCCCTCGGCGCGGGTCACCTTGCGCACACCGCGACGCAGGAGCTCGTCATAACGGTCGTCCATCTCGGCGGTCAGCTTTTCGAGGACCGTGATAGCACGCTGCACGTCGTGGCCGACGAAGACCCGTGCGCACGCTGACCACGCACTGAGTTCGACCACTTTGCCGTCGAAGAGCCAGAGGTCGACTTCGGGGTCGAGCGCGGCAGCAGCGACGAGCAGCGACAGGGCCACCGACTTGCCCGCACCAGGTTCGCCGCCCAGCAGCACGTTACGTTCCGGTAGCGACAGAGTCACAATCTCGCCCTCTTCGTCGACGCCCACGGGTATCGGGTCCCAGAGGCTGGTCCGCTTCACGTCGAGCAGCGGGCATCGCAGTGGCGCAATGGCGAATGGGTCGTCGCGGGTGATGGTGAGCGTGACGAGGTTTCGCTTCGCCGCGTTCGCCACGCAGCGCACCTGGCGCACCCCGAGTGACGCCGCGAGGACACCTTCGGCCTTCACGAGGTCGTCGACGGACGTACCGCGCCAGAGCGCAAGCTCCACCCGGTCCCCGAAGGTCGTGCGCGTGATCTTGACGATGCGAGGTCGCTTCTCGCTCAGGACTCCGGACAGCGCGTGGAACGCCGCTTCGAGGTGTCGACGCACGCTCGCTCGGTGCAACAGCCGCCCGAGGAATCGGCGAAGTGGACCGACGCAGAGGGCCGTCGTGACGAGCGCGACCGGAGCGGCGATGGCGAAGAAGAGACCGAGGCGCACGTAGAGCCAGAGCCCAAGTCCGGTGGGTAGAGCGAACAGCACGAGCTCGACGCGCCAGACGGCGAGCAGGCGCAGCAGTTCATCGAGCATTTCGTCGGTCATCGAACGTGAGTTGGTGGGAGCGTTCATTGGAAAGTTCCTTTCGAGAACGGGAAGATGCCCCGAGAGAGAGTTCTCTCGGGGCACGTCCCTAGGCCGCGACCGGGGCCTTGGTCGCGGGACCGGACAGGACTTCCACTCGCTCGGCGCGGAAACTCACGCCGTTACGATCACCCATGGCCCACGTGGTCGCCACGAGTCCGGTCACCTTCACCTGACCACCGAGTACGAGACCCTTGGGCTCGGTGCTCACCTTGACGTTGATGATGTCCGCGCCGTCACTGCCCAGCGCGACGACGCCGAAGGTGAAGATCGGTTGGCCGTTCGCGTCGATGCGAGGTTGCTTGGAGTCAAAGTCAAGTACCGGCTGGGGCGGGGCCACGACGATGAAGGTGAGGTTGCTGGTTTCAATAGGGAGACGCATAGCGCTCCTTTCATGGTGAGTACTTCTCGTCGCACGTTGCGACCTCACCATCAAGCCCGAAAGTCGCGTAACTTTCGTCCACTGGCGCAACGTTGCGTCACACTTTGAGGAAACTTTGAAAGTTGAAGGAAGTTACGCTGAGCCGTTGATGCCCCATCCGTGTTGTTCGTCGTGTTACGGCGACGTGGCAGAGTGGGTCAATGAGGAATGAACGTCTCGAAGCGGCGATGGCCAAGAGTGGTCTTTCGTCGCAGGGCCTCGCCGAGGCCGTCGAAAAGACGCGCAACGCGGTCGATAAGTGGCTGAAGGGGACGGCCACTCCTCATCTGGACACCCAGATCGCCATCGCCGACGAGTTGGGAGTGGACCGCCTGTGGCTATGGCCCCGCGACGAAGTCGGCGTTGCGGCAGCCCGTGAGGAGATCGTGCGAGCCTGGGCGCGTCGTTCAGACTGTCCGCCCGACTACTGGTGGAAACTCATCGTGGACGCCAGGCAGCACGTTGACATCCTCGGTTACGCCGTGCTGTTTCTCACGGAGAACCACCCCGACTTGACGAGTGTCCTGAGCGAACTCATGAAGAACGGTGGCTCGGTGAGAATCGTCATCGCCGATCCGAGCGGCCAGGCCGCACTCGATCGTGACACTGAGGAAGGACTCGACGGCCTGCTGCTCGCGAGGATTCAGTCCTCCATCAAGTACTTGCGCCCCATCGTCGAGGCGGGTGCGTCACTTCATCTTCAGAACGCGCCCATGTACAGTTCCGTCTTTCGCTTCGACGACGACATGCTGGTGACACCGCACCTCTTCGGAATCCCCGGGAAGATGGCGCCGCTCTTTCACTTTCGTCGAATCGGCTCCGGGGGTATTTTCGACCAGTACGTGACGCACTTTGAGGGGCTGCTCGCCCATGCGACACCGCAGTCGCCGAACGATATAACGACGTTGAAGAAATCGGTAAGACCTCAAGAAACTCTAGAGAACCAATCTGTCACGAAGGAGCGACCGTGAGCCGCATCGAACACTTCGAAGAGGATTCCGCCCCTCGGGCCAATCGAGTCGTACCCGCAGCGTCCGCCGTAGTTGTCGACGACATGGATCGAATTCTGCTCATCAAGCGGACCGACAACGGTTTGTGGACGATTCCCGGCGGCGCCATGGAGCCCGGCGAAAACATTGCTGACTGTTGCCGTCGCGAGGTGCTCGAAGAGTCAGGCATTGAAGTTGACATCACTCGCCTCATCGGCATCTACAGCAACCCCCGCCACGTTATTGAGTACGCCGACGGCGAGGTCCGCCAACAGTTCTCGGTCTGCTTCGCGTGTCGCCCGGTCGCGGGAGAACTCCGCACCAGTGACGAGTCGAGCGAGGTGGGTTACTTCACACTCTTCGAACTAGCGACCATGGATATCCATCCGTCGATTCGACTGCGAATCACTCACTGTGGCGAATCTCGCCCCGACCCGGTGATCGCCTGAATTGTGGCGTCCGGCTCGACTTCGGCGAGTCGTAGCTCTACTCGACTAAACGCGCCACGGATCACGTCGTCGTCAGCTTCCAGCCCGCGTACAACGACGTGGTCATCACCGTAGCGAGCAAGAATTTCTCGAAGGCGCTCGTCCAGGGAAAGCCGAGTTCCATCGGGACCACAAGACAAGTCGCAGTAGGTGAGGGTGTCAGCCACCAAACTCATCTCTCTGGGGAACTTGGCAAACTCATCAGTGAATCCACGAAGCGCCGTCTCGGCGGCACCCGAGCCGTGGTGTGCGACGAGACAGGCCAACCGATGCTCTCCCAACTCTTCAAGGTGAATCGCTCCGTCCAGGTGATGAGCACCCGTTGTAGCGAGCATCGGGGCGTAGCCAATATCGTGCAGCCACGCGGCCGTCACCAGCACCGAGCGTTCTTCGGGATCGTCGAGCAGAACGTCGGCTAGTTCAGAGGCGGTGGTCGCGACCGCACGTGAGTGTGCCAAGCGTCGCGGATTGTCCGCCAGCAGCGATGAAGCGTAGTTTTCAGCCCACAGACGACGATCCATTACGCATGAGCCTAGATGCCGAACCCGCAGAACTCCCCGAGCGACCTAGCCCAGTTCCAACGAGGACCGAAGAATCTGGCACGATACTTGCGCGGAATGACTCTGAACAATGGCGTTTCAGTGACTTCGGTGAGTGAAGCGGGACTGGATCGAATCTGCCTTCATTGTCCGCTTGTTTACTTCGAATTCATATTTTCGGACATGACAAAGGCTTGAGGCACCCGACGGGAACCTTCGGCCCCCGTC
>JABEUQ010000114.1 GCA_013044265.1 Acidimicrobiaceae bacterium
GTTCTGGTCGGAGGATCAGCGGCGGTGTTCTACGTGGGCCACCGGCACTCCAGCGACCATGACCACACCCTCGCCGATCTCGCCGATCAGTTTGACGTGGTCCTTGAAGCTCTCGAATCGCAAGATGGTTGGGTTACGAATCGCACCGTGGCGCACAAGCTAATACTCGGCGAGCTCGGCGACATCGAAGCCGGGGTTCGCCAACTACGTCGTACGTCACCACTCGAGGTCGCGGAGTTCGAGCTCGACAACGGTCAACGATTCAGAGTGCCGACTCCGGACGAAATCCTGCGCATCAAGGCGTATTTGATAGTCGCTCGCAACAAGACTCGCGACTATCTCGACGTCGCCGCTCTTTCTGCGTGGATGGGTGAAGAACGTGCCGCGCGAGTCCTGTCTCGACTTGATGTTTTTTATGAAGACCAGCACGGCGGCGGCGACGGATTCGCTTCGCAAGCAGCCGTTCAGTTGGCCGATCCGCGCCCCAGCGACCCTTCGAACACCAAGGACCTCCAACATTACAAGCGACTCGATCACCAATGGCGCGATTGGAATCAAGTGCGCGCGGTCTGTGCTGATGTCGCCAACCTTATGATCGCTTTGGGTGGTGAGTCGTGAACAACTTGAAGTTCCGCAACGTTATTGCAACCCCGGAAGATCCAGTGGAACGTTGGGGCGCTGAAGGGATTCACGCGGCCATCGAGCGCGGCAGTCTGCGTTACTGGCGACGTATCGTCGCAGCCATCGAGGATGATCCGTGGGGCAAGGTGTCACGTGAAGTTGAAGAAGCCCTCGCATCTCCGAGGCCCTACGGTGCGTCAGAACTGATTGCACGGTCTGTAGAACACGTCCGCGCTCGTGCCCAGGAAGCAGATCGCGAGACGGTAGCCGCCGAGGTCAGGGAGTTGATCGAACTCTCAGGGCTATCTCGTCGAGAGTTCGCATCGCGTATCGGCACGTCAGCGTCGCGCCTGTCGACCTACGAGTCGGGCAAGGTCGTACCGTCGGCCGCGCTCATGGTACGGATGCGTCGCGTCGTTCACAAATCGCAGTCATCTGGAATCCCCGTCCGCTAGGGCGGGACAGATGTCGGAGCGTCGGGGCACGCACTGTGCATGAGCACAACTGACAACCACGCCCCCTACGACCGAGAAATTCGCGACCAAATTCGTAGGCGAGCGGGCCCCGTCCTTTATCGCGGGGGAGTCGACTCGCGCCAGGGACCGCGCAGAAGGTCGTCGTGGTGCTTTCGCGCAGGAGACCTTTAGATTCGTAGAGTGCGATGTGCCAGACATATGCCGTGTCGGTCACGGCCAGCACTGGCGCGTCGGGTCGAGAGTGAAGGAGTGCGACGATGAGCGATGCGAGGGAGA
Organism: Acidimicrobiaceae bacterium; assembly: GCA_013044265.1. GTDB lineage: Bacteria > Actinomycetota > Acidimicrobiia > Acidimicrobiales > RAAP-2 > RAAP-2. Next base: position 1,374 of record JABEUQ010000114.1, read on the forward strand.
CGGCCATACTGGCTGGCGGGTGTTTTTGGGGGATGCAGGACCTCATTCGGCGCCGACCCGGCGTGATCAGTACCCGCGTGGGTTACAGCGGTGGTGACGTCGCGAACGCCACGTACCGCAACCACGGTTCGCACGCCGAGTCGATCGAGATCGTCTTGGACCCCACGGTGACCACGTACCGCGATCTCCTTGAGTGGTTCTTCCAGATCCACGATCCCACGACGCCCAATCGCCAGGGTAACGATCGTGGTCCGAGTTACCGTTCGGCCATCTTCTACCTCGACGACGAACAACGCCGCGTGGCGCTCGACACCATTGCCGACGTGGACGCCTCGGGTCTCTGGCCGGGCCGCGTGGTCACCGAAGTAGCGCCGGCCGGCGACTTCTGGCCGGGCGAACCCGAGCACCAGGATTACCTCGAGCGCATCCCCAACGGCTACACCTGTCACTTCGCTCGTCCCGAGTGGGTACTACCTCGGCGCAGCGATTCGCTTCCTACCCCCTAGAAGTTTTCTAGAACGGGTTGCGTCGCGCGACGAAGAGGGCGCGTGTGGAGAAGTCCGTCGGCGTCGCACCCTGCGTATCGCTCTGGGCGACCAGCGTGAACTCGCGCGCTAGTTCCTCGCGCACGGTGTCGAGGGCGACGCCCAACTCCAGGATGGTCTCCTCGTGTCGGGTGAAGACGTCGCCACTGTGGTGTTCGAAGACGCGGATGTGCCAGCGCGAGAGTGGTTCCTCAGTGAAGTCGACGTCCATGATGAGGGTATTGCCGTCGAAGTCGTACACCCAGGGGGCCATGTCGCCGAGGTCGCGCAGGCGACCGAGCGTATTGAGGTCGAAGATGAAGATCCCGCCCGCCGCGAGGTGCGCGGCGACGTTCGCGAAGACCGTGCGCCAGAGCGCGACGTCGGTGACGTGATTCAAGGTGTCGTAGACGCAGATCACCACGTCGAAGGACTGCGCCAGAGAGAAAGAGGTGATGTCGCCCTCGAGGAGTCGCGCCGAGGGACAGCGCCGCCGGGCGACGTCGAGCATCGCCGAGGAGATGTCGATGCCGGTCAGGGAGAAGCCCGAACCCAGTCCCGCCAATATCGCCCCGGTGCCACACCCGAGTTCGAGCACCGAGTGCGCGTCGGGGCGAAACTCTTCGATGTCGGCGAGTATCTGGGCGATGCGGTCCTCGGGTTCACCGTTGACGCCGTCGTAGAAGCGCGCGAAGGAATCGTATTGGGCCATGGCGCAGTCTCTCATCGGATGCTGCACCGCTGCGACCCGGGGTCGCCAACTCGACTCGCGCGACGGTCCGAAATGATGACGTCGCGCTCACCAACCCGGCGAGTACTGCACCGGTGGGCGACCGCGACGTCATCGTGGAGCTCGGGAGTGTTTAGTCCAGATCGAAGCGGTCCAGGGTCATGACCTTGTCCCACGCCGCGACGAAGTCGCGCACGAACTTGGACTTGGCGTCGTCGCTCGCGTAGACCTCGGCGATGGCGCGCAGTTGTGAATTCGATCCGAACACCAGGTCCACGCGACTGGCGTGCCACTGGAGAGCACCCGTGGCGCGGTCGCGTCCTTCGAAGGTGGCTTCATCCTCTGACGTCGCCGACCACACCGTGTTGAGGTCCAGGAGGTTGACGAAGAAGTCGTTGCTCAACGTGGCGGGACGTTCGGTGAAGACGCCATTGGCGGACCCGGCAAAATTCGCACCCAGGACGCGCATTCCACCCACCAGGACGGTCATCTCGGGGGCCGTCAGCGTCAGCAGGTTCGCGCGCTCGACGAGGAGCTCTTCGCTGCTGCGCGAGTGGCCCTCGCTCAAGTAGTTGCGAAAGCCGTCGGCGCTGGGCTCGAGTACCGCGAAGGATTCGACGTCGGTCTGCTCCTGGGTCGCGTCGGTGCGCCCCGCGATGAAGGGGACCCGCACGTCGAAGCCGGCGTTCTTGGCGGCCTGCTCGACGGCGGCGGCGCCGCCCAGGACGATGAGGTCCGCGAGGGAGACCGCCTTGTCGCCCTTTTGAGCGTCGTTGAAGTCGCGCTGGATGGCTTCGAGGGTGGAGAGCACCGTGGCCAGCTCGGCGGGGTTGTTGACCGCCCAGTCCTTTTGGGGAGCCAGTCGGATGCGCGCGCCGTTGGCGCCACCTCGCTTGTCGGTACCGCGATACGTCGAGGCCGAGGCCCAGGCGGTCGAGACGAGTTGCGAGATCGACAGACCCGAGGCGAGGATCGTGGCCTTGAGTTGCGCCGCCTTCTTGTCGCCGATCAGCTCGTGCGAGACCGCGGGCACCGGGTCCTGCCAGATCTGGGGCTGCGCGGGCACCAGGGCGCCGAGTCCGCGCACGTAGGGACCCATGTCGCGGTGCGTGAGCTTGAACCAGGCCTTGGCGAAGGCGTCGGCGAACTCCTGGGGGTTCTCGTAGAAACGTCGCGAGATCGGTCCGTACGTCGGGTCCATGCGCAGGGCCAGGTCGGTGGTGAGCATGGTGGGGGCGTGCGAGATGTTCGCGTCGTGCGCGTCGGGCACCGTCCCGGCGCCGGCGCCGTTCTGGGGCTTCCACTGCTGGGCGCCCGCGGGGCTCGTGACGAGTTCCCACTCGAAGTTGAAGAGGTTCTCGAAGAAGTTGTTGCTCCACTGCGACGGCGTCGTGGTCCAGGCCCCCTCGAGGCCACTGGAGATGGTGTCGACCCCGGCGCCGCTGCGGTAGGTGTTCTTCCAACCCAGGCCCTGATCGACGATGCTGGCGGCCTCGGGCTCACGACCCACGTACTGGACGGGGTCGGCGGCGCCGTGGGTCTTGCCAAAGGTGTGTCCGCCGGCGATCAGCGCCACGGTCTCCTCGTCGTTCATGGCCATACGCGCGAACGTCTCGCGGATATCGACCGCGGCGAGGAGAGGATCGGGGTTCCCGTTAGGGCCCTCGGGGTTGACGTAGATCAGACCCATCTGCACTGCGCCCAGTGGGTTCGCCAAGTCGCGCTCTCCGGAGTAGCGCTCGTCGCCCAGCCACGTGGCCTCGGGTCCCCAGTTGGTGCTCTCGTCGGGCTCGTAGATGTCCTCTCGTCCACCGGCGAAACCGAAGGTGGTGAAGCCCATGGACTCCAGGGCGCAGTTGCCCGCGAAGACAATGAGGTCGGCCCAGGACAGTCGCCGGCCGTACTTCTGCTTGACGCCCCAGAGGAGTCGGCGCGCCTTGTCCAGATTGACGTTGTCGGGCCAGCTGTTGAGCGGGGCGAAGCGCTGCGCGCCCGATCCCGCGCCACCGCGGCCGTCGCCGATGCGGTACGTCCCGGCACTGTGCCAGGCCATGCGGATGAAGAAGGGACCGTAGTGACCGTAGTCCGCGGGCCACCAGTCCTGGGAGTGGGTCATGACCGCCTCGATGTCCTTCTTCAGGGCGTCGAGGTCGATGGTCATGAACTCCTCGGCGTAGTCGAAGTCCTCGTCCATGGGATTCGACAGCGACTTCTTCTCGTGCAGCAGTGTGAGGTTCAACTGATTGGGCCACCACTGGGCGTTCGCCTGGCCGTCACCGGCGCGAGTGTTGGCCCCGCCACTGAAGGGGCACGTGCTCTCGTTTTCCATGTACTTGTCTCCTTTTGGTCGAATGTTAATTCCGGGTCACCGTGAATTTCTCGTGACGTACTACTGACGAGTGACTACGTTCTACTGCCTCACCGGTACTGCGGGCTCGAGCGCGAGTCGCGCAGCGCGACGTCGTTGGGTCGCCGGCGTGAAGGGGGTCGTCTCGTGGCCATCGGCCTGGCACTGGGGGCAGCGCCCCCAGTAGGCGACGTCGGCCTCGTCGATCTCGTACCCCTGGTCGTCGGAGGCTTCGAGGCACGGGGCCGAACCCACGGCGCAGTCGACGTCGACGACGTCGCCGCAGATCCGACAGATCAGGTGATGATGGTTGTCGTTGACCCGGTCCTCGTAGCGAGCGGGCGAACCTACCGGTTGGATCCGTCGGAGCAGGCCCTGGTGCACGAAGACGGCCAGCGCGTCGTAGACCGCCTGGCGCGAAATGGTGCCGATCTCGCGGCGTGCGACCTCGACGACGTCGTCGGCGCTGACGTGGGGGTGCTGTGCGACCGCCGCAAACACCGCGAGGCGTTGGGCGGTGGCGTGGATGCCGTGTTCGCGTAGGTACTGGGCGACCTCTGATGTCACGAGGACGATGTTACACCACTGCTGGATTCTGTCAAGACTTGGATACTATCCAGAAAAGTCGGATCACGTCGCTCTCTCGTTGTCGGACCCCACGACGAGAGAGCACTGACCCTGAAATTATGAGCGCAAGCCCGGTCCTTTAGGGCCGGGATAGCGAACGCGCGCACAGGCCCGTCACCAGTGTCGTTGCGGTTTCCGTTGGTTCTCGATGTACTTGCGAATGATGTCCAGTGGCGCACCCCCACACGACGCGGCGAAGTA
>JABEUQ010000115.1 GCA_013044265.1 Acidimicrobiaceae bacterium
TACTTCGCCGCGTCGTGTGGGGGTGCGCCACTGGACATCATTCGCAAGTACATCGAGAACCAACGGAAACCGCAACGACACTGGTGACGGGCCTGTGCGTGCGTTCGCTATCCCGGCCCTAAAGGACCGGGCTTGCGCTCATAATTTCAGGGTCATCTTGCTTTCGGCACTACATTCGATCGATGACGCGTTCTCAGTGGCCCAGGAGATTGTCAAAAGTTTTCAGGAGCCACTCACTGCCGTCGGTGAGTCGATCACGTTAGGCGTGAGTGTTGGGGTCGCTCTGACCCTGTCCAATGAGACCATCGACGACACCCTTCGTCGAGCCGACACGGCACTCTACCTAGCCAAAATGCGCGGACGTGGGCAAGCCGTGCGTTGGAGTCCGGACCTCACGTAAACGAGCATCCCGTATCACTCGGTGCCGCCAAGAGCTGCCGCGATGATGTCGCCGACCTGCTGTGACTCGATCAAGAAACCGTCGTGCCCCGCACGAGAGGTGATTAATGCCATTCGTCCGGCCCCCGGAATCAGACGCGCCAGCTCTTCTTGCAGTTCACGGGGATAGAGACGATCCGAGGAGACCCCCGCGATGGTGACGTGATGACGTACGTTCTTGAGTGCCGCGACCACGCCACCGCGACCACGACCGACATCGTGATGATTCATTGCTTCACTCAGCACGATGTAACTATTGGGATCGAAGCGAGCTGCCAACTTGTCACCGTGATAATTCAGATACGACTCAATGGCGTAGCGACCGTTCTCTAGAACCGCGTCATCGTCTTGCGCGTGGCGACCAAATCGTGACTCGAACTCAGCCCAAGTCCGATAACTGAACTGGCCGATACCCCGTGCGATTGACAGCCCCTCACGAGGTGATTCTCCAGTGTCGTAATAATCACCACCGTGAAAATGGGGGTCAGCCTCGATGGTTCGCACTTGGAGAGAACACAGCGCAATCTGGTCAGCGGTGCCCGCCGCTCCCACCGCGAGAACCACGACTCGGTCCACGCGCTCGGGGTATCCCACCGCCCACTCGAGCGCTCGCATTCCACCCATTGACCCGCCGATAATACCTGACCACGTGGTAATATCGAGGTAGTGTGCGAGTTCCACCTCGACGCTCACCTGGTCACGAATCGTAATGACGGGGAACCGCGAACCAAAGGGCCGCCCGTCGGTCGCCAGTGACGAGGGGCCGGTTGTCCCTTGACAACCCCCGAGCACGTTGGGGCACACGACGAAGTAGCGATCGGTATCAACTGCCTTACCTGGTCCGATTATCTCGTCCCACCAACCCACATTCGGGTGCCCCTCAGAGATAGGGCCCGCCGCGTGCGAATCACCCGTCAGGGCGTGCAGGATCAGTATCGCGTTCGAACGATTCTCGTTGAGTTCACCCCAGGTCTCGTACGCCACCGTCACGCCGTCGAAGTGGCCACCACCCTCGAGTGAAAAGCCCGTCCCGCCGCGATCAAAAGTCACGAACTGTCGTCGTCCGGGCTCGTCACCCGTGCGCCAAAAACCCGACGACGTTGAACTCACGCGGATTTGGCCGCCCGGAAGCCCGCCTCAAGGTCACCCAGAATATCCTCGATCGACTCGATACCCACCGAGAGGCGAACGAGGTCCGGCGTCACACCGGTCGAAACCTGCTCGGCCTCAGTCAACTGCGAGTGAGTCGTTGAAGCGGGATGAATGGCGAGACTGCGCACGTCGCCCACGTTAGCCAGATGACTGAACAGCGTGAGACCTTCAATGAATCGGCGGCCCGCGTCAGTGCCACCTTCGATGCCGAAAGCCACGATGGCGCCGCCGCCCTTGGGGAGATATTTCTGCTGGCGCTCGTGCCAAGGACTCGAAGTGAGGCCAGCGTACTTAACCCACGTCACGTCACCGCGGGCTTCGAGCCAGTTGGCGACGGCCGTAGCGTTGGCGACGTGGCGCTCCATACGCAGACTCAACGTCTCAATTCCTTGTAGGAACAAGAATGAATTGAGTGGCGCCACCGCTGGACCGAGATCGCGCAAGTACTGCAGACGAACCTTTAAAACAAAACGCGCGGGGAACAAGAAATCGGGGAGCTGACCGAACACCAGGCCGTGATAGCTGGGGTCGGGTTCGGTAAAGGATGGGAAGCGGCCCGAGTTCTCATAATCAAAGGTGCCACCATCGATGATGACGCCACCAACCGACGTCCCGTGGCCGCCGATGAACTTAGTCGCCGAGTGCACCACGATGTCCGCACCGTGCTCGAGGGGGCGAACGAGGTAGGGGGTGGCGAGCGTGTTGTCGACAACCAAGGGAATCTTGTGGTCGTGCGCCACGCGCGCGACCCCCTCAAAATCGAGCACGTCCCCCTTGGGATTGCCCAGTGATTCGCCGAAGAAGGCCTTAGTGTTGGGGCGCACCGCCCCAGCCCACGCACTTAAGTCGTCGGGATCGTCGATAAAAGTGGTCTCGATGCCCAACTTGGGCAACGTGTAGTGCAACAGGTTGTACGTACCGCCATAGAGCGACGACGACGCGACGATGTGCCCACCATTCTCAGCCAAGTTGATGAGCGCGAGGGTCTCCGCGGCTTGGCCCGAGGCCACCGCCAGCGCGGCGACGCCGCCTTCGAGCGAGGCGATGCGCTGTTCGAAGGCGTCCTGGGTAGGATTCATGATGCGCGTGTAGATGTTGCCAAGTTCTGAGAGCCCGAACAAGTTGGCGGCATGCTCAGTATCGCGGAACACGTAGCTCGCGGTCTGGTAGATCGGCACTGCACGGGCGCCGGTCGCCGTGTCTGGTGCTGTACCGGCGTGCAACTGGCGCGTCTCAAATCCCCATTCAGTCATTTCGCTCTCCTCTGACACGGTCAGTCACACTACGTCGCGGCACGGTGCCCCGTGACCGGAAATACTAATTAAATCCGATAGAACTAGTCAACTTTTGATACGACAGCACAGCCACTATTTTTGAACTTACTCGTCACCCTTCACGGGGATGACTGCTCGAGCACCGATGACCTCGCCGCGACGGTCAAGGAAACCCACAGTGCCCACCATCTCATGGACGCAACGCCGCGCCAATTGAAATCTTGATGAACTCACCGAATACTCCAGCGAGCAGTCACCAGGTGTGGACTGAACGTTGAAGGCGTGCACAACATCGTGTTGAACACCACATCTGTTTAATTCCCACGTTCGCCCTTGGGTTCTAAATCTGGACAGCCCCGTCGCGACGACTCTGAAAGAAATCGCGCAGCATGGCCGCCGACTCTGATGCACCAACGTCGTAAGTCAGGGCCGCCTCGTGTAGGAGTCGCGGATCACTCAGTACGTTGTAGCGCGAACCCACCGCCCCGGCCTTTTCGTCCATCGCCGCAATCACCACTCGGTCGACGCGGGCGTTCAGTAGGGCGCCCGCGCACATCGTGCAGGGCTCCAGGGTCACGTAGGCGGTCACACCATCCATCCGCCAACGGCCACGGCTGAGGGCGGCCTTTCGCAGCGCCACCACTTCAGCGTGGGCCGTAGGATCACAGTCAATCTCACGGCGATTATCACCAACGGCGAGCACTTCTCCGTTGCTCACTAGGACGCAACCCACCGGGACATCATCGTGGGTCGCGGCCCCCCGGGCCGCCTCGAGCGCAAGGCGCATGAACTCGTGGTCACGAACGTCAGACATGGTTGCAACTCTAGAAGTTGCCCTGGGGAGGGTTGGCGGGGCGTTGTAGACTCATTGACGGAGGGGTGCGAGAGCGGCCGAATCGGGCAGTCTCGAAAACTGCTGTGTCTACGGGCACCGTGGGTTCAAATCCCACCTCCTCCGCCAGTGAAGAAA
>JABEUQ010000116.1 GCA_013044265.1 Acidimicrobiaceae bacterium
GGCCATGTGCGGACGAACAACGTTTGCCCGATCCACCGCATCGACCGACTTTGGTTGCCATTGACGTCCCGCCGAGTGGTGTAACGCCAATGGAGCGCCGCGGTGCGCGAAAACACTGTCGGTGGACTTGAATCTGCGCACGGCGTGGCCCTCAGTGATCTTGACTACCATTCGTGGCGATGTCCCACCCCGATTCACCGTCAGACGTTCATCGGATTCGGCTGCGCACCGCGCGTTGGATTTATCCGGACCGCAACTGGCTGATGGCCGAGGGACTGTGTTGACGTCGTAACGCCGTAATTGGCTGGAATCAACGCGTTATAAGGGAACAGAATTGGTATACCGAAATGCTTTAGTGGCTCACCAGCTCGCTCGCGAAGGACATCATTACCAGCGAACAGATCACCGGCACACACAATCACCGTGGCGCGCCAATCGCGGAGTATGGCCGTGATGGAATCGGCCACGAATGAACCGAGCGAGGAAACAATCGAGCGCGCCAGCACGTGCGTGGGTACCCCACCAATTCGATAACTCATCAGGCTACGCAGCAGATATCGACTATCCAACTCGTAACTCTCACTGACCCGGTGCACTTTGACCTCAAGAGTAACCGCCTCAATTGACGGTTCCTGGGCACGGTGAAGGTCGCTGTCACTTAGACCCAACGCGAGGCCGCACACGGCGAAGAGCCACGCCAACGCCGCTGACTCTTTGATCGAGATGTCGGCGTCGAACGTAGCAAGCTGTTCCGCATCGGCCGGGAATTCCTTGCGATAATTCGCAATGAGTCGCGACGCGTTTTCATCGACTGTGGCAATTGACTCCAGCAGTGCCGCACCGTTCATGGGAATAGGGCGGAACCCAATCAACGGTGATAAATCACCGTCTCGGTCATAGACACCAACGAAACTTTCGGGATCTGCGAAAGAGAGGTACGCGATGGCGCAGTTGGCGCCGCTGAATCCGTATCCCTCGAGCAGTGCTCGCACGTCATGGCGCGCATCGCTGAACGTCCCACTTCCGGCGGCTTCATACTCTGAGGTCCTCATCGAACTCCGCTCGACAGACTCGCGACCACGTGCTCAAGCGCCACGGGCGCCACCTGCTCGACGGTGATTCCTCGGTCTCGTAGCTCGTCCACCGCAGCTCCCACGTAACGGTTGAATTGTGCGGCGAGGGTTAGCGTGAGTCCGACGCACAACTCGGACGTGTTCTCGGGGACGATGCCCACCAAGACCATGTCGGGCTCTCCGCCAAGCGCTGGAGCCAACTTGAGCATCTGAATTGGATCCACCTCGTGCGCGGTCGGGCGCAGGTCGGAACCAAGATTGCACAACTCGCGAGCGGGCAGTCGATAAATCGTCCCCGTCGGAGCGTCGGCGGCAATCGCGTCTAACACAACGACCGACGTGGGTTGAACGAAATAACTAATCACACCGAATCCGAGCGATGCACCATCGACAATCTCGATTTCGGGTTCGAACCGAAAGCAGGTATCGAGTGCACGGGCGCCGTAGACCCCGACACCTTCGTCGTGATACAGGATGTTCCCCATCCCGATGACCACCGCCCCCGGTGTTGGACCTAAATTCGCGCTCCTTCTTGCATCATCAGCGAACATTCGATATCCGTTCAGCGCCCGCCATGTTCTCGGACGCTCCAACGAACGACGAACCATTTGCCGTCGGCGCCTCAGTGGCAACACCTGGTGAATCCACCGGTGCGTACTTGTAGCCGCCGAACATGATCGCGATGTCGCTTTCCTTCCACACCACCGTTCGCCACCACTCGTAGTAGATGTGGAGTACGACCCAGCTCAAAATAAACCACATCGTGCCGTAGTGAACCATTCGGACACCAACGTTTCCACCCATGACCACTGTCGTCCAATCGGTGGTGAAGTGGAGGAGTTCGGGCCACCACGCACCAACGGCGCTCATGTTGCCGAGGAATCCATCCACGTAGAGTTGAAGACCGGTAAACAATTGAACGATTACCATCAGGTGAAGTAGCAAGAAGAACAGCGCATTGAGCGGGTCCGGCCGAGACGAATCGAACCGCTTCCGACGGTTGAGCGTCACGACGTTAAGAAATGCTTCCTTCAGGTTGATCCAATTCTCACGCGTTGGTCGAAGTAGGTGTATCTCCCGTTCATTGCGACTGAAGAGGTAGAGGTACGCGATAACAAACACGCTGGCGTCAAGAACCACCGCGGAGTACAGGTGGATGGAAATAACCCATGCCATCAGGTACAGATTGTTCAACACGAAGAACGGCATCGCAATGAACAGTCCGGTGAAGGCGCACACCAAGATGCCAACGACGTCAATCCAATGAATCCAACGCCATATCGCGCTTCGACGCATCACCCGTCTCGTGAGGACGATTTCACCTGGTCTCGGTGGACTACTGCTACTGATCGCTCGCACTGTGGGTCCCATAAGGGCACTCCTTACACTGACGTTGACGAAGGAACGACTTCAAAGGAACCCATGTCGCGACCCCGGGCATCGACGAGGTGCACGGCACACGACAGACATGGATCGAAACTGTGCAGAGTGCGCAGCACTTCAAGGGGCTGGTTTGGGTCCGCGAGATGCACGCCGATCAGTGCAGCTTCGTAGGCCCCCTTGCGACCCTTTCCGTCTCGCGGCGCCGCATTCCAGGTGGTGGGGGAAATCGTCTGGTAGTTGGCGATCTTTCCGTCTTGGACCCGTATCCAGTGACCGAGCGCACCTCGGGGCGCCATGACGAAACCGTAGCCCTGCGAGTTCGCAGAAACTGTTCCGAAGTCAAAATCCGTCCACGTAGACAGATCGCCACTTTGTGTGTTTACCTGCAACTCGTTCAGCCAATCCCCCATGGCGTTGGCGATTATCTGCGTTTCGACGGCTCGAGCAGCATGTCGCCCCACCGCGCTGAACAAGACGCTGGTTGGAAAGCCTCCAGCCTTCAGCGCACCGTCGACGGCGTCGACAATCGTCTTGTTGCCAGAGGCGTACCCGACTATGAGTCGCGCCAACGGGCCCACTTCGACTCGCTGATCGTCGTGAGTGGGCGACTTGACCCAACTGTATTTGCCATCCGTTTGAAGGTACGCGACATCGTTGACCGGGCTCTTTAACCCGGTGTAGTTGGGAATCGTCTCGCCGTCAAACGGTTGGAGCACCGTGTTGTCCTGGTACCACGAGTGCGTCACATCCTCAGTGATCTTTTCTTGGTTGAGGGGATAGACCTTTGAAAGATCACCGTTCAGCACCATTCCACTCGGAAAGAGGGTCTGACCCGTACCCACGGGAGAATCATCGAGTTCAAAACCGCCATACGCGAGATACGACTTCAGTCCACCACCGATGCCCGCGACTGCTTCGCCAGCGTACGCTTTGCCGACCATCAAGAGGTCCGGAATGTAAGCACCCTCGATAAATGCCTTCGTCTGACCGAGCCACTCGCCGAACTGAGCCAGCCGCTCGGGATCGGCGAGGTCCTCTACCGCGGTAATCCCACCAACAACGTCGGCTTGCGGATGTGGATTCTTGGCCCCAAGGATTGCCATCATCTTCGCTGGAATTCGTTGGAGGTCCAAGCAGTCGAGATAATGTGACACCGCTACGAGGTTCTCTTCGGGAGTCAACCGGTAACTCGGATTTCCCCAATAGGCATTACCGAAGACTCCGAGACTTGGATCTTGCTTCGCGAACGCACCCAGCTTCGCTTGCACTGCGGCGTAGTTTCCGGCGCTTACGTTGTAAGGGTTTCTCGAATGCGCGTAGGCGACGCTCACGGCCTTGGTTGGACTGGCACTGAGCGCACTCACTAAGTCCACGTAATCGAAAGCACTCAGCGCGTAGAAATGTACGGGGTGGTCGTGAATAAACTGTGCACCCAGTTTAAGATTACGGACCAACCGTGCGTTCTTCGGTACCGTCACCGCGAATGCGTTCTCGACCGCACGATGCGAGGCCATGTAGTGGACCAGCGTGCAAACCCCGCAGATTCGCTGCGCTAACAAGCCGGCGTCACGGGGGTCGCGATCCTTCAAAATCGTCTCAATCCCGCGGAACATCGTGCTCGACGACCACGCGTCGGTGATGGTGTTATTCGAATCGAGTACCGCCTCAACACGCAAATGCCCTTCGATTCGTGTGACTGGATCAACCACTATTCGCTGTGCCACCGGATAACCTCTCGCTTCCTAATCGACCTTCGTACCGGACGTTCCGGCGACCTTCAAAACTGTGGCTCCAAGGTGCTGCCTCATGGAAACCGACCGAAACAACCATGCTGAGTCACGTCGAGACCACGTCGTCACGAGTTATGGCTCGACCGAGGTTTCGGAGTCGTCGTCACCGCCAGACTCGCTACGACGAGACTTACTCCTCGCTATTCCAGAAGCGACAGCGTGCACCGCGACGCCAACGCCCGCCACCGCCACGAGTCCAGCGCCAAATTTGTCAACGCTGCTCTGCAACCCGAGTCCAAAGATTCCTGGTCCGGGGATCTGGGTGGCCAACGGCCGTTCGAAGGCCAACTGGTCCCAGAACGCAGGCTGGGAACACCCGATGCAACCGTGCCCAGCGCGAATCGGCCAACTCGTATTTTCGTTGTAACCAATGGACGGGCAGTTGTTGTAGGTATACGGACCTTTGCACCCCATCTTGTAGAGGCAGAAGTTGCTCTGGGCCGCTTCGTCACCCCAATTTTGGACATATTCACCGGCATCAAAGTGAGCCCGTCGTGGGCAACTGTTATGAATCAAAGTGCCGAACGCCCACGTTGGCCGCAACAACGAATCAGTTGCCGGCCACTGCCCAGTTAAGACGAAGTGAAGAATGGTACCAACGAAGTTATCGGGGTTCATCGGGCACGCCGGGATATTGATCACCGGAACGCCGCTCACGACATCCGAAACGCGAGTTGCGCCGGTGGGATTAGGCGAAGCTGCTGGAATCCCTCCGAAGCTGGCACAACTTCCCGCCGCAATGACCGCCGCCGCATTCGCAGAAAGACTCGCCACACGGTCAACGAACTTCTGGGCCGATGCTCCGTTCGTCGCGTATCCGCCGTTGGCTCCCGTCGGAATGGATCCCTCTATTACCAGTACATATTTGCCGGCGTACTGCTTCGCGGCGGACGCCAATGTCTCCTCGGCTTGGAATCCAGCACCGGCCATCACCGTCTCGTGATACTGGAGAGCCAACGACTGGAGGATCAACTCGCTCACGGTCGGCGCCGACGCCCGCAAGAACGCTTCGGTGTTCCCCGTGCAACTCTGTCCCTCGATCCAAATCACCGGGACTCGTCCCAGTAGTTCAGCGGCTTCTGCAACCTGAGGCGTGAAGACCGACGGTAGTCCCAGCGCAGCCGTAATTCCTGCTGACCACTGCAGGAATCGACGGCGGCTTAGTTTGTTTCGAGCGAGGACTCCTCGAAGGTCAAAACCGGGGAGGGCATCGGCCGCCCTCATTTCGGCTAACCGTGCCTCACATTGACGCCGGAAGCCTTCATCGACCACATTGATAGGCGGCGCTGACGGCTGCTTCGGCGCTGGCTCTAACGAAAAGTCACCAGTAAGTAACGCACGCCGATCCATGTCATACCTCGATTTCAATTGACTTGAGCGTCACGCCCGAAGCCCCGAATACCGGGGTCGCAACGGCGCCGCAGAGTGGACAGAGCGGTGGGCCAGCAGACTGATCGGCGTGAACGTCCAGTGGAAGAGTTCTTTCACACTGGAGGCAGAAGACCTCTTGAGCCACTGTTACGAGTACCAACTCGGCGTCCGACGATGTGGTCTCTTGCTTAGCTATGTCAAAGGCCGTACGAAGCGTCTGTTCTTCTAGAGTTCCAGCGCTCACTTCAACTACGACCTTTGATGCACCACTCCCGCCATGGCTGTGCACACTTCGGTCAACCGCCGCCACCAACTCTTCTGCGATGCCATGTTCATGCATGCCTACTCCAGACGTTTCACTGAACAGCCACGAGTACAAATATTTACGGCAAACATAAAACACAGCGTCACTGCAAGGTCCGATTAAAGTCGTGACTTAAGTCACTATTTTTTTCTCCTCGCTTCCACTTCGGGGTGATATAAGCCAGGCCACTGGCAGAGTCGACGCATCCCGTACGGAGTCGCCCAATCAACTCGGGGTGTACTTCGTGACTAGCAGATTCTTGGAAGCTGCTCTGCTAGCGCAAAATCAACGACCCGAGTGCCACCAATAGCGGTCTTGGCCACCACGACCCCCGGATGCGCCTCCACCACCGTTCCGATCGAGGTGGCCCCTCGTCCGTACGGGTGACGTTGCATGACGTCGAGTAACGCCTCGCACGAATCGGCCGCCACAAACGCGACCAATTTGCCTTCGTTGGCGACGCACATTGGATCGAGTCCTAAGAAACCGCACGCGGCTCGGACGTCCTCATCAACAGGGACAGCGTGCTCAATGATCTCAATGCCAGTGCCCGACGCAAGGGCAATCTCATTCAGTGTCGCAGCAACCCCTCCACGCGTCGGGTCGCGCATCATGTGGATATCGGCGCCCGATGCGATCATGTTCGACACGATCCCGTTCAGCGGGGCGCTGTCGCTGCGGATGTCTGAGCCGAACTCTAACCCTTCGCGCACGCTCATGATCGCTATTCCGTGCATGCCTATCGGTCCCGACACGATGATGGAGTCGCCCGGACGAACTCGATGCGGACCGAGATCACAACCCGCAGGAACGAGTCCCACGCCGGACGTATTGATGTAGATCCCATCGCCGTGGCCCCTGTCGACCACCTTCGTGTCGCCCGTCACGATGGAGACGCCGGCCTTCCTCGCCGCCACTCCCATGGCGGCAGCGATACGACCCAATTCCTCGATCGCTAATCCCTCTTCGAGAATTACGCCCACCGAAATCGCGATCGGCGAAGCCCCACTCATCGCAACGTCGTTAATGGTCCCGTTGATGGCGAGGTCGCCGATGTTACCGCCCGGGAATACACGCGGACGCACCACAAATGAGTCGGTACTGAAAGCCAACCGAGCACCGCCCAAATCGAACACGGCGGCGTCTCCGAGTTGGCTCAGCACGCTCGCGAGTTGCGTTCCGGCGAACGCCGGAACGAAAACATTCTCAATTAACTCGCCCGAGAGACGACCACCCCCGCCGTGGCCCATGACGATATTCGGCTGATTCCGCAACGGGGCCGGACACGTCCAACCCTCCAAATCAAACTCGCTCACTGGATGCCCACCACTTCGGTACGGCGGAATTGATAGTACGCAGCGCAGGCACCTTCGTTCGAGACCATCGGCGCTCCAAGCGGCATCCTCGGCGTGCACTCTTTACCGAACGCACCGCACTCGTTTGGCTTTATCAGGCCCTGGAGCACATCTCCACTACGGCACTGCGCGGACTCATGGGCAACGATATTGGTAACCTCGAAACGCAGTTCGGCATCGAACTCAGCGTATCGCTCGCTCAATTTCCAACCGGATTGCGGTATCACTCCAATTCCTCGCCACGCTCGATTGCAAACGGTAAACACGTCATTTATGACCTGCTGCGCGGCGTGATTTCCCTCTTCCACAACCGCGCGCGGGTACGCGTTCTCTAACTCAGCCCGGCCTTCCTCGAGTTGATGGATGACACGACGAATCCCCTCAATCACGTCGAGTGGTTCGAATCCCGTTACCACGATGGGAACGCTGTAGTCCTCCACGATCGGACCATACTGTCGCGTTCCCATCACGGTGCAGACATGACCAGCGGCGAGAAATCCTTGCACGCGGTGCGCTGGTGAATCCATGATCACCTTGATCGCCGGCGGCACCAGCACGTGAGACACCAGCAATGAGAAGTTCGAGAGACGCAGGCGCCGGGCCATGACGACGGTCATCGCGTTAGCGGGAGCGGTGGTCTCAAAACCGATACCGAAGAACACCACCTGCTTGTCCGGGTTCTCTTGAGCGATCTTGACGGCATCGAGCGGTGAGTAGACAATGCGAATGTCCCCACCCTGGCTTTTGATCCCGAACAGGTCGATCGCGGTTCCGGGTACCCGAATCATGTCGCCGAACGAGCAGAAAATTACGTCAGGTCGCGCCGCGATCGCCAACGCGCGATCAATGGTTTCCAACGGCGTAACGCAAACCGGACAGCCCGGACCGTGGATCAACTCAACGCCCTCGGGGAGCAGTTGATCGATCCCGTTGCGAATGATGGTATGCGTTTGACCACCGCACACTTCCATGATCGCCCAGGGCCGCGTGACTGTCCGCGCGATTTCCTCGAGCAAACGTCCCGCCACTTCCGGATTGGAGAACTCATCGAGATATTTCACGAACCCGACTCCGGATCAATAACAATCGCGAGCTCTTGATCGAGCAGTCCCACGTTCTTGAATAATTCAAGTGTTTCGAGTGCGGAATCTTCGTCGAGTTGAGTGATGGCGAATCCGGCGTGGATGATTGTGTAGTCCCCGACCGCGACCTCCGGCACGAACGCTAGGCAAACCTCCTTGCGGACGCCACCGAAATTAACGGTGGCCATCCGGGTGCCACTCGCCTCCCACACGTCTTCAACTTTTCCCGGTATTCCTAAGCACATGTTCCCCCCACTCTTCCAACCGTGCTAACTCGCGACCTTAGCGCCGCCAGTTGCAGCGACGGCAATTTGCCCGAGCGCGAGGCCACCATCGTTCGGCGGAATACGTTCGTGTGTCAGCACCGTGAAATTATTACGCTGCAGTTTGGCACGGCACGCTGCGCTGAGCAATGAATTCACGAATACGCCGCCGGTGAGTCCCACCGTCGTTACTCCCGTCAGGTTACGTAATGCGACGGCAGCGTCCGCAATCGCAGAGGCAAGTCCTTCGTGGAATAGGCGTGCTGCCACCGCCTTGCTCATCCCCGCCCTCGCAGCTGCGACGGTTGCCACGATCGTTGGTTCGGGATCGAGGATCAGACCATCAGCGTCACGCGCAAGTCGAGGAGCCCACATTCGAGCGTCTTCGAATGCAATCGACCGAGCGCTGGAAGCGAGCGCCTCGAGCTCGACTGCGGCTTGTCCCTCGTAGTCGACGTCATGGCGAACGTCGAGCAGCGAGGCCACCGCGTCAAACAACCTACCAACACTGCTCGTGGCGGTGCACCCGGTGCCCGTCGCGAGCATCCGGCTAATCACTGACAGCTCGTTCGGCTGCGTCTTCGCAACTATCGTGGGGATTTCTCTGGCGTCAACCTCCGCCGCCCAAAGGTGCGCAAGTGCGCTACGCAGCGGACGCCGGATGGCGGCATCTCCGCCAGGTAGCGGGACTACCTTGAGGTGACCGACGCGTTGAACGGCATCGTATGAACCGAGCAGCATCTCGCCACCCCAAATCGACCCATCAGTTCCAAAACCAGTGCCATCGAACGCGAATGCCAGGACGGCCCGGTCGGTCGGCCAATCTTGCTCGACGAGCAGGGATGCCAGGTGGGCGTGATGATGTTGCACGGTCAAGTGGGCAATGCCTCGCCGCTCAGCCTCACGTTCCGCCCATCGACGCGTGTGGTACGCCGGATTAGCGTCGCTGACAATCGCAGCGGGCTCCACCGATTGCAGCTCGCTCAACGTCGCCACCGTACGTTCGAGCATCAAGAACGTCTCGATATTTTCGGTGTCGCCGATGTGCTGACTAACCCATGCTTGACGACCCGAGGCGACACAGATCGTGTTCTTTAACTCACCCCCAACGGCCAGGAGATTTGGTGTCTCAAACTTCAACGGAAACGGCAACGGCGCGTACCCACGACTCCTTCGAATCGCTTGAGCCGGACCACTTCCGGCGCGCAACACCGAGTCGTCGCACGCCACGTGGATCCTTCGATTGTGGTGTACGAACAATTCGGCAACAGTGCTGAGACGTCTCGTCGCCTCTCGCTCGTCGATACAGATCGGTTCCCCCGAAAGGTTTCCGCTCGTCATGACCAGTACATCAGGTGCGCCGGCGTCGAAGAGAAGGTGATTGAGCGGTGCGCTGGGGAGCATAACTCCAAGATTGGAGTTACCTGGAGCGACGGAGGACTGCAGTACGGGGTCCAACGATGGTGCGAGCACGATAGGGCGTGCCGAAGACTGAAGCACAACCTCTGCTCCCTCGTCGAGCAGAACAATTTGGTGGGCGACGTCAAGATTCGAGACCATCAATGCGAATGGCTTGTCACCACGGCACTTGCGATCCCGCAGACGCTTGACCGCCACTGGGTTTTTGGCGTCACAGGCGAGGTGGTACCCGCCAATTCCCTTGATCGCCACTAGTAGGCCGTCGCGTAGGGCTTGTACAACGGAGGCGACCTCAACGTTCAGGCTTGGGCCGCAAACTGGACATGCAGTGGGTTGTGCGTGAAAACGTCTCGACGTTGGGTCGTCGTATTCCTGCTGACACAACTCGCACATCGGGAAGTCGACCATCGTCGTATACGGACGGTCGTATGGAAGACCGGTAACAATCGTATAACGCGGTCCGCAATTCGTGCACGCAATGAATGGGTAGGCGTACCGACGGTCAATTGGATCACGCATCTCGGTAAGACAGTCAGCGCACACGGCGGTATCAGGAGGTATCGAGGTTGAGCCAATTCGACTGAGACTTGCCACTATCGCGAAGCCGTCGTCGTCGTCGACTGTTGGAGCGTTCTCCACCGTAACCGAGTCAACGTGCGCCAAAGTCGGACCAATCCAAACACGATCAATAAAATCGTCGACCACGTCGGGAACACCCTGCGCCACAATAAAAACGCCGCGAGCATCATTACCGACGTAGCCCGACAAGCCGAGCTCGTTCGCTACGCCATAGACGAATGGGCGAAAGCCGACACCCTGAACAACTCCGGCGACACGAATAACTACTCGACGGGTGTCGTTCTGGTCTTCACCCATAACCAACTCCCCGCACCATGTCGCGAATCTAACCGGGCACAGAGAGCAGTGTCGGTGATTGACAGATTGGTGCAATCCCGCTGACTACCGGAACCGTCTCGTATTTGGTCAGGACCACTCAACCCAGCGACCACCCGCGATGTTCACGGACTCTGGTAGCGTTCAGGTCCAGGCTATTTGAGCAAATGTTTCGCGACGACCACCCGTTGGACTTGGTTGGTTCCCTCGTAGATCTGGGTGGTGCACCTGAAGAGACCTGAAACCAAGGAGTTTTGGCCATGTGCGACCCATCCGGCACCAGGATTTTTCGCTGTCACCCCACGAACCTGCCGCCAGTGGTCCCGCACGCGCCCTGGGGATCTTCGGGGCCAAAGATCACACAAGGCGCACCGGCCGGACAGTGCAGTTGCCCGTCGGTCCACGTACGCCCGCCCGTATGCGACGTCGCGACGACGAAGGTGGCCGACTGACCCGGCTTTAAGGGGAAGAAGTAGCTGGGCGCGTAGAGCAACGCCACGCCACCCGGACGTTCGACGAAACCGGCGAAGTCGGTGCGCGAGTAGCCCTTCGGCGATGGCACGAACCGCCAACTCCTACCCATGTTCGTTGTCACCAATGCGACGTCGTAGGAGGGTGGAATGGATCCGCCCTCACTCGCCTGGAAGCCGACGTA
>JABEUQ010000117.1 GCA_013044265.1 Acidimicrobiaceae bacterium
CTTTTGACGAACGACGCGTCCGGTTAGATCCGTCCATCGTCGCCCGTACTGGCTTTTGGCTCTCGTTCTTCCGTTTTCAAGGAGCGACAACACACACGAGCAAGCTCGGAGGTGTGAAGTACACCATCTCAGGATTTCTCCGTCGAATCCATCGTTTAGTCACCCAAACGACGGGATGCCTACCTTAACAGCGCGGTCTGCCTGGTTGCAAATTCAACCGGCCGCCGTCTCTGTCGGTGGGATTTACAGTGTAGCAGGCCTCCCACCACCGAAACGCCATTTCGAGACATAATTTTCACGAACTTGTTGCGCGTTCGACCCGATTATGAATCTCCGTGTTATTTCGGCTTTGCTACCTTACACGACTCACGAGGGTCCCAGCGTGCATTTCGCGTCAGTCGTGTTGTGCGTGCTCCACGAAGGCGCTCAAGGTGCCAATTAGTCGCATGTCATCAATGTCGCGCGCTCGCGAGTTGAGCAATTCTTCGGTACACACCAGATACGCCAGGCAGCGTGCGCGGCTCACCGCCACATTGAGACGATTCCGCGAGAACAAGAATTCGGGACCTCGAGGCATGTCCTGAGCAGAGGACGTCGTCATGGTGAAGAACACGACCGGGGCCTCACGCCCTTGAAACTTGTCAACAGTGCCCACTTGCACTCCACGAAGTTCCTCCCTCGCCTGACAGGCCTCTTTGATCAGGTCGACCTGATCGTTATAGGGAGCGACGACCATGAAGTCACGCGGCGTGAGGAGGGTTATTTCGCCTCGCTGATTGGTCCAGGGGGTACCCAGCATCTTTGAGATCTGCGCCAGTACTATGTCGAGTTCTTCAGGCGACTGAGTGGAACGACGTTCGTGGTGGGCCGTGAGCCATCGGAGCCCCGTGCCGAAATTCGTCGACTGCTGAGCACAGTTCTCGTTCGCCATAAGACGGCCCTCGTAGATCTGGCGCGAGATGAAAGCACACACGTCGGGGTGCATACGCCAGGTCTTGGCGAGAAAGACACCTTGAGAGTCGGGAACGGTCACGTGCTCGCCCAAAATATGTTCCAGCACGCTCGCACCCGACTTGGAGGGATGCTCGGCCTTGGCAACTTGGGCCAATTGCAAGGGATCGCCGAGCAACAACATGCTGCGGGTTCCCCCAGTCGAGGCGAGGGCATCCGCTAGCGAGAGTTGGCCGGCCTCGTCCACGATGAGCACGTCAACGGGGGCCTGGCGCATCTCGGCATTCGCCCACAACCACGCGGTCCCACCGATGAGATTGAACTCTCGAGACGAAAGATCCGACTTTTGTTTGGAGTACTTCACCCCCGCCAATGCTTCGAGCGGCTCATCCACCCAGCGCAGCGCCCGCAACTGACTCCGGTCGCCAGCCTCGTCAAAGACGTCGAGTGTCGCGCGCATCAAGTTGTCAATGGCGCCGTGGCTCATCGCCAACACGCCGACACGAAGACCGCGACCGATCAGCGTATGGATGATGTGCGAACCCGAGTAGGTTTTGCCGGTGCCCGGCGGCCCTTGTATGGCCACGAAGCTCTCGTCGAGGTACGGCACCCACCGAGAGATGGACTCAAGTTGATCATCGAATACCTCATTCACCGGCCCGTGGCCCGGTAAAAAGCGCGGCAACTGTGCACTGAGCAACGCCATGGCCAAGCGTCCCGGTTCGCCATGTTCCTCGGAGTTCAATACCTGACGGGCGAGGTCCTTCAAGGCCCCGGCCTTGGCGCCGGGTCGGAAGTAGCGATCTTTGGTGAGCACCGCCGGCGCACCTCCCCACTCTTCTTGAAGCTTGCCCCAACGAATACTGACCTCGCGCCTTTCGAAGTCAATATCGGCAATCGAACCTCTGCCGTAGAGAACCCCCACTCCGGCGTAGAGAACGTCGTCGCCTACGGCCAGTCCTCGATCAATGACTTGAGGTGGCCAGGAGAGCACCATCTTGGGGTTCTTCTCTCGGCCCAACGGTTCTTGCATGCGCACAAAACTCAGGTTCGTCAAATAGTCCAAATTGTCGTACAGCGTGGTGTAGTCCCCGTTGAGTGCAACGTACTTTGGCGTTACGTCAGCTGAACGTTCACGGCGCCAGTAGTTGAGCAGATCTCCCAACAGGTACTCGGGCGTATGTTCTCCGTAGTCGTGAAGACGCTCGACGAGTTCGTCGGTATCGAGTTCGTAGGGCTCACGTTCAATGATCGCTTCACGCCAAGGGAGGTCACTCGGTCGTTGCTCGAGTAGCCACTCACGCAGCGCCAAAGTAGATTTGACGTCATCCTCGTTGTAGGCGGCGATGTTGTCCAGTAGTCGGTCATCGCCACTGGACATCCACTGCTCGTATTCCACGACAGCGCCCGCACCCTGTTCGATCGCGCCCGTACGCACGAATTCGACCAAATGTTCAAGGTGCTTGAGACCGTAGGACTCGGTTCCCACGCGCACGGCATACTTGGCGATCGTGAAGAGGTCCACGAAGAGCCCCGAGTCGACGAGAGAGGCAAAGAGGTTCTCGTCCTCGGCGTCGTGCGTCAGTCTCTCGATAGTGGAACGCTCCGTGTGATTGTAGTGATAGACGTGCATCCCGGGATGCGCGGATCGCCGCTGCGCGAAGAACTCCACCAAATCACTCATCATCTCTTCCTGCTCACCGAGCGAGTGAGCCCATCGCGCATCAAACGTCCATTCGCCCGCCCCATCGCGGTAGTAGAGCCCCGCGAGGAACATGAGTTCGTTCTGCGCCGTCCAGAATGGATCACCTTCGAAGTCGAAGAAAACGTCAGCGAAGTCCGGCGCGGGCATCAATTCAAATCCGTGACCGTACACCGGATCTTCGCCGACTTCAATGAGTTCGAACCGGGGTGGGTGGGTCGGATCGTCTCGCGAGGCCACTTGAAGGGCCGCTTGACGCGTTAGCCGAGCAAGCTTCTCACTACGCAGATCAATAACGGCTTCTCGACGTTGCGAGAGTTGGGCAATCGTACGCACTCCCGCTCGTTCCAACGCATCGCGTTCGGACTCGCGCGAGTTGGCCACGAAGGCCAGAGAATCCTCGTCGCGCCACTGGCGCTCGCAGTGACCCTGAAATTCGCAGTACTCACAGGACTCACATGGTTGAGGGCGCGTCGCTATTCCCACGAAGTCTTCGGCCAATAACACGCCGAGTTGACGTCGTAGCCGACGCCAGTAGGGCAGGAATTCCTCGACCGTAAGGGCTTGGGTCGTGCCCGAACCCAACCAGATGTGCATGCGACGTGGCGTCACCCCGAGCAGCGCATCCATGGCCTCGGCGTAAAAGCACAATTGCAGGACGTGTCCGGGTTTGCCCTGGGAGCGGGTCAGTTTTGCGTCAACCGGCTCGTAGAGCGCGTA
>JABEUQ010000118.1 GCA_013044265.1 Acidimicrobiaceae bacterium
AGATCACGGCACCCGTTGCCCTGGCCAAAATCAAGTGACAAGATGGCTTCGCATCGAGAAGTGCTCCTTCGGAGTTACACCACTCGGCGGGACGTGATCTGATTGACCCATCGAGAATCCGTCTCTTATGGATTCTCGAGCTTGTCGCTACAACACCCTGAATCACTTGAGCATAAAGATTTTGTTGGCATACTCCGCGGCGGCGCAGAAGGAGGACGACGCACACGAGATTGAATAGAGGCTGTTCGTGGTGAGAGATTGTGCGTTGGACCACGACGTGCCGTTGAAGGTGTAAGCGTTGCCCGCTAAATCCACCGCCGCGCAGAAGGAGGCCGACGGACAGGAGATCGAAGTGGGCCTTTTCGCGGCAATGAATTGGGCGTTGGACCACGACGTGCCGTTGAAGGTGTAAGCGAAACCCGCATTATCCACCATTGCGCAGAAGGAGGCCGACGGACAGGAGATCGAATTGACTAAGGACGTAGTAGCGGTAGTAGCGAATGGCTGCGGAGCGGACCACAACGTGCCATTGAAGGTGTAAGCATTTCCCCCAGTATCCACCGCTGCGCAGAAGGAGGCCGACGCACAGGAGATTGAGGAGAGGTGGTTTGTCGGACCGATGGACTGCGGGGTGGACCACGAAGTGCCATTGAAGGTGTAGTAGTTGCCCACCACGTCCGCCGTTATGCAAAAAATGGCTGACGGACACGAAATGGAGTCAAGGAGACCTCCCGGGGCTATTGGCTGCGGACCGGACCACGACGTGCCGTTGAAGGTGTAGGCGTTGCCCCCATCGTCCACCGCTGCGCAGAAGGAGGACGACGCACAGGAGATCAACGCGAGGCTGTTCGTGGTGAGGGATTGGGCGTTTGACCACGACGTGCCGTTGAAGGTGTAGGCGTTGCCCCCATCGTCCACCGCGGCGCAGAAGGAAGCCGACGGACAGGAGATTGAGGCGAGGCCGTATCTGGTGATCGACTGCGGAGCAGACAAAGTGGTCAATTTAACTGCGGCACCCGACGCCGTAGTCGAGTTGCCAGTAGCGGTTGTCGTCGGAGAACGATGAAGCACCAGAATTAGTGCGACCGAAATCACGAGGATTGCCAGGGCACCCGCACCCACGAGGAGGCTTCGTCGTCTCATGCGCGACTTCGTGATCAGCTCAACGTCACGTTCGGATCGAACGCTCTTCTCAACGTGAACGACTTTCTTCTCGAAAACCAACGGGGCCGACTCGTTGACTGTCGGCGAGTCCGTTGAAACGGTGGTCGATTCGATCTGCGGCTGCTCACTGAGTAGCGCGGTTCCGGACCCCGGTGGCATCAACTCACCTGAAGTTTCCATCGACGTTCCGCAGGTTTCGCAGAACTGCGACTCCAAGGGATTGGGGTGTCCATCAGGGCACGTCTCGAGGATGCTAGATCCACAAATACCACAGAAGATGGTGCCTGGCCGGACCTCGTGAGAGTTGGGGCACACCTTCAATCTCCGACCTCCGCAGGTTCAACTGGACAACTTGACTTCGAACGTTCTACACCAGAGTCAGCCCTGGGGCACGGGCTTTCCGCAACTTACGCAAAATCGATCTCCGGGATCTAGTTTGCTCGAACACTGTAGGCACCTAATCACCACTGAAGATCGATCGACCTTCATGGCCGCACCACATGAATTACAGTACTCATCCTCGGGACTTCCTTCAGTGGAACAAGCGGGGCAGATCCAACCACTTTGCAAGAAGCGCCGAAAGCGCGACACGACCGGAGCAACGTTCGCGGCCACGGCGTCGACAATGCTCGGACGCGCCGCATTGAAGTCATAGGGCGGTAGCGACGGGGAACTGGTTCTCTGCTGTGGCTGAGTAACGTCGAACTGAGGAGTCGCATTTTCGCCAGAATTCGAAATGGCCGGTTGACTTTGATCCACATTTCGCACATCACCATTCGCAGGTCGTGACGACGCCCGGAGTTCCGCCACTCTCGAGTCGTAGCGACGCCGCGCATCATCCCCCGAAAGTAAGTCCGCTCGAATCGCCCTTACTTTGTCCCTCAACGCTTGTGAACGGTCCGGCGCTGAGTTGGCCAAGGTGCTTGCCTGGCGACTCATGCGTTCAACTGCCGTCTCGATGTCTTCCTTCGTTGCTGCGGCGGGGACGCCCAATTGCGTGTACCAGTCGCGTTCACCACTCATTGCCATCTACCCCGTGATTCTCACAAAAATATCTCACAGTACTATCGCATTTTTGACGGCTTGCGCTGCGAGATCAGAACTCGCCGTTTGTAACTGCCCGGTACGTTCGATCACCGTCGAAACACTTTTTTCAGAACTATCGTCGCGAGCGGTCACCTTCAAGATTCCGTCTCGGTCGTAGGACATTGTCACCGTGACGGGCTGATGGGCCGGACGATTCGCTGGCAAGCCATCAATAACCACCGTCCCAATACGGAGACATTCGTCAGGCACCGAACTGTCCCCCTCGAGGACTGGAACGACGATTTGAGTGTCGCCAGCACGCATCGTGAAAAAGGTGTTCGATTTCACGTCGGGCAGTGGCGTGTTCTTTCCCAACAGGACCTCCATCCTGCGGCGACCACCCTCCCCTTCGAAGACGGAGATGCCCAGACTGTGAGCACTGACATCAGTCACTTTCATGTTCTCGATGAAATCGTGAGCTTCGCGTTCGATCATGAGACCATGACCATCCTCCATCTGACACCGCGCTCCATAGAGCGCAGCGCCGAGACCGACTGCCTCGTCGGGCCGCACCGAGGTATCAGGAGCAGTGCCGAACAGACTCCGAATCCGATCCTGCACCATCGGCATTCGCGTAGCCCCACCCACACCCAAAACCACACCAAAGTCCTTCATCGAGAATCCTGCAGTATGCACCACGTCGGTGATCTTCTCGCTGAACTCATCGAGCATGACCGCACTCATCTTCTCAAAACTTTCTCGACTGACTTCAAGTCGAGTCGACAGTCCAGCAGCCTGCAACTGAACCACCGTGCGGTCTCTCACACTCAGATCGTGCTTGGCTCGGTTGGCCCTCAAAAGCCAATCCTGTGAGACTTGAGTAAATTCCTCGATCGAAAGCGACTCTGGGTCACGAACGTCAATGCGTTGCGACTGATCGAATTGATCCACGAAGTAATCGAATAGAACTTTGTCAAAATTTGCACCACCAAGATACGCGTCACCACCGGTACCCTTGACAATCAAATCGTTGTGGTCGAACTCCAACACCGTCACGTCGAACGTCCCCCCACCGAGGTCCACCACGATGCCACGGAGTTCCACGGGCCGCTTGTCGTAGCCAAACGCAACCGCTGCTGCAGTGGGTTCGGATAGAAGGCCCAGCACTTCGACGCCCGCCATCTCCGCCGCATGGCGAGTCGCCGCTCTCATCGTGTCGTTGAAATACGCAGGCACCGTAACCGCCGCTTGGTTCACCGAACCCGTGAGTCGCTGGGAATCCTGGAGGAGCTTCTTGACGATCAGTGCGGAGATGTGTTCGGCGTGATAGGTGACGCCACGGTATTCAAAGATCCATTCTGAGCCAATTCGACGCTTCACGAGTTGCACCACGAGTTCGGGATCCGTCGCCATCGCCTCGCGCGCGATAGCGCCCACAATTATCCGGTCCCCGTCGAAGAACACAACCGACGGAGTGGTTGGAGTGCCTTCGACATTTGGCAACGTGACGGGCATCCCGCCGCGGTTGACTTGGGCGACGACGGAGAACGTCGTCCCAAGGTCAATACCGAGGGCTGGCGCAATATCGTTCACGCCGTCACGTCCGAGTCACGTGGCTCATCTTCATCTATCCAGACCATCACACGCTCCAATTTGATGCCTGTCGGTGAAGGATTCTGCCAGTTCCCGCCACACCGACGGCGGAAAGTAGTGCCAACACTAACCAAGTACCCACCATCCCTACGAAAGTTGATGGATACAGGCCCGCCGATTGATGTAGGGCCGATGCCGACAGTCCAGCAATTCCACCCATGGCCGAGACACCCCACCGTGCTGGGATGAGCCACGAAAAGGGCGTCACGACACCCAGGGGAAAGAGGACACCGCACAAGACCAACTGAGTGATCAGAAGATATGGGACAATACTCATCGCCCGGTCTGACGATGTCGCGAGCGCGGAGACTGCCAATCCTAACGACATACCGCAGAGATTGGCCAGCCATGAGGACACGACCAGGGCAATCAGCGGGCTCGCCACTGGACTACTAGGTGGCAATCCAAGGGCCAGGTCCAAGGCCACGATCGCCGAGAGGGATTGGAATAGTGCAAGAGCTCCGAGGACCGACAATTTTGACGCCAAGTACGCCGCCACGTTGGCACCAGCCAGTTCCTCACGTCGCCAAATCGTTCGTTCCTTCACCAACTCTCGAACTGAATTGATCATGCCAAACCACACTGAAGCGCATCCGAGCACGAACATTGGCGCACTCCCATTCTGGCTCCAAATGATCGGTTTCGGGGCAACCAGCGCAGTCAACAACGCAACCGCAATCCCCTGGAGCAAACTGAAAGCCAGTGCGGTTCGATCACGCGTGAGAATCTTCACGTATCTCTCAGAAAAGATCGCCCCTTGGTGAAAGACGGTCTCTCTCCAAGCTGGAGATCCGAATTTTGGTCGAGCGATGCCGCTGGCACCGCTTGCCAATTGACTCGAATCCGCAGTAACTCGTACCGGCGATTTGCGAGCATCGATGGATCTGTTGCCGCTCTGGTCCTTCCCCGGGGATGAGGTATTAGCCAGCCAGCGCTGCGCCGCTGCCGACGACGATGCGGTGTCTTCAACAAGCGAAAAGACGTCGCTCAGTGCGGGCACGCCAAACCAGGCGGGGGCTTCAGTTGGATCACCGGCGTAAATCACGAATCCACCGGGGCCCACCAGGATCAAGTTGTCACAGACATCGACGTACGAAATGGCGTGAGTAGTGAGGATTACCGTTCGACCCTGATCTGCGAGCAAGCGCAGCAGCAACATCATCCTTTTATCGAGTCCCGGGTCAAGACCTGACGTCGGTTCATCTAGAAAGAGGATCTCTGGCTCGTTCAACAACTCAGTAGAAATTGAGACTCGCTTGCGCTGCCCACCGCTCAGAGTCTTGACGATTTGATCACGCTGTCCTTCCAAGCCCACAAATTCCAGCGCGCGCACGATACTCGAGTCCCTCGCCTCTTTCGAGAATTCTTTGCCCAATCGAAGTCTGGACTGATACGTCAATGCTTCGCCGACGGTGAGATCTTGGTGAACCACGTCATCTTGAGGAACGAATCCCATCAGTGCCGCGTGAGCTTCGCGACACACGGATAGATCGACTCCGTTGTATTCGACGACACCTGCACTCGCCGCTGCTTGACCCGACAAGAGACGCATCAGGGTGGTC
Source organism: Acidimicrobiaceae bacterium (assembly GCA_013044265.1). GTDB lineage: Bacteria > Actinomycetota > Acidimicrobiia > Acidimicrobiales > RAAP-2 > RAAP-2. The sequence continues at coordinate 5,406 of JABEUQ010000118.1, forward strand.
TTCCCCGCACCACTTGGCCCGGCCACCGCGGTAAGACTCGCCGGTGGCAGGTGAAGATTCACATCGTTCAGTAGCCTTCGACGTCCTTTGCCCTTAGCTTCCGCCTCGACGCACGCGTTAATGACCGTGACGTCGACACCTCGCACCTGCTCAAGTGGCTCAAGAGAGGTGGATCCGATTCGAGCGCTTGAGGGCCCCACCTGAATGACATCTCCGCTGTGCACCAGGACCCTACCCTTGAGTCTCTTGCCATTGACGTAGGTCCCAGCAACGGTCGTTCGATCATCCAGCCATAATTTGCCATCGTCGTCACGTCGTAAGATTGCATGGCGAGGTCGAACCAACGGATGCGCCACTCGAATATCGCATTCCGCCGCTGAACCAATCACTACGGAACGGCCAGCCAAGGGAAGTTCACCTCGGAGGGCACTCGTACGTTGTCCGTGAGATTTGTCTTTCGATACCGTAAGAGTGGCAAAGTTACCCACTTGATCAGCTAGTCTGATGACGTCGCCAGCTGACAGTTCGACGCTCCTGACCGCGACCCCACGGGCAAGAACGATTGCCCCCTTCGTCGCTGGACGGATTTGCCAATTATTCCCGACCCACTCGACCTTGCCATGTATCGGCTCCAGGAAGGGAGCGGGAACCACTACATCGGACGAATCGGTGCTGCCAATCGTGCATCCCTCTTTAGAGATGTCCACTATCCGTCGGGTCCGGCCCCACCTCACTTCAAGTTGAAGCGGCGACGGGTTGTGAATCTGACTGCTCTCTTTCGGTACGAAACTCTCACTCACCGACGCAGTTGATGTTGGTGCGACTTCGGTGGCAACCTCAGAGACTTCGGGTGCTTCTTCGATCTTCACGGATCGCGGCACGACGGGTAAGACGGCGCGGCACACGAAACATACTCGGTCACGGGGATCACAAGGAGTCAAGCAACTCGGACAGCGTAGAACTTCGGCCTTCGTTTTAGTTAGATCCGCACTCAAGGTTGTTGCCTATCGAGAGCATTCGAAAGTGATGCACCGTACGACAGGCGGATCTCAAAAGAGTCTTTGATCAAAGCCTCTCGAAGGACCGAAGGTGACGCGGCAATTTGACCCCGATTCTTGAGACAAACGTCAGCACCGACTAGTGGGTTGCTCACCCGAATTCCCATGGTCCGAATCATGTATTCCAATGGTCGATTGACGATGAGATTGTTCATTTCGAACTGCTACCTTGCAACACGCCATCAACAACATGGAGATTTGCCTTTCGGGCAAATCCACTACGTCCCAGCACTGAAATGGGAACAATTGAAAAGGTAGACCCCCGCGTCATCGACTTCTGACGCAACGAAAAGGTCCGAGACCGAATAGAAGGTTGTCGGTGGACAGGCTCATGATCGGCATCTCGCGCACCAGATAGGGCGCGGGCCAAAAGTTGTGCCACCATGATTTCTTCCACCTAATTGTCAGGGACAAACTTCCACAGCAGGAACTACCAATTCGACCAAACTTGCCAAATCATACGCGTTTGCAATACCGTTTGCGTGATACAGTCCAATCAGCACGGTCACCATTTCCTATATTTTGGGGGACAATTGCCAAAGACTTGTACTAATTGTCAGAGCCCGGCTTCTGATTCGGCAACGTTCTGTCGCCAGTGTGGTGCCACGATTGCAAGTCAAGTCGACGCCTCAATGCCAACAATCAACAGCACTCATTACGCGGAAGCATCTACCAGCGGTGCAGCTGGGCGGACTATTGCCTCTTCCGGACAATCGAGTCGAATGCAATATCACTTTGACTGGTCTCGATTGAAGAAAGCCGATCGTATTACTGGCATCGCCACGGTCGTGATGGTGATTTCTCTGTATATGCCGTGGTACAGCTTTGCCGGCTTTAGCGTCGATGGAATATCCATCCACGGTTACCTCTACCTCGTGCTTCTGGTAGGTATCGCCATTGTTGGTTACCTTGCCGCGAGAGCAGGTTGGGGAAAACTCCAAATGAATTCGGTCGTGGCCCATGCCCCTGTGATGCTCGTTGCGTCATTATTCAATTTTGTGTTCGTACTTTTAGCTTTCATCTTCCAACCCGCTGGTTTTGGTTGGTCCTTTGGCGCCTTCCTCGCGGTGATTTCCGCCGCTGTCGCAACGGCTCCAATCGCAGTACCGGCGATTCGATCGCGACGACAATAGGGTCTGACCCGAGTCTTCATTTTCCACAGATCCACCGCTTCGGAGCTCTTCATCGAGTGATTGTTTTGAGACAGATCAATTCTAAGGTTGCGCAGAACAGGACTAGCGGACACAAGACTCGATTGTGGAAGTTCGAGGAGGTGGAAATGGTTGCGGAGGGGGCATTGTCGGTGCAAGCCCTTCAATGTTGTTCCGCCAATTGTCGAGTTTTTTATGGCTCCCCAACATTCTTGTGCGGGGTCGTATGATTATCACGTCGCGATCTTGACTGGATTGTCAATCACGCGACTTGGAACTGGATCGAGGTTGATGTGAGCGGACATCGGCAGAGGATAGTTGGACGGGCAATTGGCCTTTGCATGGTGACCTCTTGCATATCGTTGATAGCAACTCTTTCGCCGCTCTCATCACAAAATATGGTCGCTGGAGCGACCACTTCCCGAACGATTACGTGGCTCGCCGCCGGCGACTCCTACGCTTCCGGAGCGGGGTTACCCGTGACAACAAGTCCTTGTGCCCAGGGCACTGGCACCAATAGCACATCCGCAACTTGGGCTGTAGTTGCGGCACAGAGACTTGGCACCGAATCAGCTCAAACGGGATTGCACTTCAACGCTCCCGATGTTGTCGCGTGTACCGGTGCCGTCTCTGGTCAATTTTTTAATTCATACGGTAATAGCAGTGGCGCCGAGTGGATTCCTTCAATGGGCCGATTTGACCTTGTCACTTTCTCGTTTGGCGGCGACGACATCAATTTCTCGGGCATAATCTCCCAATGTGTGTCGCAACCATTACCTGGAATTGCAAAATCTGATCCTCATCACTCTTGCCCCTCCGACGCATATATTCGAGGCTTAATTTCAAGAAAGCTCGGAAGTCAGTATCAGAATTTTCTGACTAAAGTTGCCAATTCGGCTGTCGTTAGTGGAGGAAATATTGTCGTCATGGGCTATCCGGAACTCATTGATCTACCGAAGTTCTGGCCGAAGATTTTCCAGCATCTCGGTTTCTGTCAGGGTATTGGGACGGGGGACGCCATACAACTACGAGGTGACGCCGGTGCACTCAATGCCGCCATTGGCAATGACGTTGCAGTCGTAAATACGGCCCATCCAAATGGGGTGCATCTGACATTTATCAACCCGGTGTCGGGGGATTCTGCAAACTCAATCTCCCCTTCTGACCCTCTGCTCTTCGAGCCTTCTACGGGAACACGTCATGAGCTATGCAGTCCAGGAAATGACTCTTGGATGAACGGCCTATCAATTCACTTACAGACTCGAAGTTTCCATCCAAATCAAGCCGGCGAGACGAGCATGGGAGAGTTGGCGGCCACGGTCATCGCAAGGTTGTCATTTGAGAGTGCGGCTAAAAGTCCTCCACCTCTCCCAAAGCCACAATTCACAATCGGAAGTGCCTTTAACGACTATTGCGGCGTCGCGTGGCCTAGCGCACCACTTTTAACGAGCACTTCGATCACAATGACAATGAGTTGTAACAGCGTTCCTGAGAATAGATTTTTGTTTACCGAAGTCATCTTCGGCGACCCGAGGTTAGGCGTGACTCCAAACACAGGTCTGATGCATGTAGTTGGAAGGATTGTCGACATCGCGACTTCGCAATATGGATTCCACGAACTGGTTGTCGTGGCTTCCTCGGTTACCCTCTGAGCGCGAAAAATATGACTGGGATTGTAATATCCAGAGTCTGCGACTTCTTCCGTACCGTCAACTTGCAAAACTACTGATCGGGCTGCCCTCAACGACATGCGTCGTGGAGATTTTGGCGATGCCACCGCTTGACGAACGGCGACGGTGAATATTGAACACCCGCGACAGGTCGCGGATTGACAACTGCTCAGTTCCGAAGTGGGTCCGACGGATCTGCTCGAATACATCCACCTGGGTCAACTCTCTCATAGTCCAAGGCTTCCAGCCCTAACTCAATGATCGGGAACACCACCGATCCCAGAGGCCGAGTGGGTCAGAACAGATAATCAAGGTGCGGGGCCAAATCAGGTCAGCGCACTCACATGCGAAACTGGCAGCATGCCTCAGCGGACCTCGCCTTAAAGAATCGAACCGTTTGACTCTCCTCGGTTGAAGTGAGGTCTGGTTTCAGCGCACCGTCCATGTCAATAGTTTAATTTGACCCAATCAGAAACCTGCGCGATTTGAGACGAGGCAATGCCCGTGGTGCCACATAACTATGAGGGCTCAAGAGTCATTCTACGAATCCTGTGGACTCTAAAGCGACGCTACCTAAACTGGGAGCTTGCAAACTCTTCTTGCGGTTGGTATGGAAAAAACCTTTGGTTGACGTCCCCTGAAGTGGTGTAATTCTGACGGTCCGTGATGAAGACGGGCCACCGGAGTAGTTCTTGATGTGTCCGGCAAGACACGAAAGGAAGACT
>JABEUQ010000119.1 GCA_013044265.1 Acidimicrobiaceae bacterium
AGCCTGCGGGTTGGTCAGTCCAAGGGACAAGAATTCTGCGGCCGTGATGGTCGTCCGGGCTGGTTTCGACCCGGCTGGTGTTGATGGCATACGACCTGAGTGTCCGCTGGACATTCAGGCTGCTTGAGCCAGGAATCCCCCGGCTTTAGCCGTGGGGAGGTTTCAAAGCGTGCTCTTCTCGAGTTGACCGATGTTGTGCGTGGCTTCGGCGGCGACGCGTGAATAGACTTAGCATTGCGGAGAAGGCCAAAGTTTCGCGGTGAGACACGCACCTCCCCAACTACGTGAGGCGTGATGGATCTCTGGTGGGGACTCACGGGGTGCGATCCACAGTTTGTTGGGCGATTATTTGGCAATGATGCCTCTGACCAGCGAAACTGTGCGTTCCAGCCAAGATCTGCACAATCTTCGAGTCGACATTGGTGGATCACGCGAGGGTGAGGCTCACGCGTTGGGGTCGTTCTTGATCGCCGCGGCGCGGGACTCGTGCGTGATTCGTTCAAGGTCCTGCCACCCAGTCATCTGAAAAACAAAAAAGGGGAGTTGCGTCCATGCACACGACGGCTACGGTATCGTCCTCCTTCGCTGTGGTGATACTGCTGCTCTATCGGGCGCTTTTCGTTTTTACATCGCCGCGGGCTGGCGAGTGTTCGCCAAGGCGGGCGAGACCGGCTGGGATATCTTCGGGCCTATCTACAATCTTTATGTGGTGTGCAAGATCTCGGGGTGACCCGAGTGATGGGTCATCTTGTTCTTCATTCCCCTGGCGAATGTCGTCATTGGATTGATCATCGCCATGGACATTGCCAAGGCTTTCTCCAAAGGCCCCGGATTCGGCATTGGACTCTGGCTGCTGAGTTTCGTCTTCGTCCCCATTTTGGGATTCGGATCGGCGCAGTACAGCGCGCCTGGCTTCCTTCGTTGACGGCAAGTGGGAACGAAGTGACCATGGTCGCCGTCACCGGGTTCGCCGCGGCGCACACGATGGTTCGTGCGATGATGACGTCACCCGCTCGAGTTGTCGTCGAATGAGCAGTTGGCCCGCGTCGATGGCTCGATTGGCTGTGACGATTTGACGGCTTCGAGGTCTCACCGCTGGTCGGGCGCGACTGTGATCGTAGTATCCCCGCCCCGCCAGACCTCGGAGCCCGCGTCAGGGCCGGCGTGGGGTGACATCGCGAGGTGACACGTCCTTGTCGCGGGGCACAGAGTTGTCGCCGACGATGGCGGGGGTGGATCCGCGATGGCGACGCAGCGAAATGAGCCCGGCGACGCTGGTCAGCACCACGCCGGCGAGGGCAATGAGGAAGGTGGTGGCGAGAGCGGTCGAAGGTAGTTGTAGCCCGTAGAACGATCGAACGGGCGAGAGGGGGAAGAGCGCGATGAATCCGATCGTCACTCCCGCCACGATCAGTAGTCGACGCCACGTCAAGGGCAGCGCAACGAGCACGAGCACGCTCAGGCTCAAGATGAGCGCCACGAGCGTCGCCCCCGTGCGCTGTTCGATTGAGGGCAAGTTTCTTGAGCGCTCGAGCGCGTAGGCGGCGAAAACCGTGATCCCCACGATCAATCCGATGGGGAGCGCGAAGCGTAGGACCCGCGCGACGAAACCGGGCGTGAACCGGCGCTGGTTCGGCGCGAGCGCCAAGAAGAACGCGGGAACGCCGATGGTCAAGGTGTCGATGATGGTGAGGTGGCGGGGCAGAAAGGGGTAGGGCCACAACAGCACGCTGACCAGCACCGCGAGCACCGTCGACCAGGCGGTCTTGACGAGGAAGATATTGGCGACGCGCTCGATATTGGCCGCCACCTTGCGACCCGCCGCCACGACCTCGGGCATCGTCTCGAAGCGACCATCGAGCAGGACGATCTGGGCGACGGACCTCGTGGCGGGCGCGCCGGAGCCCATGGCGATGCCGATGTCGGCGAGTTTGAGGGCCAGGACGTCGTTGACGCCGTCACCCGTCATCGCCACGGTGTGGCCCCTAGCCTGCAGCGCGGTGACCATGTTCTGCTTCTGACGCGGGGTCACCCGTCCGAAGACGGAGTGCTCCTCGAGCAAAGCTCCCAGGGCGTCTAAGTCCTCGGGCAGTTCGCGAGCGTCCACGGGCTGGCCCACGTGCAACATTCCCACTCGCTCGGCAATCGCGGCGACGGTCAGGGGATGGTCCCCGGAAATCACCTTGGTGGCCATCCCCTGGGTGGCGAAATAGGCGAGAGCCGACGCCGCGTCGTCGCGGACTCGTTCGACCAAGAGGATCAGCGCCGCGGCGTGTAGTCGCGGAGGGAGCGTATCACCCTCGAGCGGCGCGTCACTGTGAGCCAGGACCAGTACCCGCCGGCCGGATTCGGCGAGCTCCGTGGCACGGCGCAACGTGATCCCCTCATCGGCGGCGAGCACCATCTCGGGCGCCCCCAGCAGCCAGGTCCCGTGCTCGGCGAAGTTGACCGCGCTCCACTTACGCGCCGAGGAGAAGGGGACCACGTCGCCGCGGCTCCACCCCTCACTCGGTGGATACTTTTCTCGCAGGGCCCGCAAGGTCGCGTTGGCGTTCTCGTCGTTCGCCAGTGAACCCAGGGCCGCCGCTACCGGCAACGAGTCATCGAGGACCTCGACGCTGTCCAAGATGATCGAACCGTCGGTGAGGGTCCCGGTCTTGTCGAAACAGATGACGTCGACGCGAGCGAGCACTTCGATCGCCGGAAGTTCCTGGACGAGCACGTTCTTCCTCGCCAACGCCACCGCCGCCACGGCGAAGGCGACACTCGTCAAGAGGACGAGTCCCTGGGGCACCATGCCGACCAGTCCGGCGACGGTGCCGCTGATCGCGCCGCTGAGACTCTGTCGGGCGCGCAACTGACCGACGAGCAAGATCACCGCGATGGGGATGATCGCCCAGGTCACGTAGCGCAAGATGCGATTGATCCCCTCGACCAGTTCCGAGCGCGCGGGGGTGAAACGACGTGCGTCGGCCGTGAGTCTGCGGGCGTAGGCGTCGGGTCCCACCGCGACTGCCTGGTACTGGCCCGCTCCGGCGACGACGAAGCTCCCCGAGAGCACGTGCTCACCAACTCCTTTGTCGACCGGCTCGGCCTCTCCGGTCAGGAGGGATTCGTCCACCTGCAGACCGGTACTGGTTCTCACAATCCCGTCGGCCACGATCTGATCGCCCGTGCGCGCGCTGACCACGTCGTCGAGCACGACAGCGCCGACCCCGATGTCGTGCTCGACACCATCGCGCACCACACGCGCTAAGGGCGCGCTGAGGACGGCGAGGCGATCGAGGGTCCGTTTAGCGCGCCACTCCTGGATGATTCCGATGAGCGCATTGCTCACCAGCACGAGGCCGAAGAGTGCGTCCTGGAGTTGACCCACGGCGATGATCGCCGCGAGCAGGGTGCCCAGGAGAAGATTGAACCGGGTGAGAATGTTGGCGCGCAGGATCTCGCCTACCGTGCGCCCGGTACGCTCGCCGGCGCCGTTGGTCTGGTCCCGGGCAACACGTTGCGCGACCTCGTCGGCGTCGAGACCAGTGATCGGCGTGATCCGCCGTTGGTCGGGCTCAACGCTCGAAAGATTGCGAGCGTGCTCGTCGTTCATGCCAGCGTCTGATGAGCGGGATAATCAAATACGACCGGGCCGGGCCCACGAGCACTTCGTCGTCGGTCTCTCAGTATTCTCGCCTCCACGTCGTGGCGCCTAATCCTTGTGAACGGCGCGCAGTCCACCCCACGCCAAGGTGGCGCTGTGGGCGGCAAGGCGCTTGGCCTCATCGGGTGGCGGCGTCGGCCACCCTTTGGCCTCTTGTTGCAGCAGCCAGACGATGGCCGCACCTTCGGCGATACCCACGATGCCGGCGGCCAACTGACGGCGATGATCGTGACCGATGGACACGTCGATGTAGGGGACGAGGAAGCCCACCAGGCTCACTTCGATCTTTCGAAGCTCACTCGCGGTCTCGCCCTCGTGAGAATGAATGAAGAGGAGGCGGAAAGCGTCGGTATCGTTCACCACCATCTCGAAATAAACCCGAAAAGCACTCTCAATCTTCGAACGCGGTGTCGTTACTGAAGTGATCGCCTTCATGAGATTTTCCACCAAGATGGCTCCGGTGTGCGCAACAATCTCGCGATACAGCATGCTCTTGGATTCGAAGTGCTGATAGAGGATCGGCTTGGTGAAGCCGGCAGCTTTGGCGATATCTTCCATCGTGGTGGCCTGATACCCGCGCTCAGCGAAGACGTGTTTGGCGATTTCGAGAAGTTGTTCGCGCCGCTCGACATGAATCGGACGATCGTCGCGTTGCACCATTGGATAAATCTAATCGTCGTTGACCCGCAGTATCTAACCCAGTACTTGTCGTAATCGACCCGCGAGGTCGTTCAGATTGAAGTAGCGACGAGCAATCTCGAGATTGGCGTCGAAGAGTTCCTCGTCGGGGTCTTTGAGGAATCGCTTCAGGCGTTCTACATCGGAAAGCTCAAAGAACTTGAAGCCGAAGGAGAGAATCTCGAGGGCTACGGGATAGTGGTTGAGGGCGAGGGCCCGACGATGGGTGACCGATTCGAGTACCGGGTTGCCGAATCCCTCCCAGGTCGAGGGCATGACCACGAGATCAGCGCCGGCGTAGGCGTCGTCCATCGTGACGTCCTCGGGCAGCATGCGTCGCACCGTGACCGGCGATGCCTCGAGTAGTTGATCGAGCTTCTGGCCGTAGTCGTCTTCCGCGGGACCCATGAGCCACAGGACGGCGTCGAGTTCCTCGCACAAGGCCAAGGCACCCTCAACATTCTTTCGAGGAATGGCTCGCGTTGGCAACGCCACGAGCGTCTCGTCGTCGAGGCGCAACGCACGTCGCGTCCACTCTCGTCGTCCGCGCGACGGTGAACAGTCGAAGCTGTTGTAGATGATGGTCGCCTCGATCCCACGTTGGTGGAGTTCGCGCCGCGACAATTCATTGATTGTCACGTGGCGCCACCCGGGCTCGTCACGCGGCCCCTCGAGGTGAGATAGGTGAGCGCGTTGCCACGCGAAGTCGTGGTGGTGAAAGAGTGCCGCTCGGCCCGATAGTACGTCGTAGAGGACGTCGCGCGCCGCCACGTTGAGGGGCAGAGACGCCATGTTCTCTACAATGACGAGATCAAAGGGTTCGAGGGCCTCGTTGAGTTCGTCGAACGAGGGTGGCGAGGATGCATTTGCCGCGAGTCCCGCGAGTAGCTGATCAGCGGTCCCACTACCGGCCACGGTGGACACGTGGTGGCCGAGTTCACGAAGTGCCCCTATCCATTTGGCGGACTCAATGGATACCCCGTCGGTACCGCCGAGACGGAAACTGACGATGGCCACACGCGACATTGAGCAACGTTAGACGCTCGAGCAATTTTGACCCCAGTGGTAAGGTGGACCCACTGACACCAGCGTCTGGCAGGTGACGTTCCCCGGAGGAATTTGATGGCAACACGTGCGCTGATTACTGGTATCACGGGGCAAGATGGTTCGTATCTGGCGGAATTACTCCTCGACAAGGGCTACCAAGTTTTTGGGTTGGTGCGCCGCTCGTCCAGCGAGAACTTCGAAAGAATTAGCCACATTCAAGACCGCATCACCCTCCTTTCGGGTGACCTCATGGACGAAGTCTCCTTGATCAATGTGTTGCGTGATAGTCGTCCGCGAGAGATCTACAACCTCGCGGCGCAGTCCTTCGTCCAGACCTCGTGGAGCCAGCCGGTCCTGACTTCGGAGACCACGGCGCTGGGCGTCACGCGCATGCTCGACGCGATCCGGATCGTGGATCCTGAAGTTCGGTTTTATCAGGCCAGTTCGTCAGAGATGTTCGGACGAGTGCGCGCAATCCCTCAGAATGAAAACACTGAGTTCTATCCGCGATCTCCCTACGGCGTTGCCAAGGTCTACGGTCACTGGATCACCGTGAACTACCGTGAGAGTTACCACCTGCACGCGTCGAGCGGCATCTTGTTCAATCACGAGTCCCCGCGACGCGGCCTCGAATTCGTGACGCGAAAAGTTACCCACGGCGTGGCTCGCATCAAGGCGGGTCTGGACACTGAGATTCGCTTGGGCAACCTCGAGGCCCAGCGCGACTGGGGCTTCGCCGGTGACTACGTTCAGGCGATGTGGGCGATGCTGCAACGCGATGAGCCCGACGACTTCGTTATTGCCACTGGTCAGACGCACTCGGTGCGTGAACTCTGCGAGGTGGCCTTTGCGGCGGCTGGACTGAACTGGGAAGAGCACGTCACAATTGATCCCGCGTTCCTTCGCCCAGCCGAAGTCGACCTCCTCGTCGGCGATCCTTCCAAGGCTCAGTCGATCCTGGGTTGGAAATGCGACGTTGATATCTACGGCCTGATCGAGATGATGGTGGCCGCCGACCTCGACGCACTGCGGAGCTAACACCTTGGCGAGCGACCACGTGGTCGTACGACTCGTCAACGCCGTCGTGATGTCGCGAGGGTTTCCCTTGCTCAGTGGCGTTGATCTCGAGATCGAACGGGGATCGCTCAATGTGGTGGTCGGCGCCAACGGCGCCGGCAAGACCAGTTTGTTGCGACTGCTGGGAGGGCTCGACTCCCTCACCAGTGGAGCGGGCCACGTCGCTGGTGTCGATCTGGTCGAGGGGGACCTTCGGTTACTTCGACGACGAGTGGGTTGGCTCGGTCACGAAGGTTCCTTCTACGCCGATTTGAGCGTTCGCGAGAATCTCACCTTTGCGGCGCGGGCCCTGCTGCGACCCGTCGATGATGTAGTGCCGGCCCTCGAGCGCGTCGGTCTGGGCCATCGCGTCGATACCATCACCAAACAACTCAGCGCGGGACAACGCCGACGACTCGGTCTCGCTTGGCTACTGGTGCGTCGTCCGGAGATCTGGTTACTCGATGAACCTTACGCGTCGCTCGACGACGCGGGCCGTGCGTTCTTCGATGACTTGTTGCGTGACGTCCTACAGGGTGGCGCCACGGTCGTGGTGAGCGCGCACGATCCACTTCGTTCGAAGGAATTACGTCCGCGTACTGTACGAATGGCGGGCGGGCGAGTGGACAACTCGTGATTCGTGTCGCTCGAATCGTTGCCGTCAAGGATCTGCGCATCGAAGTGCGTAGCCGTGTCCTGCTGTGGCAAGTACTGCCCTTTGGCGTCATCGCGCTTCTACTTTCGGGTCTGGCGCTGGGGCCCACGCAGGCGGGTAATTCCTCGGCGGGCCCCGGACTCTTCTATCTGGTCACCCTCTTCGTGACGTTACTCATGATTAATCGTTCTCAGGCAATTGAGAACGCTCCGGGTACCAGGGCGTCGGTAGCGACGCTCGGACTCGATCCCGCGGGAGTATTCCTGGGCAAGGCCTTCGCGCTCACCGTGGAACTGTGGATCACGGGGTTGGTCCTGCTGGCGGGTTCAGTGCTGGTGCTGCACACCGCCCTGATCGGGACGGTTGAGGCGCTGCCGAGCATTCTGGTGACGCTCACCACCCTGGCGCTAGCCGGTACGCTCTATGGAGCATTAACGCAGGGTGGTGACGGACCAGCGACGTTGTTGCCTGTCCTGACCCTTCCCGCATTTGCCCCATTGTTGATTGCGGGGGAGCGCTCCTACAGCGCAGCCCTGCACGGGGGAGCACTGTGGGAGTGGTGGGTCATTGTGGTAGTCGCTCTGGTGGCCTACACCGCAGTGGGGATTCTGCTTTACGGTGTTTTGGAGGAATCATGATCAAGTTCACCCAACGGCTACTGGGTCCCGTGACGCTCGCGTGTCTGGCGGCGACCTTCGTGTTGGGGCTGTGGGTCACCCCCGAGGACCGGACTCAAAAGAATCTGGTGCGACTGCTCTACGTGCACCCGCCCATTGCGTGGGTGGCGCTGTACGTCTCCTTTGGTACCGCGACGATCGCGAGTTGCTTGTACTTGTGGAAGCGAACTCGGTCGATGAACATGGACCGTATCGCCCACTGCTCGATGGAGGTCAGCGCCGTGTTCATTGTCCTGACGCTCATCACCGGCTCGATCTGGGGGCGTCCGACCTGGGGGGTGTGGTGGGCCTGGGATGCGCGACTCACCTCGACGGCCATTCTCGGTGTCTTCGCACTCGCGTACTTGGCGCTGCGCCGCGCCAATGACGATCCCGTGGTCCGAGCGCGACGTAGTGCGGTTTTCGCTATCCTGACCGCCATCAACGTGCCCATCATCCACTTCTCGGTGGTGTGGTGGAAGACCTTGCACCAGGGTGCTTCGGTACTGACCAGTACCGGTCAACTGAACGTGCACGGTTCGATGCTGCTCGCGATGCTGCTGGGTTTCGTCGGCTTCACGCTGCTGTTCTTCTGGTTGTTGCGTGAGCGCTATCGTCTCGAGGTCAAGCGTGACGTCGCGAGCGCGGCCACTCTCGACGAGGCGCTCTCTCTTCGTCGACGCGAGGGTGTGTGATGGGCTACGTCGCCGCGGGCTACGCATTCGCCTTTGGGGGCTTGGCCCTCTACGCCGCGTCCATCTTTTGGCGAGGTCGCCGTGGTTGAAGAAACGCGAACTGACTCGTTATCCCCAATCGAACCACCTCCCGCCACGTCGAGGTCGTCGTTGCGTTCACTCGGCGTCATTGGGGTGTTGGTCATCGTCGTCCTTGTCCTCCTGAGTCAGGGTCTGCTCCAGTCGCTCAATTACTTCGAAACCGTTGACCAGGCCCTGACGCAGCGGGTCGCGCTCGGTACAAAAGTGATTCGCCTGGAAGGAGTGGTCGCACCGGGCACTATTGCACGCACGAACGATGGTGCATCCTTCACCATCACCGGATCGGGCAACCATCGGGTCTTCGTTGTCGCCCAGGGCTCACCCCCTCAACTCTTCCAAGCCAATATTCCCGTCGTCGTCGTGGGGCATTTCGTGTCGTCGACGTCACTTCAGTTCGATGGGACCCAGATCATGGTCAAGCATTCGTCGTCGTACATCGCCGCGCATCCCAGCCGGGTGAAGGCGCCGAACGGAACGAGTCGATGACTCTGACGTGGCTGGGGCGCATTGCCCTCGACGTGTCGCTCCTCGCGTGCGTCGCCGGTGTGATCTCCCAGGTCCTCACCTTGCGCGGGCGACGTTCTCGCGCGGTGCTCTTCGCCCTCGTGGCCCTGGTGGGTATGGTCGCGGCGGTCGCGGTGATGCAATTCGCCCTCATCACTCATAATTTCTCCCTGGCGTACGTCGCCGAGAACAATGCCACTTTCACCCCGTTGATCTACTCCATCACCGGGATGTGGTCGGCACTTGAGGGGTCGCTGTTGTTGTGGGCGTTGATCTTGACGTCCTTGACGTTGGCTGTCGTCCTGCACTACCGCAGTGAGCGTGAGGACGCCGTTGTGATCTGGGCCACGCTGGTGCTCTTCGTAGTCGGAGGTTTCTTCATTTTGTTGATGGTGGGTCCGGCTGATCCCTTCCTTCACAATTCGGCTCACGTGCTGCAGGGGGCCGGGCCCAATGCACTGCTGCAAGATAATCCCCTGGTGGCGGTGCACCCGCCTCTGCTCTACGCGGGCTTCGTGGGCTTCGCGGTTCCCTTCGCGTTCGCGATAGCCATGCTGATCACTGGTCGCGTGCACGACCGTTGGCCCCTCGAACAGCGCCGCTGGACCGTATTGGCGTGGGGCTCGCTCTCGGTGGGTATCGTGCTCGGAGCGTGGTGGAGTTACCAGGTGCTCGGCTGGGGCGGTTTCTGGGGTTGGGATCCGGTAGAGAACGCGGCACTGTTGCCGTGGCTGACGGCGACCGCCTACATCCACTCGGTCATCGTGCAAGACCGTCGGGGCCTCTTTCGCATCTGGAATCTCTCGCTGGCAATCGCCACCTTCGCCTTTACGGTGCTCGGAACTTTCTTCACTCGTTCCGGCGTGTTACAGAGCGTGCACGCCTTCTCCTCTTCCACACTGGGTCCGGCGTTGATTAGTTTCTTCGCGCTGACCGTCGGCGCCGGCGTGGCGCTCATTGCCTGGCGGGGTGACGAGTTACGGTCGCCCGTCGGGGTAGAGCATCCAGCCTCTCGCGAGGGGCTGTTCATCGCCAACAACATCTTGTTCGTGGGCTTCGCCTTCGTGGTGTTGCTGGGCACCGTCTTCCCACTTCTCTACGAAGCAGTCAACGGTAATCAAGTCACCGTGGGCACCCCATATTTTGCCTCGGTCGCCGCTCCCGTGAGTGTGCTGCTGTTGTTCTTGATGGCCATCGCACCGGTCGTGAGCTGGCGTACTGTCGACGCGGCGGTGCTCTGGCAGCGGGTGCGCGTGTCGGCCTGGGTGGCGCTGACGGGGGTGGTAGTTCTTCTCGGATTCGGGGTGCACCACTGGTCGGTGCTCGTCGCGGTTTTCTTGTCGGTGGGGGCAGCGGGGGCGGCCCTACGCACCTTGAAGGGGGTGCTGCAGAGCGCACGGCGCCGCGGCGACTGGTGGTCAGCGTGGCGCGCACCAAGCACCGGGGGAATGATCGTTCACCTGGGCGTCGTGGTCTTAGCGATGGGCATCGTGGTGTCGACGTCGTACACCACTCGTTCGGAGGTCATTCTGGCCAATCACCAGCGCACGGTGATCGACGGTCAGTACGTTGGCTTTGATGGTTTCGCCTCGGTCTCGACTGCTTTGGATAAGCAGACCGAGCTACTCGTCAGCGTTGACGGGCACCCGTTACGTCCGGCGATTACTACGTTCACGGGACGATCGAGTCAACCGGTGGGCACCCCCGCGATTGACTCAAATCTGCTGCGTGACGTCTACGTCACCTTCGATGCCGTGGGGGGTAACGGCGCAACGTCGGGCGCGCAAGTGGCGACGAACGTCCCCGCCGGTTCAGTCGTCCTCGGCGTGACGGTTGAGCCGCTGTTGTCGTGGCTATGGATCGGTGGTCTCATGGTCGGTGTGGGGAGCGCCTTGTCCTTCGCCCGTCGGCGTCACCGCGACGAGGTAGCGCTATGAGACGCCACGTAGTGCTCGTCGCCGCCCTCGTGGCGCTGGTGGCCATCGTCGGTCTCTCGGTTCTGTTGGTGACGCGTCAGCCCATCTCGGCGAGCCCGGTGCCGAGCGCGCTGGTGGGTAAGAGTGCGCCGACGATCACGGGAGCTGAGTTCGGGGGTGGCACCTTCTCTCTCTCGAGCGAACGAGGCAGGATCGTCGTGGTGAACTTCTTCGCGTCGTGGTGTGGGCCCTGTCAAGTTGAAGAGCCGAATCTGATCACTTTCGCTTGGCAACAGCGCACTCACGGGGTCGTGGTACTCGGGGTCGTCTTCAACGACACCATCGCCGCGGCCCAAGCCTTTGACGTGAAGTGGGGAACTCGCCAGTTCTATTCCTCGATTGCCGACCCGAACGGAACATTCGCGTTTCACTACGGCGTCACCTCGCCACCCTCGACCTTCGTCATCGATACTCACGGTCGCGTGGTCGCCGAACTACTGGGGCCCGTGTCGAGCGCTCAGCTCAATAACGTGATTGCCCGGATACGCGCGTGAGCCCCGACGCCACATCGCGCAGTCGGGGCAGGTACTGGGGATCCTTTCGGTTCTGGCTAGTTGCACTCGTCGCGGTACTGGCCCTGGCGATGGTGAGTACTCCGTCCGCGTCGAGCAGTGCGCAACGCGTCGCGCACCTCGAGACACTCGTCAAGTGTCCCTCGTGTCAGGACCTCTCAGTCGCCCAGAGCAACTCGTCCTCGGCGTTGGCCGTGCGAAGCGAGATCGTCGCCATGGTGGCCAAGGGGGAGAGCGATACGCAGATTCTTACCACCATCGAGGCCGCCTACGGTTCGTCGGTCCTGCTGAGCCCGTCCACGTCGGGTCTGGGCGCGCTGTTGTGGATCTTGCCGAGTGCGGTGTTCGTGGGCTTAGTGGTGACGGTCATCGTTCTGCGCAGGCGCCGATGAGGAATGAGCGCCAGCTTCGCGACGAGATCCGCTTACGCGAGGCGTCACTGGAGGATGCCGGGAGAGAACACGCGACCGGTGAACTCACCGACGCGGACTTCGCCACGATCGGCGAGCGTGAGAACGCGGCCCTGGAACTGGTGCGCACGGAGTTGGCCTTAAGGCTGAGCGCAACGACATCGTCGAATGTCGGGACAACGCCGAACCAGCCTCGTCGACGACGGCGCAGCCGATTGATTGTGGCACTGGTGTGCTTCGCGCTCGCCGCGGGTTTACTGGTGTGGACGAATCTGGGCTTTCGCCAGGCCGGTCAGTCGGCCAGTGGTGGGTTGAGTTTGTCGCAATCACAAAGGGTTCAACAACTGGTCATCGAGGGAGAGGCGGACGTGGCCACCGGCAACGACGTCGCGGCCCTCTCGGCGTATGAGCAAATCCTCGCCATTGAGCCGACCAACGTCGCCGCCCTCACCGAAGCCGGGTGGCTCGACTTCACGGCGGGTAGCGCGAGTAAGAATGCGACCGTGGTGGCGCGCGGAGTCAGTGACCTGCACGAGGCCGTCACTCTGGCTCCTCACTCACCCGCTCCTCGGTTGTACTACGCAATCGTTGCGGCGTCGACTCCCGGGAATCAGGCACTGGCGAAGAAGGAGTTGGCAGTTTTCCTCACCCTCAAGCCCTCCAAAGCGCAGTTGCTGATCGCGAATCCGTTCCTGCGCAACTTGGGTCTCGCGGGTTAGACGGGTACCAGTCCAGAGAGTGCGGCCCCGACGAGTGCCGCAATGAACAGCATCGGCGGTGAACTTCGTTTGAGGACGAACATCCATACGAGCGCACCCGCCAGGACCGGCACCTGCCAGAGGTGCGATATCAGCAACGACAGTGCGAACGCCGAGGCACCAATAGCTCCAATGACGCTCGGTCCCGCGCCCGCGAGGAACGCACTGACTGAGGAGTTGAGGCGGAGTCGCTCGAAGTACCGTGCTCCCAATATGACCAAAGCGAAAGAGGGGGTGAAGGCGATGAGTGTCGCGAACGCTGCGCCACCGAGACCGTGGGCGGCGTAGCCAACGGCCGAAACGGTGAGCACGACGGGTCCTGGCGTGATCTGTCCCAGGGCCACGACATTGAGGAACTGCGCACCCGTCATCCAGTGGTAGGTGCTCACTACGTCGTGTTGCATGAGAGGAATGATCACGAACCCGCCACCGTAGGACAGGGCTCCGACCTTGAAGGCGACCCAGGCGAGTGCGCTCAGTCCCCCCAACACCGCCGCGTGCACGCCGCCCACCACGACGCCGAGCGCGGGATGCGTCGTTGATCGACGTGCGACAATCTCGGCGATGCCGCAGCCCACGAGGGCGACGACGACGAGGGCGGGGGCGAACAATGCCGCGGCCGCACCAAGGGTGCAGTAGACGATCCAGCGTACGGTGGTGCTGGTGGTGGCGTTCTGGCGCCAACTCGGCCTCGCCAGTTGCCAGGCCGTACGGGCGGCAATGGCTGGAACCGCTGCACCGGCGCCGAGGGCTGCGCCCAAGAGGAAGTGGGCGGGGTGGTGTGTGAAGAACAATGCCGCCAATGCGATGATTACCACAAAACCTGGCGCAATGAAGCAGAGTCCGCCCACGATGGCACCCATCGCGCCACGCAGGCGCCACGCGCTGTAAATCATCAATTGGGTGGAGGTTGGGTCCGGGCAAGAGGTTCGCGGCGGCCACGGCGTGCTCAAATTCTTCGGCGCTCATCCATGATTCACGTTCGACGACGACGTGACGCAGGAGGGAGATATGAGCGGGAGGGCCACCGACCCCGATCACGCCGATTCTCCCCCATTCGCGCACAATGGTCCGCAAGGGAATTTTTACGATCGGCGCGAATGCGCCGGTCGCACCGGTCACCTCAGGCCGTAACGCGGCAGGTTGTGTCGCCGCGTGCGCGCGAGGTCAACGTCACATCGGTCGATGTAGCGCCTAAACCTGCGAGCATCCCCGAGATGAGGCCACGGTCGACGGCGCACAGGACGGGGTGGTGTTGGGCGGCCGAGCCGAAGGGGCAGTTTTCAGAGACGACTGACTGGGTCGTCGCGCCTTCTTCGACGCGCGCGGCGAAACCGTGCGCGGTCAGGAGACCCGCAATGGAAGACATCGCCGTCTTGACAGTCACCGTTGAGTCGCGCGAAGTGGCACTCGCTGACGCGCCGAGGCCGCGACCGTACTCGAGGCCCACGTCGTGGGCGAGGGACTCAGCCGCCTTCGGCCCGAGGCGTTCGAGGGCCATTTCGAGCAGGGCGACGAGGAGTGCGTCGCGACGAATCGATCCCTCCATTGCGACGTTACTGTCGACGACTCGGTATCCCTTGGCCGGACGACCGACGGTCGTCTTATACACGTTGTCGTAGGTGACGTAACCACCCTCCGTCAGTCGTTCGATGTGATGTCGCACGACGTTGGCGTGCACGCCGCAATGACGCGCGAGTTCAGAGGCAGTCGCACCGGGCTGTTCGCGCAAATATAGGTAGATCTTGCGGCGGGTATTGTCGCCAAAGGAGTGCGCGAGACTGGTCACTGTTGCGGTGAACAGTGCCGGATCGAGGTCAGTCTCGGAGTTAATCGACATATGCGGGAAGTTTAGGTGCTATTGGACGCGGCGTGAGCGAACTCGAGCGCCGGTAGCCTTTGGGGACCACCACAAAGGATGAATTGTGACTTTCGACGCGTTGAAGTACCCCGCCCTTGCGGCCATCGTTGAGCCCCAGGTCCTACGACCCCTCGGTGACCTGGGCTTTCTCGATGAGGTCATTGAGACGGACAACGGTACCGAGGTGACTTTGGTGTTGCCCGCTTCGAATTGGCCCCAACGCGAGTATCTCGAAGGTCAGATCCAAGCAGTAGTCCCGAACGCGACGCTGCGGGTGCGCACGATGAACGAAGAGGAGTTGCTGAGCCTGCGTAACTTTCTTCGCGGTTCAATGACGGGGACTGCCACGCCCGGTGAGCACGGGCATGGCAGTGATCAGCCCAAGTTCCTCGACCGGCTCTCCAAAACCCGAGTACTCGGCATATCGTCGGGTAAAGGTGGCGTGGGCAAGTCGTCAGTGACGGTGAACCTCGCTATCTCCTTGGCCCAACAGGGTTACCAGGTCGGTGTACTCGATGCCGATGTCTACGGCTTCTCGCTACCCAAGATGCTCGGTGCGGTAGCTGACCCCATCGTGTTAGGTGACACCGTGCTCCCGACGTTGGCTCACGGCGTACGGTGTGTGTCGATGGGCTACTTCGTGCCCGATGAGCAACCCGTGATCTGGCGTGGTCCAATGTTGCACAAAGCGATTGAACAATTGGTCACCGAAGCGTGGTGGGACGAGCCGGACTTTTTGCTCATCGACATGCCGCCGGGCACGGGTGACGTCGCACTCACCTTGTCAGAGATTCTTCCGCGCATCGAGATGTACGTGGTGACCACGCCCCAAGCTGCCGCCCAGCGCGTGGCGCAACGATCGGCCTACGCGGCGAGAAAGTTGAAGTTGTCGGTGCGTGGCGTGATTGAGAACATGAGTTGGTTTCGCGGCGATGACGCGAAGCGCTATGAGATCTTTGGCAGTGGTGGAGGTGAGATGCTCGCTCGCGACCTGGGCATTGCGTTGTTGGGCCAAATACCATTGGAAACTCCCCTACGTGAAGGTGGCGATGTCGGGGTACCAGTGGTGATCTCGCACCCCCAGAGCGAAGCGGCACTGGCCTTTGGCGAACTCGCACGTAAAGTTGCGGCCCAGGGTCCCGCACGGGTCTACCGACAGGAACTGCGCTTACTTTAGCGATCGATACCGTTGGGGAGTTGGTCGATCGGCCATGACAGGTGGGTAACCGCGCTACGACAGGCGTAGCGATCCGTCATTCCCGCCACGTAACTCACGGCCGTCGATAACGCGGTGGGTGATTCGGCGATGTCGCTGGGAGACTCCGCGCCAGCCAGGAGTTCGGGATGCGCCGCGTAGTGCTCGACGAGCGCACGCAGCATGCCCACCACTCGCTGAGCTTGAAGTTGAGAAGCGTCACGCATATAGATCGACGCGTAGTTGTATGCGCGAAATGCTGCGAGTGCCTCGGCGTGGGGTGAGTCCATGCCGATGACGCCAGTGGCACGGGTGGTGGCGATCATTGAGTTAATAAAACTGCCCAACTGTCGTCGCCGTGACGATCCGCAACGATCGCGCACCACTTCAGGGAGGTCGTCGAAGCTGACCAGACCAGCCGATGCAGCATCCTCGAAATCGTGACACACGTATGCGATACGGTCAGCCCAGCTCACTACTTCACCTTCTGGTGTCGCGGGAGCTGGTCGCGACCATGAATGGTTGCGAATTCCGTCGAGGGTCTCGCGACACAAGTTGAGGGATCGCAACGACACGTCGGCTCCCCAGGTCGCGTGGTCGAATCCACCCTCGACGTACGGGGCGAGGGCTTCTTCGCTCGCGTGCCCGCCGGGGCCATGTCCGCAGTCGTGCCCCAAGGCGATGGCTTCGGTGAGCGCAGTATTTAGCCCCAATGCGCGCGCCACACTGGTGGCTACTTGGGCGACTTCGAGCGCGTGGGTGAGACGGGTACGCATGTGGTCCTCGGGGAAGACGAAGACCTGAGTCTTTCCAGAGAGACGACGAAAAGATGTTGAATGCAGGATCCGGTCGCGGTCGCGCTCGAAACACGTGCGATATAGGTCGGGCTCTTCGTCGATGCCGCGATTCCCGGCCCCGTGTTCTCGAGTGGCCCCAAGAGCCAATGTTCGCTCCAGCTGCTCTTCGCGAGCATCGCGTGACGACGCGGTGAGAATGCGTTCGTCGACCGGGTCCAGGGCGGCGACCGAATTGTGGTGGGCTCGCACGACCTCGTTGTGAGTGAATCCCTCCATAGTGGCGGCCCACTGCAGGTTGTGGTGGCTATTGGAATGTTCTGGCACGACCATCATCATGCATCAAAGCCGTAACATGGGTGAGTCGTTACCCACCGAGGAGTCGTCATGGAAATTCGAATTGGCATCGTGCAATCAATGAAGGAGCTCAGTGTCGAGTTGCCCGAGGGCACCGATCGTGACACCGTGGAGAAGAACGTGGAGTCCGCTCTTGAGGGCGACAAGCTCTTGTGGCTGACCGACCGCAAAGGACGCCGTATCGGTGTGCCCGCCGCGCGCGTCGCGTACGTCGAATTCTCCACCGTCAGTGAGCGCAACGTGGGCTTCGGCGCGGCCTGAGCAGTGATCGATTACCACTTGCACTTGTGGAGCCACGACGACTCGTCGGTCGGGTATCGCTTGGATCAGGTCGCTCAGTACTGCGATGAAGCAGCTGGTAATGGTGTGCACGAACTCGCGTTGACCGAGCACCTCTACCGTTTTGTCGAGATGCGTGCGACAGTCGGGGACTTCTGGAACCGCTGGAGTCACGAACCCACCGCGCCGCTGATGGCCGAATACTTCGATTTCCATGCCCGCAATTCGCTCGACGAGTACGTGAACTTCGCCCAGTTGGCCAAAGCGGAGGGTCTTCCGGTCAAGATTGGCTTAGAGGTTGACTTTTACCGCGATCAGATGGATGACGTCGCGGCGCTGCTGCACCAGTATCCCTTCGACGTCTTGATCGGTTCAGTGCATTGGCTCAATACCTGGCAATTCGACGACATCGACAACGAAGTGCACATGAAGGAATGGCGCACTCGTGACGTGGATCAGAGTTGGGAGGACTACACCTTGGCCCTCGAAGAACTCGCCGCGACGCGCTGCGTGGACGTACTCGCGCACCCCGATGTCATCAAGGTAGCGAACTTTTATGCCACCGACCCCGCGCCCCTTTGGGATCGCATGGCGGAGGCCGCCGCCAAGGTCGACGTGTCGGTCGAGTGCTCCTCGGCCGGCTGGTTCAAGCCGGTTGCTGAGCAGTATCCCGCCGAAGGTTTCCTCGATCGCCTGGTAGCGCGCGGGGTGACCTTCACGACAGCTTCCGACGCTCATCGCCTCGAGCGTGTGGGATCTCGATCCGCTGATTTAGCCGCTTTGCTCGAAGCTCGTGGCGTGCATGAACTCGCGTCCTACGAGCAGCGCAGTCGGGTGATGGTGCCGTTGCGAAGTACGTCGTGACCACACTCAATGAGCTTTCCGAGGACTTCACCTCACTTTCTGTCGCAGCGGTCGACCACCTACTTCGTCTTACGGCTTCGTGGTCGCTGCTAGCGGACCTGTCGTTCTCGGACATGATCCTGTGCTCACCTGATGAACACTCGTCGGGTAATGAGCACTTCGTCGTGCTGGGTCAGGTGCGACCGAACAATCGTTCGACCTTAATCGTCGATGACTTCATCGGCACAATCCGGCCTTCGAGTGAGTGGCCTCTCGTTCGTCAAGCTTTTGAGTCGGGCAACCGGGCTGTCGGAGAAGTTGCATTACCCGCCATTGCTCAAGCCGTGCCCGTCTGGTGTATTCCAGTGCGTTTCGACGGACGTGTCATAGCTGTCCTCGTGCGCCTGCAGGGTCCGTTGCGTGGACCAGCGTCGCTCTACGAGCAGGCCTACCTCTCGATCTTCGAACGCCTCTGCTCGATGGTCTCGGACGCCACGTTCCCGTACCGTGAGGACACCGTGGCGGGACCGGGCATGCCACGTGTCGGCGACGGCATTATTTTGATCAACGAGGTCGGGGAAGTGGAGTTTGCCACGCCCAACGCCACCAATGCCCTGCACCGTCTCGGCGTCTATACCTCAACCGAGGGTAAGACCTTCCCCCAAGCCGGACTGCGTTTGCGAGTGGTGGAACGTTGCCTGGAATACGGCATCCCGGCGATGGAGGAAGTCGATCGATCGAGTGACGTGGCGATCCTGTTTCACTGTGTACCGCTCTTCGATCGGGGGCTCGTGACCGGCGTGGTGGTACTCCTTCGTGACGTCTCAGACTTGCGCCAACTCAATCGATTGGTCTTGAACAAGGAGGCGGCGGTCCGCGAAGTCCACCACCGAGTGAAGAACAATTTGCAGACCATTTCGTCACTACTACGCCTCCAAGCTCGCCGCAGTGACGAAATCGAAACGGTGGTCGCTCTTCAGGAGGCCGAGAGGCGCGTGCGTTCCATCGCGGTAGTGCACGAAGTGCTTTCGCGCGAGCCCGGTGAAGAGGTAGTGTTCGACGAAATAGTGCGTTCCATCGTCTTGCTGGTTGAAGATACGGTGCTCGCGCTGCACCCGGTCGAGATCGTGGTGAACGGCGAGCTGGGTACTCTGCCGACTGACCTGGCGACACCACTGGCCTTAGCTCTCACCGAACTGCTCACCAATGCAGTGGAACATGCGTTCATCGACTTTGGTGGACCAGAAAATGAACACGTTGGTGTGGTCACACTTGACCTGAGTCTGGAGGGTGACGACGCCATCGCCGAAATTCGCGATAATGGGCGAGGTCTTGAAGACGATTTCATGCTGGACGTAGCGACAAGCCTGGGACTCTCCATCGTGCGCGACTTAGTTCGTTCGCAACTGAATGGAACGATTGAGATGTCCAACATGCCCTACGCCGACGGTGGAGGGACGCTTATCCGAGTGGTCGTACCCACTCAGATGAAGAACTGAACACCTAGTTTTGTTGCATGCGACGACGTGCGGCGAGCCACTGCTTACGCAGTTTACGGCGCTCGTCTTCGGTGGTCCCACCCCACACACCGGACTCCTGGTTCGTGGCGAGAGCGAATTCTAGGCAGTGCTTTTGAGCATCGCAATTGATGCAGACGCGCTTGGCTGACTCAATCTGGTCGGTGGCCATGCCCGTCGTGCCGACGGGGAAGAACAGTTCGGGTTCAGTATCGCGACAGGCGGCGTTCGAACGCCAGTCGGCGTCATCCCAAGCGTGAGTACGGTTCCAGATCAACGACATGACAAAGTCCTTCTAAACTAACGAAACGTCCGAAAATATCCTCGGAAACCGTTAAGGGCGGGAAGGTAATTTTACTCAGCGAAGGCGCCGAATTCAAGGAGTTTTTGGTTTTTGGGTTCCAAAGTGGACATCAATGGCAGAATTCTTATCGTGACTTCAATATTTGCTCATCGTGGACATCACTCGCAGTGGCTCGAGAATTCAGTGGCCGCCGTAGCGAGTGCAGCCGAAATCGGAGCCGATGGGGTCGAGATTGATGTGTGGCTGACGACTGATAAACACCTGGTCGTGCACCATGACCGCATTCGCGAAGGTCGAGATGTCGCGCACTCAACTCGCGACCAGCTCGAGGGTGACGCGCCGATTGCGACTCTGGGTGATGTCTTGCAGGCGGCCGGGCAGTTGCGGATCAACGTGGAGATCAAATCGACGCGTTCGCCTTCCTACAATCTGGCGGTTGCCCGCGCAGTCGCGCAGTACCTCGACGCATCGCCGGCGTCGAGCGAGTGCCTCGTGTCGAGTTTCTCGCTCGCCATTTGTGATGAGGTTCGCCGCGTGGCGCCCGCGAGGAAAGTTGGTTGGCTAGTCACACGTCAGCCCTCTGACGCGGTGCTGAACCAGGTGGCCGCCAGCCGATTGACGTCAGCTCATTTCCCTTTCGCGCGGGTTAATCGAGGCGTTGTGCACCGCGCGGCTGCTCTTGGCGTCGAACTGCATGTCTGGACACCCAACCTCGAACGCGATATAGATCGGATGTTCGAACTTGGCGTGGGGACGATCATCACCGATGAGGTGCCACTGGCCATGGCGTTGCGTTCGCATCTCGAGCGTGCTACCGACCAGTAATGTTGACGTAGATTGATTGGTATGAACGTTGTTGTCTGTGTGAAACAGATTCCTGATCCGGCGGCACCCCAGTCACTCGACTCCGAGCACCGTCTCGATCGCTCGGGCAAGCTCATCTTGGATGAAGCTGATACCTACGGTGTCGAAGTCGCCCTGCAGCTCGTCGAAGCTCGTGGAGAGGGCGAGGTCTCTCTCGTCTCGATGGGAGACGCCACGGATGTGACGGGTATCCGGAGTGCACTCGCCATGGGCGCTTTGCGCGCCACCGTGGTGTCGGATCCTCTTCTTCGAGGGGCCGATGCACTCACGACCGCCAAGGTGCTCGCCGCCGCTATTTCTCGTGAGATGCCGGATCTGATTCTCTGCGCCACCGAATCGTCGGATGGCTATACGGGCACTCTTCCGGTGCAGTTGGCCCAATTGCTCGACTGGCCCGCACTCACCTTCGCCACGTCAGTCGTCGTTGAAGGAGACACGGTCGTAGTGCATCGACAGACCGAAGATGGATTCGACGAGGTCGGGGCTCAGCTCCCAGTAGTGGTGACGGTGACCGCTGGAGTAGTGGAACCGCGATACGCCACCTTTAAAGGAATCATGGCGGCGAAGTCGCGACCCGTGAATGTAGTGGGCATCGCTGATCTGGCTTTGGACATTGCGGCGCTCGATCCGCGTCAGGACATCGTGGCGGTGGAGACTGCGGCCACGAAAAGTGCGGGAGAGAAGTACGTGGACGACGGTGAAGGTGCCGCGCGCATCGTGGCTTTCCTCGAGCAGATCAAGATCGTGTCGGGGGGTGCGTCGTGAGCGTGTCAAATCTTTGGGTCATCGCTGAACCATCAGGGACCGGGATCACCTCGACGTCTAAGGAGCTGATCAGTGAAGCACGTCGACTCGGCGCGTCGGTCACGGCGGTGTCGTGGGGTCCGCACGCGGCCAGCGTCGCCGCTGACGTGGGTGCCTATGGCGCTCAGCGACTTCTGCATCTGGGTGACTTGGGGGCGGTGCTGCCGGGCAGTGTGGTGGCCGCGACGCTAGCAACGCTGTTGAATAATGAGTCGCCAGAGGCGGTGCTGATTCCTGCGAGTAACGACGGCCGTGATATTGCCGGGCGGCTATCGGCGATGCTCGATGCTCCAGTGCTGACCAACGTGACGGGCTTGCGCGCGGGTGCAAGTCTTGAGACGGAACATCCAATTTTCGGGGGAAGACAAACTGTGGTGGCGCGTTTCCGCGCCAATGGCCCTGGTCTGATTGTGGTGCGAGCGAAGTCTTTTGTCGCAGAAGCGTCCAGCGATGGTGTCGCGCATATTGAGGACGTGTCGCCAACACCGTCGTCCACGCGAGCGGCCATGATTCGGGCGACGCACGTCGAAGAGCACAGCGGTCCCGCACTCGAAGACGCCTCGGTTGTCGTTTCGGGTGGGCGAGGACTCGGAGATGCAGCGTCCTATGAGATGGTTCAAGAACTAGCACGCCTGTTGCATGGGGCGCCGGGTGCGAGTCGCGCCATTGTGGACGCGGGGTGGGTACCCTATTCGCATCAGGTAGGTCAGACCGGTAAGACTGTGAAACCTGACCTTTATATTGCCTGCGGCATCTCGGGGGCTACCCAGCACATGGTGGGGATGAAGGGTTCCTCGGTCATCGTTGCGATTAACAAGGATCCTGATGCGCCAATCTTCTCGATCAGTGACTTCGGCGTGGTGGGTGACGTGCACACGGTCCTACCGGCCTTGATCGCCGCACTGAAGTTGCGCTCGTAAATCTCTTTTGATTCGCGCTCGTGGTACCTCTTCTCGTGGGAGTGTCGCGAGAACTCGTGTGAATTCTTTAGGCTAAGAGGCAACTTTATGGAAACCACCACCCCACCACAGAGTCGTCGGTGGTGGGCCCTGGTAGCGGTCAGTATTGCCCAGTTGATGGTGGCGCTCGATGTGACAATAATCAACATCGCGTTGCCCCGCGCACAGGTGGATTTGAACTTTTCCGCCGCCAATCGCCAATGGCTCATCACCGCCTACGCGCTGGCCTTCGGGTCGTTGATGTTCCTCGGTGGTCGTTTGAGTGATCTGTGGGGTCGCCGTAGCGCACTTGTTGTGGGGCTCGTCGGTTTCGCGGCGGCGTCGCTGGTGGGTGGAAATGCCACGACGTTTGCGGTATTGGTGAGCGCACGTGCGGCCCAAGGGGTTTTCGGCGCGCTCCTGGCACCAGCGGCCCTAGCAGTGGTGACGGTCACGTTCCGCGAACCCAAGGAACGGGCTCGAGCCTTCGTCATTTTCGGGGCAGTGGGAGGCTCAGGGGCGGCAATCGGTTTGCTCCTCGGTGGTGCCCTGACCCAGTGGACCTCGTGGCGTTGGTGTTTGACTATTAATTTGTTCTTCGCGGCATTGTCACTGATTGGAGTCATGCTCTTTGTCGATGGCGGGCGTGAGGAGCGCGCGATTCACCTTGACCTCGTTGGTTCGGTACTGGGTAGCGCCGGTCTTTTCGCGCTGGTCTTTGGTCTCGCGCGTGCGATCACTACGGGTTGGGGGGATTTCGACACGTGGCTCAGTCTCGCGGTCGGGGGCATCTTGATGGTCTTGTTCGTGATGTGGCAAAGTCGATCGGAGAATCCTTTGTTACCGCTGCGGATCGTGACCAATCGCACACGCGGTGGCTCGCTCATCGCGCTCTTCGTTACGACGATTGGCATTTTCGGAATATCACTGTTCCTCGCGTACTACCTGCAGAACACCTTGGGGTACTCACCTCTCAAGACAGGAATGTTGTTCTTACCCCTCGTCGCAGCCCTGGCGTTCTCCGCATTATTAGCGAGTGCTCGACTGCTGGACCTCGTGGGACCTCGGCCCCTGGTCCCGGTCGGAATGTTGCTCGGCATGATGGGGATGATCTTGTTTACTCGACTATCCGCTCACTCTGATTACCTCGGTCACGTGTTGCCGGGATTGGTCGTGACCGGGCTGGGCCTGGGCCTCATCTTTGCTCCCTCGACGGCCAGCGCCACTGCGGGCATCGAAGCGCGCGACGCCGGTGCGGCTTCGGCAATGGTAAATACGGCCCAGCAAATCGGGGGTTCAGTAGGCACTGCGTTGCTCAATACCATCGCCGTGATCACCACTCGTCGAGTTGGTTGTGTGAAATTGCCGGGCCAATTGGTGTGCCGCGTGAACGTTACCGATGCCACGATCCATGGTTATACGGTGGCGTTTTGGTGGGTGGCGGGGTTCTTCGCAGCGGGCGCAATTGTTACATTCTTCATGCTGGAATCCGGCGTGCCTGAGTTTGAGGCCGACCTCGCTCCCCTCATCTAGGTGACTGGTGTCTTTTGCAAGCGTGAATGCTCGAGATTCGTGCCGTCATCGACGATAATTACATAGGTGTAATTATCGATCAGGAGTAACTGA
>JABEUQ010000120.1 GCA_013044265.1 Acidimicrobiaceae bacterium
CGCGGCGCGCACGCTGCGCGAGTTGGTCTCTAACCTCGAACGCCTGGAGATCCAGGGCGTCGAGCGCGAAGAGGGGTGGGGGACGTGAAACCTACTTCAAATGTGCGGAAAGAGAGCTCAACGTGTGAGAGTTCACACGCACAGCCGGTGCAGGGCTGCGGACCCGTCACCCTGGGGCCGACATCACGGGTTAGCAGCCTTGCGTGAGTCCCACCTAACAAATGTCAACGATCAAGGCAGGCACACCGGCCACCTAGGCAGTGGCACATTCAATGAAACGAGCACTTTGCGCGAGGTCGCTGCGGAGCCCGGGCGACGCGACGTAGTGCCCACGTCGCCGGCGTCGCTACTCTTCGACGTGTGCGGCGGCACTCGGCATCGATGAACCGCGCGCCAGGAGCCGCAGGGCGGCCGGCGCGAGCGCCTGGTGGGTGAAGAAGACGAACGCTGTCACACCGACTATGTACACCAACACGATGATCGACGACAGGGTGTCGACGCGTGATCCGCTCGCCCCGAAGACGCCCGGCGCCACGAGCTGGAAGATCAGGTACCCGAGCACCATGGCCGAGATGAGGGCGATGAGCACCGAGATGAAGCTGACGGCGGCCGCGTAACTGCGCATGACCCGCTTGGTCGGGCTGGATGGATCAGTTTCCGAATCAGAGAGGGCCAATCCGCGCTGCCGGTGGATCACGTGGGCGCCGCCGCCGACCAGAACCATGAGGAAACCCACTACGACCATTCGCGCAACCGTGTCGGTGCTGGGGGCGTTGGAGCGCATCAGGTTCACTAACGCCTCGACGACGATGATCGAGCCCATGTAGGCGATCCACAGCGAGAGGAACGAGCCGCCGAACAGGTACGCCGCCATCGGCCGCTTGCCCGAGGGGTCCGGGTCCGCTCGGTTGGCGATCACGATGATGACGTACGTCATGATCGAACCCGCGCTGGCAATGAGCAGCAGGAACATGATCACGATGAATATCACGCTGCTTCCGAGGATTCCACTTGAAATCAAAGACACGAGGCCCCCTTCAACGAAGACGCGATTGGCCCTCTCGCTATGACCTTAAGTCCGTTCTTGTTTCAGCGACGACCAATCTGGACTTCCTCCGAGCCAGTGGAGCGTCGTAGATCGATCACGTCTCCTGCGACACCAACTGTCTTCTGACGCCCAATTCTCGGCTGGTCGCACGACGTCGCACGCGCCGTTTCGCATTGATGCAGTGTGCGAGTGCTCACGTACACACCTGATGGCGGGGGGTAGATTCTCATGATGCCTCTTGACCGATGGACCGGAGCCCTGAAGGAGCGAAACTTTCGTCTCTTCTTCATTGGCCAAACTGCGTCCCAAGTTGGGACCGGCATGGCTCCAGTTGCCATTGTCTTTGCGGTGCTAGCGCACGGCACCGCGACTGACGTGGGTTACGTCTTGGCGGCGGAGACCACTCCTCTCGTAATCCTCTTGCTCATTGGCGGTGTGGTGGGTGATCGCGTGAGTCGACGTAAGCTCATGTTGCAGTCGGACACACTTCGTACCCTGGCCGAATGCACTCTGGGACTGTGGGTTCTGCTGGGACGCCCTCCCCTGTGGGGATTTCTGACCTTGGGCGCACTCATGGGAATTGGTCAGGCGTTCTTTAGTCCGGCGCTGACGGCGATTGTTCCCCAGATGTTGAGTCCGCAGAAACTCCAACAAGGCAATGCCCTCAATGGAATTTCCGCCTCGAGCGGGCGCATGATCGGACCCGCGATCGCCGGCGTGATCGTGGCGGTGTCCAGTCCGGGTTGGGCAATCCTGATTGACGGTTTGACCTACCTGGTAAGCGTGGTCTCACTCGCATGTATTCGAATTGACTGGAATGCAGCGGAGGTCTCTGTTTCCTTCGTCACGTTGCTCCGACAGGGCTGGAAGGAGTTCTGGTCGCGAAGTTGGTTGTGGGCGATCGTGCTTCAATCCTCCCTTGTGAATGCGCTGTTCGCCTCGTTCCTCGTGCTTGGTCCCGTCGTAGCCAAACAGTCACTTAGCGGCGCGCCTGCCTGGGGTGCAATCTTGGCGGCTGAAGGAGCAGGATCAGTTGTAGGGGGAGTTGTCATGTTGCGTGTGCACCCTCGTCGACCACTTCTCGTGGCGACCTTGTGCTCATTGGTATTTCCCCTCCCGTTGTTCTTCCTCGCGGGCCGAGCGCCGACAATCCTGGTCACCAGTGCCGGATTTCTTGCCGGAGGATTCATTACGGTCTTCGCGGTGCAGTGGAGCACGACGCTGCAGCGAGAGATTCCATCGGACGTGCTCTCCAGGGTGAGCGCTTACGATTGGTTCGGCTCATTGGTACTGCTGCCCATTGGCATGGCACTCGCAGGTCCTTTGGCGGCGACCGTCGGCATAACAACGACCCTTGTCGCATCCGGCGGACTAATGGTCTTGTTGATACTGGCAGTGTTGGCAGTTCCATCGGTCATTCGACTTCGCGCTCCAACACCTGAATAGAGAGATCAATCGGGGCGAGGCGAAGTAGCGCGGATGAGCCGCAAATCCTGTGTCTCAATGACTGAGTTCGTCGCAAATTCACTACGACGTCTCGGTATCAGACCTCGGGTGAAGTCGAGCATCCCTTCATCTCGAAGGATGTGCAGAGCGCGAATCACCGTGTTCTTGTTCGCCTCCCGAGCGCTGCGGCCAGGTCGACTGCCGGGGGAAACAATGTCCGCGACACCGAATCTTCGTCGTCTTCAAGCGCTCGGTGTTTCGCGGTCATTCGATGCACTGTGCGGGTGCGGTGGTATGCCCCGTGTTGCTACGCGGTAGCCCGTTCGCGCAGAGTGACCACATCATTATCGCCAAGACCACTAGTCCCGGCGTGGACCATCTGCGGCACGGTAGATTCCTCAGTGTGAACGCGATGACGACCATCGTCACGACTCCCGATGGCCGTGAACTGTGCGTAGAGTCGGGCGGGGACCCGTCCGGGCGTCCAGTGCTCGGCCTGCTCGGATCGCCCGCAGGACGCCAAATGATGGACCGGTGGTTGGACGACGCCGAGCGTGACGGTGTTCACCTCA
The DNA here is from genome assembly GCA_013044265.1 of Acidimicrobiaceae bacterium. Taxonomy (GTDB): domain Bacteria; phylum Actinomycetota; class Acidimicrobiia; order Acidimicrobiales; family RAAP-2; genus RAAP-2. Next base: position 3,067 of record JABEUQ010000120.1, read on the forward strand.
TCAGTTACGACCGGCCGGGCTACGGCGCTTCGACCGCTCATCCGGGACGCAGCGTCGCGGACTGCGCGCGGGACGTGCGCGTCATTGCGAACGCGCTCGGCATCGACCGTGTGGCGGTGTGGGGAGTTTCGGGTGGTGGACCGCACGCACTTGCTTGCGCCGCACTGCTGGGAGATCTGGTGTGCGCTGTTGCGGCTTTCTCTTCTCTCGCCCCCTACGGTGAACCCGGACTTGACTGGTTCGAGGGAATGGGCATGGAAAACGCCAACGACGCCAGACTGGCCTTGGATAACCCGAACGCCGCCCATCAAGGTTCCGTGAAGCTTCGCGAGGAGTTGCTGGCACTCACGTCGGAGCAAATCGATGCCCGGGCCCGATCGCTTCCCTCGGCCGAGGCCTCGGCACTGCCCTACTACCGGTGGTGGCTCATGACGAACCTCAAAGAAGCCCTCGCTCCGGGACCGGAGGGGAAGTGGGACGATGGCTGTGCCTTCCTCGCCCCATGGGGGTTCGAGCTCGCTGCCATCAGCGTGCCAGTGCAGCTCTGGCACGGGAAGGTTGATGAAACGATCCCGTTCCAACACAGCCAAAGGCTTGCGGACCAGATCCCCGCCGCTGAGCTGCACCTCACGGACGCCGAGGGACACCTGAGCGTCTTCGTCAACCATTTGGATCAAGCTCAAAGGTGGTTGCTGCAGCACTTCTAAACGGTTCGCCGAGGCGGAGAGTTCGCGCCCTCTTCTGCTTTGGTACGAGCAAGCCCCACGAAGTCGAGTCGGCCCGATGGAACCCGGATGAGAAGAGCGACTCCTTGCGTCGCAAGTTACTTTCGCGGAGGACGTCCAATCTGATTGTGGACGTCAACCAACGATCGGACGACAGACGGCGCGAGTTGCTCGCGGATGGTGACACTCCGAAGGTCGGGCCGATACCAGCCAATGAGATTGCTGTTTGAGCACGTATGGTGTTCAATATGCGGAACAGTCGCGAATGGGATGTGACAGTTCGCGGTCGAATCGAGGATGTCACCGATCAAGAGGCGTTCCCCAAGTTGTTTCGGGCGACACTGGCCCAAGAGGACGGTATCTCGATTGCTCGGTTCGGCTACCCAACGTGGCCGCACACGACCTCGGCGGTCATTCGCATCTCGGCAAGCTCGAAGAGGGACGCGGAGCGCGTTGCTCGCGACATCGCGCTTCCCGTTTTCCAGAGTGTTGCGCGAACGATCATCGGTGATAAGGCCTTCGGCTGGACGCTGGGTGTCGATGCGGTTCCGGCGTCGCAGGTGAGTTCATAGCAGCGCCAACTGGGACCACTTGGCTCTCTACCGAGCTCAGAAGATTCGACGAGTTCACCTTCAGGTTCAATCGGCGCCACTCGCGTGATCGAGGACTGCTCTTCTACCGGCTTATGACGTTTGCCGCCACTACGCCGCCACTGACCTACCGCGAGCTGGTCCAGGACAACTCCCCGAAGCCGACCCCGCCGACCCCGCCACGAGGTGGGAGTCTGCGTCCCCAGACCCTCGAGCCTTTGCCACTCGCCCGACCCTGGCGCGACGCGGTTCCGACCCCGTAAGCGGGTTCGTGTACCGTTGTCGTCCCGCCTGTCATCCGGGGTGCGCGAACCCTATTCTGGTGGATAGTAAGAAGTAAGGCCCTGCTGGTAGGGACCGGGAGGAATGACGATGAGACTGCCACGACTTCTACTTGGTATGACCGTAGCGGCGACGTTGGCCCTTCCCGTGGTCGCGTCACACGCGGGATCTGCGTTCGGTGCCTCGGCGCCGGCGCCATGTCACGCGACAGCCCTCGCACCTACGGTGGGTCGTGGTAGCGCAGCGGCCGGCACCGCCTATGAGACGCTCCTCATCACGAACTACGTGAAAGGCACGAGTTCATTGACAGGTTCGTGCTCGCTTTCGGGGACTCCGACAACCCAATTCGGCAACTTCGTAAGTTCGGGCGGGCTTGTGGTCTTTAGAGCGGTAGGACCAGCGGCGACGAAGCTCACTATCGCTGGTCGTGGCGCGATGATCGTCGTCAAGCCCGGAGCGGTGGCAAGTGTCACGGTCGGTATTGAGACGGCGGCGAACTTCCCTCCGTCAAAGTGTGGCAAGGCCCATGTCTCGCGAGTGCGGCTGAGGTTTCAGAGTGGGACCACGCTGTACTACACGCTCAAGACCACTGCCGTCTGCACGAAACTCGCGAGCACGACCACCTCGGGCGTCGTGCTCGGAACGCGCTACCCGTAAGAGGTCGAGCAACGGCCCAGCTGAGCATCACCCATCACGCTCCAAGTCGGCGATAGCTCTGCTCGGGCAGTCCGGGGGCTGACGCCACCGATTCCTTTGGCCCAGGATCCTTACCAGATAGGGCGAGTGGCCGTGATCTGGAGACACCCTTTTCAATTTTGGCGCCCCAGTCACGGGAACTACACCATTGCAAGTCCTGCCGGCACTCCCGTCAATGCCCAATTGCGCGACTCGCGGCGTCGCCGGCGCCGCGCTACCGCGCGTTCGTTCGGTGTCCCCGTGGTGCCCCGATCTTCAAGGCCATCTCCAGTGCGATGTCTCATCGGGCCTCCCACTCCGTGCTAATGGGGGAGGTTAGGCGAGTACGAGATTGAAGAGGAACAGAACCAACAGTCCTAGGGAGATCCATATCAGGAGAGTGCTCGTCCTCTTGGCGCGTCCCAAACTGACCAGTCGTACGCCCCGAGGATTCGATGCGTCCGCGTACCCCCTGGACAGGACCGATCCGAGCCGGAAGCTTGTGAAGATGGGAGCCGCCACTATCACGACACCAGCCAAGAACTGCAACGCGCGCGGAAGAGTTGCAATTCCGTTGTGGACGCAGGTCAACGTTGGAGCAGTCTGTCCCGCACGTGAGAATCCAGAACAGGTCGTGACACTCGAAGTAGCGAGGAAGAGGTAGAAGATTCCGAGCAGTCCACCGGGCCAAATGAACGTGCCGAGCAGCTTGTCCCAGATACGCCACGTCTTAGAGGACCAGAGTCCGTACAGGCCAACGAGCCAGCCAAACCCGAAGGCGAAGCCCCCGAACATGATCAACCACGGGGTGGCTCGGTCCATGCCACTGACCGCGCGCGGCGACTCCGTCTCTTCGAGTTCGCTGGCGAGTGCTGATGGCGAACCAATCCGCTCGAGCAGGTTGCGTAGCCCCACTTCATCACCGGGTTCGAGAGTCGCTCTGCCCTCGGCGATGTGCTGTTCGATTTCGGCGACGAACTCCCTGGCGTCGCTGGGGTTGACGGATCGAAGTGCGTCGCGCAGCTCGCCGAGATACTCCTCAATGATCCGATCTGACGTCGTGTGCTCGTTCATCGCTACTTCCCTCTGCTCAGAATGTCGTCCACCGAGTCGCGAAATCGCGCCCACTGGTCGATGAATGATCTCAGTGCCCGCTTGCCGTTGGTTGTGATTCGGTAGTAACGGCGGGGCGGACCTTCGGTCGATTCCTGCCAGTAGGTGTCAACTAGTCCGTCGTTGCGCAGTCGTGTCAGCAACGGATAGACCGTGCCTTCGCTCGTCACCAGCCCGTCGGCCTCGGACAACTGACGCGTGATCTCGAAGCCGTAGCGGTCTTCCGACTGGAGAAGAGCCAGCACGCAGTATTCAATGGCGCCCCGACGCATCTGGGCTAGCAACTTCTCGGTTCCACCTACTACCATGCTTAACATAGTAGCAGACTCCAATGGGCCACAGTGCTCATGCCGGAACTCATGTTGCCAGTCGAAGCGTTCTTCGTCTCTATGCGTAGGGCGGCGATTATCAGCCAATGGCTGGTATCTGTAGCGTCAAACCTTCGACACCAGCGAACTTGATGTTCGATACATCATGTGAACTACTCTCAACTACGAACACTGTCGACTCAATCGCGCACAGCGAGTCGTGGCAGTCGTCGCCCTTGGTTTCGCTCTTTACTTTTTTGGTGCCTGGACGACTTCGCTTGGTTCACACCTGCCTTACGGACCAGCAACGTATACCAATGCGAGCACCTCCAACTTCGTTGGCTGGCTATATCCTTGGGTCCGGTTGACCATCTGGATGCTCCTCATTGCGACTTGGGTTGGCGTGTCGATTCCTTTGCTTAGGAACGCTCGATGAACCAACGAGGCCGCATGTCTTCTTAGCGAGTCACAGGGCCAACTTGGCGATTGACCACGTCGGATTGCCGTCCTCGGTGATTGAATTCAATGCTCCTGGATTTTGGTGCTCGACTCACCTTCCAGAACTGGTTTTGGGTGGTATGCGCCATTAGGTGGCATTCGCGACGGCCCACCGACTTGAACCCGCACGCTGCGCGATAACGATTCAACGATTCATTATGTCGGAGAAGACGAGGTGTCCTAGTCAGGACGGTACCGTTAGGCGATCGCTCAACGGTAAACCGGGGTCGTAACGAGCTGTGCGTGTTTGGCCTGGAGGCGAACCGTCCGGAACGTACTGGCGCCGGGCGCTGCGCGACATAACGGCACTGCTTCATCAGTTAACCGCCAATCCACGCTGCGGCCATGGAACCGAGTACACCAAAGGGGTGCTCTTCGGCGTGTTCGTCTCTGAAGATATTGCGCGACCTCGTCGTCGCGCCGCGACCGTTGCGTTGGGTCAGTGAGTGCAGTAAGTCCAACACCGGGCTTGAGAGGGGAGACGCAAATGACCGTGGTAATTCCGTGTTCAGAGCACCACTGGTCGAAAACGATCAAGACCACGACCTGTCGAAGAAGCCGTCGTGTTTATGCCGGAGCCGCCCAAAAGGCCAGTTCGCAGCAATTGACAGTCGCCAGAACCAGTCCAATGGCGACATCGCGAAAGGAGTTGTGAAATGTCATCTCACGCACTGCGACAAGAACCCCGTAATGCGGACTACGACCTTGTCGTCAGGGAAGACATAGTCCTTCAACGAAATCTTCCCGTCGAAAAGCTTCTGTTAACCCTGCCCGAAGTCGGCCGAGTCCTCGCCATTAGTCGCTCCAAGCTGTACGACCTCTTGAACTCCGGGAATCTTCCTTCGTTCTACATTGGCAAGTCGCGACGAGTCCGAATCAGTGATGTGCGGGCCTTTGTGAACGGTGGTGGACAAAGTTAGGCGGTCTCCTTGGTACGGCCATTCAGGAAATCGAAAGTTGATTGGCCGAGTGATTCATTGTCGATTACCTATTGGCCACGAAGCCGACCAGGGGCAGCCGGTCGGCCTTTCCTGTCACTTCGGCTGATCTGAATACCTCGTGGCCTATGGTGATCAGAGTCTAATTAGGATTAGACTAATTATGATTAGGCTTGGAAACGGCAACTGGAGGACATTGTGACGTACAAGTGGCCACTCAAGAAGGATTTCGTTGGGAGAGAGACCGAGCTCAAGAGGCTCAACTCGTGGTGGATCGCATCGGATTCACAGCCGATTGCCCTTATCGGTCGCCGTCGGGTGGGGAAGTCCTGGTTATTTCGTAGATTCGCTGATTCGAAGCCCGCGACAATTCTGGTTGCCGAACAACTGCCCCCCGGCGCACAGCTCCTGCGATTCGCAGAGATCCTGGAGCCGCTCGTGGGTGTTCGCCCGGATTTGCCCGATGTAGCGGCACTCTTTCGTGTGCTGTTTCGGGCCGCACGAGCCAAGAAGATCCTCATCGTCGTCGATGAGTTCCCGTGGCTCTTGGGATCGGAAGCCGAAGCACGTCGGACACTCTCAAGCGTCCAGGCCGTGATGGAAGAGGAGCGCGAAACATCCAAGTTAAAACTGATTCTTTGTGGTTCCAACGTCAGCGTCATGGAGACCCTCTTTAGTGAGGGCAATCCAATGCACGGCCGTCTGCAACATTTCGAACTGCGGCCGCTACGTTTCTCCGAGGCACGACTCTTGCTCCCCGACCTTGGCCCCGTGGACGCCTTCGAGCGATTCTCGATGACGGGCGGCATGCCCCTGTATCTCTCGAGGCTCGCCAAAGGCAGCGTACAGAAAGCAGTCACTCAGGAAATGCTGTCGCCAGGCGCGCCGCTCTGGAACGAGGGCAGGACGCTGCTTAATCAAGAACTTAGAGAGCCCCGGATGTACTTCGGTATCTTGGAACAGTTGGCCAAGGGATCGAAAGAAGTGGATGAGATAGCGGCTCCGATGCGCTCGACATCCAGAGCGATTAGTCCATACCTAAGCGTACTAAGCGACCTCAGAATCGCCAGCAGACATATGCCATTCGGGGCGGCCGATAACGGACGCGGCGGCCACTGGAGAATGGACGACAACTTCCTCAGGTTCTGGTTTCATTTTGTCTTTCCGTACCAGTCTGAACTTGAGAACGGGCTACGGCCGGACGACCTTTTCACTTCCGAAATTGCGACCGGACTCGCCCAGCATGTGTCACCGGTATTTGAGGACTGGTGCCGGGAATGGCTGCGTGCGCACCACGGGGTTGAGGTTTCGCGGATAGGCCAGTGGTGGGGGAATGCAGCCAACAACTTTAGAAGAACTGGGGAGAGACACTCAGAGGAGATTGACGCCATCGGGACAACAAGAGGTCCGGTCACACTTGTGTCTGAAAGCAAATGGACAACCAAGCAGCTTGATCCTTCCATAGTCACTGATTTGGATCAGTACAAGATCCCCGCACTTCGAGACGGCGGATTCAGACTCGCTAATACCTTGAGAATTGTCCTCTTCTCAAAGTCGGGCTACACCAAGAGCCTCCGTGATCTGGCAACTACGGATTCGCGTCTCGTCCTCGTGGATGTGGCAGCCAAGTTGAACAGTTAGTATAAACATAATTAGATTAGTTATAACTATACTAGAGCCACCCAGCCAACCCGGGTGTTTATAACTTGGTCGGAGCAGGTATCCGCACACCTCTTGGCGATCCTGCCAGGCAGGAGAAGCCCACGTGGCGAATTAGTCGTTTCTCCAATGATGGGCCTCTCAGTACCGTCGTCGAGATGGCTGAGTGAGTTCAGATGGTGGGGGTATGTCCCGAAAACACCTCGAGCACGAGCTCTGTGTCGGCATTGCCCCCACTTTGGATGATGCCAACACGTTTCTCACTCGCCAACGAACGCTCCGAAAGCAACCCGGCGAGTGCGAGCGCTCCAGCGGGTTCTGCAATGTTGTGAGTTGTTCGAAAGAGCACCCTCATTGCTTCAGCCGCTTCGTCTTCACTAACCGTAATGATTCGGGCCGCCCCCGAAGATATGAGCGCCATGGCGGTGGGATTAGGAGTCCGACACGCGACTCCATCGACGAAAGTGTTGGCGGTGTCGGTGGATACAACACGCCCCGATGCGAACGAGAGAGCGGTGGCCGGAGCCTCTTTCGCAACTACGCCAATCACTTCGGTCTTGAGTCCCAGCAAATCGCGTACGTTGATGATTCCGCTGATACCCGATCCCATTCCTACCGCCACGTAGACGGTGTCGAGTTCTCCGGCCGCATCGAAAAGTTCTTTGGCGTACGTGGCAACGCCCAGTACCAAGTCGGGATGGTATGAAGGGACCATTTCAAGACCACGCTCGGTACTCAGTTCGAAAGCGTGCTCGGCAGATTCTTGAAAGTCGCGGCCGTGCTCGATCAGCTCGGCCCCAAAACTTCGCATCGCCGCGTTCTTGTCGGGGCTGTTGCCCATCGGTACGACGATAGTGACGTTGACTCCAGCGGCTCGGCCGGCGAATGCCAAACTCTGCCCGTGATTGCCACGTGTGGCGGAGATGATTCCCTTGACTTCTGGTCGCTCTCGGCGCAATCTCTCGACGTACACCAGACCGCCTCGGACCTTGAACGCTCCGGTCGGCGTATGGTTCTCGTGTTTTACCCACACTTCAGCGTTGACTAATTCACGGAGTTGGGGCCACGCGTATTGGGGCGTCGGCGCCATGTAGTTCGCGACGATGTTGGCTGCCCGGGCCAGATCTTTGGAGTCAAACGGCACGGGCCCATGCTAGTTTGCTGGGCTTCTGCACTTCCCTCTGACGAAATCTACGAAACGCTCTCAAGAGAGGCGCGTTGTGGCCTCGTCGCCTTGCGCGACTCCCTCTCGAACGTTGCCTTCTCGTGCGACAGGGTAGTGATCGAAGGACGTTTGGGTGCTTGGGCGGCGCAATACTGGTCTAGGAAACCTTGGCGTTCGCATTGGCTGCTCGCGACGGTGACTGGCGATGCCTACCGCTCGCAGGAGGGTGTCTATGTAGGGCCTCTTGGGTTGCTGGGACCGCGGGGAGATTCGACTCCTCGATTCGAATAAACTCAACACTGAATCCCGTTGATTATTTCAATGCGGGATGATGGACTTGGTAACGGCAATCCCGAAACTTTGATCCTGAATTTGGGAATGAAATGGGAATGAAACTCCCAAACACGGGTGAACAGCGAAGTCCAGCTACGGACAGAATTCCGTTCGTGGACTGCAAATTCGGACCGAAGCGAACATCTATGAACACGTCACATCAGTCTACGGAACCGAGGGTCGGGGGTTCGAATCCCTCCAGCCGCACCGAATCACCGGGTTGGCTCGTGGGCGTTCGCGCCGCGTGGCTTGGCCCCATGCC
>JABEUQ010000121.1 GCA_013044265.1 Acidimicrobiaceae bacterium
ACAAATGATCTTCAGATTACGAAGATTGTTATCCTGCCCATCTTCGGATCTCTTTGAGTGCATCGTCGCCCCCTGAGCGTGATTCTACGCGTCACGATGCCGAAGACTCTTGTCATCGTGTAGGAGTCCAAACTCAGATTCGTTCTGGTGAGCAAAGTTCATGGTGAGTCCCAAGCTGGCGTAAATTCGTCGTTGGCATCGGTCATTAGAGATTCGCAATTTTGCCCTGCGAACTCAATCTCGGTTTTCCAATGGAAACCGTCGTCAGTTATTCGATTCCGGCAGACCTTCTAGAACACCGATACTCGAAAAATTGATGGTGGTGAATGGCTGGTGCCCGAAGGAAAACCATTGTTTTCAGAAAATAGGAGCAGGATTGAAGAGTGCCTATAGTTCTCGTAGATCGGCATTGAGGTAGAGCGACGATTTTTCAATTCGAAGTTTTGTGCGGGCGTAAAGTTCACGCAGAGAAGGCGACGTCTCCTCAAACCCGGAGTACGTTCCTTCGTAACCAACATCACTATCCCCGCATAGATTGGCACGGCCACCACGGACGAGCGTCTAATGAGAGTTCTTTGACGATCACGTTGACGCGAGGAGGCGCTTCTCGGCACACCAGTGTGGGTGAGCCCACGTATTCAACATCGTAAACCGGCTTGTGCGCCGCGATGAAGGGAGCGAGCGCCGCACAGAAATTGAATTGAATGCATTGTTCGTCGATGGCGAAGGCAAAGTTGGGCTCAAGTACGCGGACTTGGCCCGGATCGTTCTTGAGGCCCGCGGCGAGACCAACGTGGGCGGCGATTTCCGCGAGCGCCCGGTTGTAGATGATTTGTTCACTGCTCGTGATGGGAAAGCCCGTCGAATTCGCGTAGGCGTCCACATTGTCGAACTCCACGGCGTTGAAGCCGGCCTCCTTGCATAACGTGATTCGTCGAGCCATGATGGCGAGCACGACGTGAGGGTGTCGGATGTCGAGCCATCGCTCGCCAGGCCATCCGTTGGGGCGCCCCAGTCGACTTCGCGGGAAGGAGTGAGCATCGGGACGCCACGACTCCCACGTACCAGCATCGACATAGCAAATTGCGTAACCACCCCCACGGTGAATGGCTTCGACGGCAGCTCTATTGGGAGTGCGGCCATTAGCACCGTAGAGATCTATGTCAAAGACGCGAGCTCGTGCGCAGTGCGCACCGATGACAGAAGGCGTACACGACATATCGATGCCGCTGCTCGAAGCGAAACGTCCTGACGTATCGACTTGAAGTTGATACTGCCAAGGGCCCGCGGGTGGCGGAGCTGTGGTACCGCGATCGCTGAAGATGGATAGGCGACCATGACAATGGTCGCCATCATCGAGAAGATGAAGGCGAAGCGATTCACGCGATGGGAACGAGGCGCCGTCACGTTTTTTGACGTTAGCGTTCTGGTTCTGGGCACGTTGTAGTCATCGTCACTCCAGTCGTGGTTGGTCCGCATCGCGTATTGGAGGTACGGCGGCGTTGGTGGGGTGATTTTGTGCGCCGGTGGCACACGGTCGTTCAGTATTGAATTCGCAACTCTCGCGACCAGATGGAATGGTCCTTGATGAGCTGGGATACGTCCTTTCGACCAAGGGTGGCGTGGCGTTGATCTTCGACCTTTTCGTCATCGCCTTCGAGCACTCCAGTATCACGGTGATGACCAACTAACCCTTCGGAAACTAGACAGAAGTTCTGGGCTTCGGGCGACTCGTCGAGGCCACTGACCCCAATTTACGCAGAGCCACTGCTAGATTGTCTTAGATGTCTCCACAGCGGCGCCGTCGGAGGGTTAACGTACGCCGTCGACGTTTCATCGCAGTCCTGGTTCTCTTCACCGTGGTGGTGCTGAGCGCACGAGCCCTCGGAGCGAACCTGCCCTTCATGAGATCGTCCACGACGTCGACGAGTAGTTCTACTTCGTCGACTGCATCCACGACACCTCCGACGTCGACTCCTCCGACCTCCACAGCCACCACGTCGACTCCTCCGCCATCGACTTCTACGACGCCAACTTCCTTCGCGGTGGGGCTGACGAGCTTGGTCATCACTGAACCCGTGACGGGATCTACGACACCCCGAGTCTTTCCTGTCACTGTCCGCTACCCAGCCGAGGGAACTCCGGGCCTCGTCCAAGCCGGACTCGCCCCCTACCGAGAGGCTGGACCCTATCCTCTGCTCGTCTTCTCTGGCGGTTTCGACCTCTCCCCAGAAATTTACGCAGGACTTCTCGACGCTTGGACGAGCGCCGGATACGTGGTCGCCTCACCGAACTATCCCTTAACTACCCCCGGTCCCCACGCCGCGGTCCTGCGCACGGACATCGTGCAACACCCCGGGGACCTCAGCTACCTCATCACCACCCTGCTCGCTGAGGATTCTTCCAGTGAGGAAATCCTCCACGGTCTCGTGAACTCCCAAGAGATTGGCGTGGTCGGACAGTCTGACGGAGGTGACGTCAGCCTCGCCGCGGTCGCCAATACCTGTTGTCGCGACCCCCGGATCGGCGCTGCCGTTATCTTGTCGGGGGCCGAACTCTCCTGGTTCCGCGGCACCTACTTCACGTCGGGGGCGACACCCCTCCTCGTTGCTCAGGGCACGAAGGACCTCAAATTCAACCCGGTCCCTTGCAGCGTCACTCTTTACAACGAGGCACCCGCGCCGAAGTACTACCTCTCGTTGATTAATCAGACCCACTTGAGTGCCTACGTTCCGGCAGGACCCGCCCGCAGTGTCGTGGCGACGACGACTATTGACTTCTTCAACGCCTACCTGCGTCACCAACCCGGAGCCCTGGCCGCGATGTCGAGCGCCGGCACCGACTCGGGCCTGGCCACGATCACCAGCGCCTCGAGCGTGGCTCCCGTGAAGGGAGCCTGCCCCCTCGCCCCAGTGCCGGTCGGCTAGCGGACGGGCTTCACGCCCCGCACGATGTGAGCTTCGGCGACAATGTTACGAGTCGTGAGATCGACGAATCCCGCCGTTGCGTAGAGCTTCATCCAGGCCTCGGGAGTGATGGGTCGCTCGCGCAAGCGAAAGATGTAGCGTCCGGCGTTCTTCAGTATTCGCCAGTATCCGGGAATCCCCTTCTTCGCCATGGCCCTCACCTTGCTTTTGATGACCTGACGGTCGCCCGTGGTCGCGCCTCGGCCGAGCATCATGTCCGAGGTGATGAAAACTCCGCCAGGTTTCAGCCACCCGTAGACGGTGGTGACGACCTTGCCCTTGTCGGCGTCGAGCAGGTGGTGAAAGGCGTAGTTCGAGATGACCAGGTCGACTGAGTTCGGCTCGAGCACCACGTGCTCGATGGGAGCGACTCGCCCGGTCACCAAGTCGAGGCCCTCCTCACGAGCCAATCCCAGCATGCGTTCGACCATCGCGCCACTCACGTCCATGCCGATGACCGAGGCACCTCGGCGAGCGAGTTCGAGGGCCAGTCGTCCCCCTCCACACCCGAGGTCCACACAGGCCATGCCAGGTTGGACATTGGCCAGTTCGACCGCCGCCGCCGCTACGTTCACCATGCCCGCGTCATTACTGTGATCCCAGGTATCGGCGCGCCGGGTCCATACTTTGCGTTGGGTCGCGATGGCGAGCTTGGTGAACTGCTGCTTGGCCCACGAGGAGCTGGTGTTTCCGGCGGCGTTAGACATAGTTTCCTTTGGTTGATACGAACGAGTGACGAGACCCCTGACGACGCCTCCGCGAGACGCGACAGAAGACGTCGCGTCACAAATTTACTAGACCCCGTCGGTCTGGCCCTCCCAGGTACCTAATCCCGCTCGTTGAGGGGTGAACTGAAATCGGTGATAGTTCGGTTTTTCAGGTCGCCAAACGTGTACTTGGACGAATTGAGTCGCTGTCACAGCCCGCAAGGTTGGGAACGTGATCTTCGGACCATGAAAAATGACTCAAAAGGCGTGTTGGGGCGGCGCTAGTCCATTGTGGTGCGTGTGAACGCAAACGGTGGCGGTGCAGGTGAGTCGTGCGATGCGCTGGTGGGCGCCGAGTTGGACGTGGGTCGTGGGTCAGCCCTCGAGGAAACGAAATGTCCTTTGAAGTGGATGGCAGTTGAGACGACACGGGATGTGAAAGATCTCACATCGCCGGAACCCGGGCCGGGTCCCTTCCAAGTTTCCGCAAATGGCCGCTCGGGAAGTCTCGGCGAGAAGTACGATTGGAGTAGCGACAAGCCCAGACCTTGCATTTGCCGTAGTGGACCTTAGGTCCGTATCGAGCAAGGAGAGTTCTGATGGGTCTTCCTGGAATGGTGATGAGTGCCATCGCCGCCGTAGCGGGAGCGATTATGTATTGGGCCTTGATCGCCCAGAACGTGGTTCACAACAGTGGGTTTCGCATTGCGACTGTGGGCGTCATCTTGATGGTTGCCGGAGGTGTTGGTTTCGTCGCGTCGTCGCTCGTCTTCATTATGTCGCGGCACACCCTTACCGCTCCCACCAGTACGGTCGAGCGCACCACGAAGAACGAAGCGGGCGATACCACTGAATTACACGAACAGAGGAGCTAGACCATGATCATATTTGGAGCAATTCTCATGCTGATTGGATTCGTCCTTGGCGTCTCGATCTTGTGGTCGGTGGGCGTCATTGTCTTGATCGTCGGCATTGTGCTGTGGCTCATGGGGTCGATGGGACACATGGTGGGTGGTCGTCGTCACTACTTCTAACAGTGGAGGTGACTAACGTCGAAGTGAACATGGATGTGATATGGGATCTCTCATCGGCGACGCGTGGCACGTGTTTTTGTTGACGAAGCCAATGTCGTGGAGTTGTGGCTCCACGAGCCGGTGGCCTCCGGAGATCTGAATGAAGATATCGAACCGAAAGGTATCAAGATGGTAAGGACCTCGATCACGGAGTCGACGATGGCGAACGTAAAGAGAATTCCTCAGCATGTGGGCATCATTCCCGATGGAAACCGGAGATGGGCGAGTAGTCAAGGATTCGAGAAACAAGACGGCTATCACTTCGGTTTACAACCGGGCCTTGAGGTGTACAGCGCGTGTCTGGCCCTGGGCATCCCTGAAATCACCTTCTACGGCTTCACAGTTGACAATACGAAACGTCCCGCCGCCCAAATCGAAGCCTTTCAAAAGGCGTGCGTGGAAGCGGTCGCGGAATTACAAGAGAGGGATGCTGACCTACTCGTGGTGGGTAATACACAGTCACCACTTTTCCCGAAGGAACTTTTGCGTTATACGCAGCGGACCCGAATAGGCGAGGGTCGTATCAAAGTCAATTTCTTGGTGAATTACGGCTGGAATTGGGATCTGAATTATTCACTCAAGAATGGTGGTGCACACGCCAGCGGCAGCGTCGCCGCGGGTATTGCGTCCGCGGATATCTCGAGGATTGATCTCATCGTGCGATGGGGCGGGGGGCGTCGCCTCAGTGGATTTTTAC
>JABEUQ010000122.1 GCA_013044265.1 Acidimicrobiaceae bacterium
CGCACATCGATGACGCTGACCCCTTCATTCTTGCCAATGAAGACGTACCCCTTGTTCAACATCACTTGGGTGCCGCCGGGCATGCCCCCTTGATCGGTGTAGCCGACGAATTCAAGGTTCTTGGAGAACCACGGATCGCTCATGCTCGAATTCCTTTCTCAAACACCTCCGGGTTGATCACTGTCGGCGGAATTTCACCGTCGAAGAGCATCGCGAGTGAGGACAACGCCAATTCGACCATCTCGACGCGGATGTCCGCGTTCCACGCGGCGACGTGCGGCGTCAAATAGGTGTTGGGCGCATTGACTAGTGGGTCATCGTCGGGGGGGGGCTCCGGCGCGAACACGTCAGCCCCGGCTCCCGCGAGATGCCCCGACGTGAGGAGATCTGAAAGGGCGCGGCCATCGACCAAGGCTCCGCGCGCGGTATTGATAAGAATGGCATTCTTCTTCATCGACGTCAGACGCTGACGGTCGAGCAACGGCCCACCCGGTGCTGGAGGGGCATGAAGAGTGACCACATCGGATCGCTCGAGGAGCTCCTCCAGACTCACCTGTGACACGTGTTCGAAGTGTGCGATCTCTCGGACGTCGTAGGTCAGGATCTCTTGGCAAAAGGGCACCAGTCTCCGCGCCACAGCTTGGCCGATGTTGCCGAAGCCCACGATGCCCACCGTTGACCCTTTGAGGGTGCCCACGAGATGCTCCGGATCTCGCCAGCCCCCACTTTTGACGTAGGGCGTGTTGTACCAATGGAATTGCTTCACGCAAGCCAAGATGAGGGCAACGGCGTGCTCGGCGACCAGATCGACCTCCGAGTGCATGGGCGTATTGGTCACGACAATGCCGCAGTCGGTGGCGGCGACGACATCGATCACCTCGTAGCCGATTCCCAGCTTGGCGATGAAGCGCAGATCGGGTAAGGCCTCCATGATGTCGCGCGTAACAAGAGCCCCGCTGGCACCCAGGACGGCATCGTGGCCGAGAGCGCTCTTGATGAAATCTTCTGAGTTCATTTTCGCACGGGCTTGCCCAGTGGCCCACACTGGAACTCCGAAGGTGAAGTCCAGTCCCCATCGACCCAACAGGTCGGATTCCACGTTCAGCGGGTCGTATACGAAAACGGATCGACTAGCCATGCTTCCTTCTCCATGTTGGCCACATTCTGGCGGTCTCCCTTCGCCGGCTGCACGACATTTTGAGCGCCGGACCTGCTTTCACGTGGCGACAATATCATCGAGTGTCGGAGCAATTTTGAAAAGTGGATACAGAACGAAATCAGTTCTGATTCGCATCGCTTGGACGGCAAATCGTCCCGCAATTCGGGATAAATTATATTGAATCAGGTATTATATAGAATCCGACCTCGGTCGGTGGTGTTGTAGTGCCCTCATGCCCCATCGGGACGAGGTGCCGTTGGCCTTAACGTATCAAAACGGGGGCCCTCTAGTGGATACACAATTTCGCTGCGCTGGCGAGTGGCACCTCGCGTGAAGGTCGGTGTCCTCTCCACCTGCTCGCTCTCCAGTTTTGGTCGCGTCGACGAGCCTGCCAGTTTCCTCCGCGAGAGAGGGACGCCACGGCCACGACCCGCATCCACACCAGCATTTATAAGGTCTCTGAGGACTCTGGTGCCCGCAGCGCCGCCATGGATCCTGACGAGGAGCGGCACCATCCGGGGCCTGCCTCTGGTATCAAGAAGTGTTGTTCGGATTCGGTGCCCCGGCGGTCAACGCGCTCGCGATCGTCCACGACGAGGACCGTTCACCGACTCTCCGTGCAGCACGAGAGAGGAGTTAAGTAACGCTAATTGTGCCATTCCAAAGAGTGTTGCTGTCATACCCCAACTTCGCCCCGAGCGGCGGCGCGTACGACACAAAATCGGATGTCGAGATCCGCGTAACGTCTACGCTTTTTCTCACCCACTCGCGAACTCACAACTAGGGAGACACATGCAAGTTAAGGAACTCGGACACGTCGTTCTATTCGTCGCAGACTTGAACGCGTCAGCACACTTTTATCGCGAAGTCCTGGGCTGGCGAACGATACTGCCGTTCACCGACGGAGAGGTATTTTCTGGCGCCGTGGCCTTCAACTCACCGGGTGGACGGACACACCACGAATTGCTACTTATCGAGGTGGGCTCGCTGGCCACGCCCATTCCTTCGGGTCGACGCGTGGGCATGTACCACTTCGGCATCAAGGTGGGAGATAGCGACGACGAACTCCGCGCGGCGCACCAGGTATTGGTGAAGAACGGGGTACGGATCCTCGGGGCGACAGATCACGGGATGTCACACAGCCTCTACATCCTGGATCCCGATGGCAACGAGTTGGAGGTCTATATCGACGTGCCGGACGTCGACGCCCAAGACACCAAATGGTGGACCGACTTCAAACCGTCGGCATTGCGTCTCTAGTTCGACGCCGTGACCGCGATCCGGCGCTGCCATGGCGCATGAGACCTAACGCGAGTTGGTAAGGAGAAACGTGGAACTTCGAATATTCAGTGAACCGCATCAGGGAGCGACCTACGACGATATTTTGGCCCTCGCCCTGGCGGCGCAAGAGGGTGGGTTCGGCGCATTCTTCCGGTCCGATCATTTCATGAAGATGGGGCCGCACGACGGCCTGCCCGGGCCGACGGACGCCTGGATCACCCTCGCGGGTCTGGCGCGCGACACGAAGACGATCCGGCTGGGCACGCTGCTCAGTGCCGCGACCTTCCGACTTCCTGGACCCTTGTCGATCACGATCGCCCAGGTGGACCAGATGAGCGGGGGTCGAGTGGAGTTCGGTCTCGGCGCGGGTTGGTACGAGGCGGAACACACCGCGTACGGCGTACCTTTTCCACCCCAGGCGGAACGTTTCGAGCGGTTGCGCGAACAACTCGAGATCATTACCGGTCTCATGGGAACGCCGGTCGGCGAAGAATTCAATTACGACGGTCAGTACTACGGACTCGCCCACAGCCCGGCCTTACCCAAGGCGGTACAAACGCCGCGGCCGCCCGTCATCGTGGGCGGCAAAGGCCCGCACCTCACGCCCAACCTCGCGGCGGCGTTCGCTGACGAATACAACGTTCCTTTCGCCTCGATCGAGGTCTGCACCACACAATTTGCGCGGGTGGACGCTGCTTGTCTTAGTATGGGTCGCACTCCCACCTCACTCATTCGTTCGGCCGCCTTGGTTCTGTGTTGCGGCGAAGACGCCACTCAGATTCAGCGACGAGCGAAGAAATTGGGGGGCATCCCCGACGATAGCTCGCACTGGCTCCTCGGGACACCCGACCAAGTGGTCGCCAGGATGGAGCGCTACGGCGAGTTGGGGATCTCCCGCCTCTACCTCCAGGTGATGGATCTTCACGACCTTGATCACGTTCAACTTGTCGCCGAGAGCGTCCTACCTCGGGTCGCACGGTGGTCGTCCGGCCCCCAATTCCAAGGAGGTGGGCAAGGTTGAGGTGGGCATTGATAGGAGCGAGCGATATCGCTTCCACGCGTCTCATTCCTGCTTTGCGACTCGCCGGACAGGAGATCGTTGGCGTGTTCAGCTCGAGCATCTCGCGCGCCTCAAACTACGCCGCTACCAACGATTTGACACGCCACACTGACCAATTGGATGAATTACTTTCGTGGCCGGTCGATGCGGTCTACGTGAGCACCACGAACGATCTTCACGCTGCCCAGACCCTGGCAGCGATTCGAGCACGCAAGAACATCCTCTGCGAGAAGCCCCTCGCCACCAGTGTGGCAATGGCGTCGGACATTGTGGATCAATCCCGCGCACACGGCGTCATCCTGGCTACGAATCATCATATTCGAGCCTCGGGCGTGCACGAGATGATCCGACGCATCGTGGCCGAAGGCCGCCTCGGCGAACTCTATCTTGCGAGGATCAATCACGCGGTGGGTCTTTCGGAGAGGCTCCGCGGATGGCGTCTGACGGGCGTCAGCCAAGGCGGCGGCGTCGTGTGGGACCAAGTGGTGCACGATGTGGATATCTTGCGGGCCGACCTCCAGAGTGACATCGTGGAGGTCACCGCGCTCACCTCCACGTTCGGAATGGCCACGGCGGGCATCGAGGACGTCTCGTTGTGCAACTTCCGCTTCGCAAACGGTGTCGTCGCATCCACGTGCCAAAGTTACCTGGTGCCCTTTGGGCGCACCAGTCTCGAGATCCACGGATCCCGAGGTTCACTCGTCGCCACTGACGTGCTGAGGCAGGACCCAATCGGCGACATCGTCCTCACCGATTCATCAGGTACCCACGGCATCCCTGTCGAGGACCGCGAGAATCTGTACGTGAAGACGATCCGTCGTTTTGAACTCGCGTGCCAGGGTATCGGCCAACCCTATTCCACGGGAGAAGACGGCCTTGAGGCCGTGCGAGCCGCGGCCGCGGTATTCGTGTCCGCGCACGAAAAAAGTACAGTGACGTTTTGATCCGAGATGAAGGTGCGTGCACTTTCCAATACGGGCGGACGGGGCGCTCATTCGGGCCCACCTCCACATCGTCATGAAGCCTTGCTGTCGTTCACGACGGGCGCATTCCAACACAACTCATTGATCTCGGGCCACCAGTGAGCGTCGGGACCGGGAGCCTCGATGTAAGAATTCTCCATTGATTGGAGTGTACTCAAGCGGTCCTTGTAATCACCCGTTTGGTCCTCTCGGATGGAAATCATCATCGAGCCAACGTACGAAGAACCGCGACCGATCAATGTATGTTCGTATCGAACTCTCCTTCAACCC
>JABEUQ010000123.1 GCA_013044265.1 Acidimicrobiaceae bacterium
ACGAGAACTGATGAAGGAACTCGAACACTACGAAACCCTCAGCGTTGAGCGGGCTGAGGGTTGGGGGAGGTAATTGGGTGTCACAAGTGCGGAAAGAGAACTTCATCTATCTTATTGTGACCACTTTGTTCCCGATGCTGGCGCGTCAGCTCCCTCACTCGTCGACCGAGACATCGGTGATTCGCGTGCGCTATCCAGACGGCCGGTGCCTCTTGCGCGAAGTGCTCGAGTTGGCGTCCGCGCGCGGATTCACACTGTCGGAGATTTCCACCGGATCAGTTGGTTACCAGCGTCAACCAGAATCGAGTGTCGATCGAACGAACGAACGATGAGATCCCGATGGTCAGCGTCCAGTTTCAAGTTCGTGGCCGCGCACTCATCAATGAACTCGTCGCTGAAATCAGCGAGCTCGAAGGGGTCGACGCAGTGCTGGCCGACTCGGGGGACGCGGGCGATTGAAGAGAGCCGACGCTGCCGAGTTACTTCTCGTGAGTTTGGCCGTCCTCAGACAAGTCGATACCCGGCACCACGAATTGTCTTGAATAGGGGCTCCAACCCGGGTAGGTTCAGTTTCCGACGAAGGTAACCGACGTAGACGTCAACAACGTTGCTTCCGGGGTCGAAGTCATATTCCCACACCTCACCCAGAATCCGAGTTCTCGAGAGCACGTGGGTAGGGTGGCGCATGAATAGTTCTAGTAGTGCCCATTCTCTTGGGGCGAGTTCAATGTTGCGTCCCCCTCGGTGGGCCAATTTCGTTTGAAGGTCAAAGCGAAGATCGCCCACCACGAGCTCATTCGATGCGGGCTGATTCGTCGATCGAATGGCGGCACGAATTCTGGCGAGCAACTCTTCGAAGGCGAAGGGCTTGGTGACGTAGTCATTGGCGCCGAGATCGAGTCCGCGAACCTTCTCACCGATCCCTTCGCGCGCGGTAAGAATGATAACGGGCAGAGTCGAGTCACGAAGTCGCAGACGTTGCAAGACTTCCTCTCCCGTCATGCCTGGTAGACCCAGGTCGAGGAGTATCAGGTCGAACGGATCAATGGCGGTCCTCAGCATATCTACCGCGGCTACACCATTTTCGGCGACGAATGGCGCGTAGCCTTCCGCACGCAGACCTTTCACGAGAAACGACACGATACCTTTGTCGTCTTCGACAACGAGAACTTTCATGATGGATCGCCCCCTTCCTTCTCAAGTCGAGCCGACGGCAGGACTATCGACACTTGAGCACCTCCGAGTTGCGAACTCGTAATTTCTACACGGCCGTCGTGAGCGTCACACACAGCTTTCACGATGGCGAGTCCGAGTCCGGAGCCACTCGTACTGCCGTCAAGGCTCGAGAACCGCTCCAGGGCGCGCGAACGTTGCGACGGTGGAATCCCCGGACCAGAATCGTCCACGCAAATTGAAATCTCCGCTCCAGTCTGATCTAACGATGCACCAAGTCGAATGGAATCTCCCTCGCTGGTGGCGTTGACTGAATTGGCCACGAGGTTAAGAATCGCACCTCGAAGTTTCGCTTCATCAACGAGTAGCACTACATCAGGAACCGGCCCAAGAGCCCACTGACGTGCGTCGAGAACCTGCGCTGCAGCGAAACAGTCGCCCAGAAGCGCGCGAAGGTCAACCGGCTGGATATCAAGGAACTCGGGGTCCATTGCGTGGCCGAGCATGAGCAATCGCTGCACCAACGCGCTCATATGTGTGATTTCGTCGACCACGAGGTCGATGGTTTCGCGCACCGCCACGGGGTCGTCACTGCCAGTACGAGCGAGAATCTCTAGGTGACCCCGGGTCACCGTCAGCGGCGTTCGTAGTTGATGCGAGACGTCAGCCAGCAAACGACGTTGGGCTTGCATCATCACTTGAATCCGATCCAGCATCTCATCAAGTGTGCGAGCCAAGTCGCCGACCTCGTCGTCTCGTCCCTGGTCGCCCAGGCGCTGGTCGAGACTGGATCGGCCCAATTCATCGGCGGTCGAAGTGATACGGCCCACCGTGCGAAGGAGTTGACGAAGCAGGAGATATCCTCCGGCGGTCGCGGCTAGCAAAGCAATCGAGGCTTCCAGGAGCGAAAGCGCCAGAACGCGGGTTCGCTCCGCTGCGAACGCCGAGAGGTCGGCCGTGGCGATGACGGTGCCCGCGAGTTTCGGCCCAACGTAGAGGGGGGCCTCAGCCATCTCCACGGGTGTTGCGCCAATTGTGGTCGACACAACTCGCGACGCCCTGGGTGGATTCTTGAGATAGGCCTGAACTATGGAAGAACCCTCGAGCGACTGACTCCCAGCGGTCTGCACGCGTCCGGCGTGAGGGAGCGCGACGAGTACCGCACCCCCTGACGCCAACGCGTGGGTTTGCAGGTATTCCACCGAGAATGTCTCGAGCGACTGATTGTGCGGTCGCGATGTGGCCGCACTGGCGAACGACTTGAGTTCAGTGACAAGACCGCGAGCAGCCACGTCCTGGTAGCTCGTGGAGAAGGTGAGAACGAGGGTGACCGCGACGCCGCCGAGCACGACCGCGAGAATGAGACCCTGCAACGCGGCGAGACGAATCGCGGTTCGCGACGATCGGAACCAACGTCTCGGCCCGCCTCGTCGAGGGTGGCCGTCCTTCATTACTGACCGATGGAACCGCTGGGCGAGCTGACCGAAGACGTCCCGTCGTCGGAATCGACGCTGTGCTGGTCGTCACGGTCGGTAACGGGTTGCTGCGGCGTCACAATTACGACGCGCGAGAGCTTCGTAGAAAGGACGACGGGTGGCCTTATCGGACTCGATCCTGGCGCCGTTACCGCGATGCCTGTCCCCACCCCAATTTGGAGGGACTGGGGCATGCCCACAACGGGTGGACCCTGCACTAGTAATAGGGCTACGAGGACCGCGGTTACGACGACGACCGAACCAAGCGTCGTCACCCACGTCAAGCGGCCACCTCTACGCAGCGAGGACCTGGCGAGCGAGTCTACTTTCCTTGGATCGACGCGGTGTCTCACAAGCGCAACCTACCAGTCCCGACGCCCGGCTCTGTGGAGACCTGCCGTGACGGACTTAGGGTCTCGACTAACTCGAGCGCTCCGTTGGGACACGCGAGAACCGCCCGTAGAGCCCGCCGCAGCGTTGAGCGCCGGACGATTGGCTCAACGTCGAGCGACGCATAACCCCACTGGTCGAGCGAGATTCGCTCGGGCAGCCGTAGTACGCAGATTCCGTGTCCATCGCACCTTGTCCCGTCGACCACGATCAGGTACCCAAGTGGGTCAAGTTCGGTGGTATCAGGGGACTGTTCGCTACTCATGGGCACGCTCATTACGACATTCCGAGTGGTTTATGCGTCAGCGGTAGTCCAACACCATGGGCCTCGCACGCACGACCTCGTAGGTGCTTGGCTATTTCCGGCGCGAACACGTCGAGCGCGCTCTCGAGGAGATTCGCCGCACCCGTTGGATGACCGCACGCACCTCGACCGCGTACGTCGATGGCCAGTCGTCGAAGCGCGACGACGTCGCGGGCGCAGGCGCGGCCGTCCGCCAGTTCGAACACGAGTTCAGCCATAGCGGGCAGTCCCGACACGCACGGACCGCACTGACCCGAGGACTCCTCAGCCATCCAACCAAGGAGACGTGCAGTCTCGGCGAGCCCGCAGAGACCATCCCCGAGCACGCCGACGATTCCACAGCCCAGTGGAGCGCCGACCTGGCGAAGCCAGTGCCGATCGACGAGCGCCGCGGACGCGGACGCACCGTCGAGCCAGACCCCGGCGTAGCCACCGAGCAACACCGCCTGCGGGCGGCGCGACTTCTCACTCACTCGAGCGAGGATAGTTCCGAGGGTAACGGGACGAAGCAGTTCGAGCACCTCGCCGGGCGTGGGAACGGATCCCACAATTGTTAGCAAGGTCGATCCCGGCGTATCGACGGAACCAGTTTCACGAAACCATTTCGATCCGAAGCGCGCAATGAGGGCCACGTGCGCGTAGGTCTCGGTATTACTCACGATCGTCGGTTGACCAGCAACCCCCGCGACGGCGAGCGGGACGGACTTTCGCCGCGGCAGCGCGACGCCGCGTTCAAGAAGCGACACCACCGCGCTCGCCTCACCCGACACGTAGCGATTGGGTCCTTCGATAATTCGAAACGTCACCGCGCTGGTACCTTCCAGGTGACGCTCACGAATAGCTCGACTGATTGGCCCCACAAGATCTGGTCGATCTCGGTGCACGTAGATCGTTACGTCGCTCGAACCCACCGATGCCGCTACCACTTCGGCCCCGTCGAGCACGAGGTGGGGACGCAGTTGAAGAAGTGTCGCGTCCTTCTTACTCGCGGGTTCCCCCTCACTCGCGTTCACGACCACCAGAGGCGTCGCACCCGCGTTGATTGCGGCGTCCAATTTTTTCGCGAGCGGAAACTCGCCACCGCCGCGTCCGACCAAGCCCGCCGCACCAATCAGAGCTCTCAGGGTATGCGGCGACGAATCATCGAGGTTAAGGAGGCCGAGTCGCGCTTCGTGTTGTCTAAACGCCTCGGATCCCGACGCTGATTGAGGTCCCGCCAGTAGTCGAGCGTTGACACTTCCGACGAACGCCACCGGGTCATCGATCGTGGATTCTTCGTGCGCGTGGTCGTTCGGTGTACGAAGCTCGGACGTCATGATTGTCGCTCATTCGTAACTCGCGCGACCGGTCCGACCTCACTCGTCCCTCGGGATGGTGCGTTACCGGTACCAGGATTCGACGAGGTCTCAGTATCGAAGAACCGACGGACGTCGTCGATCGATGGTCTCGCGAGGTACCGAGAGACAGAAAGGAGTACGAACGCCAGTCCGGTGACGGAATAAAACAGGCGCAGTCTCATCGAGTCGGTGCCAGTCAGTGTCGCGTGCAGCCATACCATCACGAATGTCAGCGACGCACATCGATGCGCGAGGAGCCAGTGTTTCGTGCCTCGCCGACCGGCCAATCCCGCCGATGCACTGAAAACGATGATCGCGAACCACGCGATGACCCCAAGCGCAACGGGCGTCGTGCGGTAGTGCGACGCCCCCGGTATCACAGCTCCCCACCATCCGACACCGGCGTACTTGTCCGCGGCGAGACTCGAGAGGTGACCGAGGACGAGCACGAGTGTCGCCACCGCCAGCGCGGCGTGGACTCGCACACGAGTCTCGGCGTGTCCGAGGGGGTAGCGCAGTCGCCACGGGTGGCGCAGCCATACGCCGAGCAAGACGAGGGCAGTAAGTGAGAAGTAACTCGCGAGACCAAGCGCCCGTCCCGTCACCCACAGGAAGTACCGATCGTGCAAGGAGGGACCGACTAGTCGCGCAGCGAGTGACCCGGCCAGAACCGCTACACCCACGACCGCGACCGCCGTCAGGCTAGTGGAGACCGTGTTGTGTAGGCGTTCGGCGGTCTTGGAGTTCACGAGGCCGTCCAAAGCAATGAATCAGCAATGGTGCTGTTAAACGCGAAGGAACCGTCGTCACGAATCCAGAACGCCTTCACACCGTGGTCGCGCGCCGCGCGCCCAATGCCCTGAACCCCTTCAAGAAAGAGTACCTTGGTCCAGACCTCGGCCCTCGCCGGGTCCGCGTCTACGACGGTCACCGCCCTCAGGCCGTCACCCCCGGGTTGACCAGTTCGAGGGTCGATCAGATGGTGCACTGGGGTGGTCCCGGCACGCCAATGGCGAAGCCTGGTCGAAGACGTCGCCACGGCGCAATCGCTCACTCCCAACACCGCGATCGCGTCACTGCCCCCGCGGGGGTCCTCAATGCCAATTCGCCATGCCCCTCCGTCGGGCGACGAGCCCGCGCAGTAACAGTCGCCGCCCGCCTCGACGAGGAAGCTACTACTGTCGCGGCCCAGTCGTTCGCAGGCCCACTTCACGGCGAGTCCCTTCCCGATCCCACCGAGATCGACGGGGGCTCCGTCCAGCTGAATCGAGCGGATACTCCGATCGTGTTGAAACCCCCAGGGCGCAGTGGACCAGATTCGAGGCGGGTGCGGAGGCGACCCCGTCACCACATCGCCCACTTCGAACGGCAGCGACGACCCGTAGCCGAGGACCAGCAAGTCCTTCAATACTCGCGGGTCAAATCGACCCGCCGACCACACGTACGCCGCATGGGCTTCCAGTAGTGCTTCAAAGAGGGTCTCGGGTACGACGTGCCACTGACTTGGTTGTGCATTGACGAGACTGAGCGGGCTGGTCGGATCGAACCGCGTACAGATCCGCTCGACATCGTGAAATATCGCGAGGACATCGAGTACGGCGTCCTGGACAACGTCAACTGTGGCCGCCCGCGCATCCGGCGTCGAAGATTCTGGGAGTACGACGCGGACGTGGATTCGACTTGCCATCGCCGTCGAGCTGGCGAGTACTTCGCTCGCCTCGACGTCGACGCGGTCAGTCGCCGCGGCACCGTGATCAACCCCCACCGGAGGCTCCAGTTGTCGCGTGCGTCGCTGGGGCCACGGCCACGGGTGCCGACGGCGTGATCGTTGGCGGAGGCGCCACGATACCGGTCGAACCCTGTCGCACCGTTGTACCTGGTCCACTGGCGGAGACTACGGTAAGCGTCGCTCTCGTCGACTTCTCGAGTTGCGTCAACGCTCGGCTGTCGGCGTTCAGCTGCGCAAGAAGTTGCAAGTACATTGCGTTGACCGTCGCGGGTGACGACGACCGCGAGCTCGTGACGACGTTTGTCGATACCGCCGTCGAGCGCGCGACGCTGCGTTGAATGGCCGCGTCGGCGACGCTCGCGCCAACAATGACCAACGCGCCCACGACGACGGCGGACGCTACCCGTCGTCGCGTCGACGCACGGTACAACGCTGCACGGTGGCGGCGGCGCATCGCGACCCTGCGGCGTTCGGCTTCGAAAAGGGCGGACTCCGCAGGATCAGCGAAGGACTTCTGGGGAGTGTGCGACACAATCGAGCCGGTGCGGGGAGCCTCAATTTGAGTCATTGTCATTGCCTCCGCTGTTGTCATTGTCGTCCTTACTGGAGCTTGCGCCCGTTGTGGCGTGGGTCGTAGGTATCGACGACGTCGTCGTCGGTGCGACGCGAGCGACCGCGATCGTCACCCTTCGCTGAGCGTTCATGGCGTCTTGTAGGAGAGTGGCGCGCCGTTCGAGTTGAGCAGACTCTGCGGTGAGTTGCGCGATTTCTAACCCAACTTGCCGCTGCAGCACCGTGGCCTCGTTCGTCAACCGTTGTTGCTTGGCAAGCGACGAAACCTTGGCAGCGCTGGCCGCCGATACGGGTACCACGCTGGCGGGCAATCGATCAATTGTCACGACTCCTCCCACGAGCGCGCCGGTCGCGGCGAGCGACGCAACCCAACGGGCACTGCGGGAACTCAACGCGCACCCGACTCTGAATCGGTGTGGTCGTAGGACCACTCGAAATTGTTCATGTGATGAGTATCAACGACGACCATGACGTCTCGATGAGTTGCGGATGAGAGTCCTCTCACACATGACATTCATGCAGTTTCGGGGCCATCGAGCGACCTATGGTCTCCCTGTGTTCGAACCCCACTCCCCACTTTCAATGTCGTTCGGTCGACGAGATTCCCTCGGACGTCGGACTCCGAAACGGGCCACCTCCGGCAGGAGCGGATCTCCCACTCGACGTACGGGCTTCACCAAGATCCGCCGCGTCGTGATGGTCTCGGTGTGCTGCCCTCTCATCGTCATGACCGTCTTGGTGCCCCCAGCGGCTTCGTACGGCGCGGGCAGGACGCCCGAACCGCTACGACCGGGTGTTGTTCGTTCCGCCATCTCGTCTTCGCCGTCCAAGTGTCCCTGGGTGCGCCAGTCACTACTCCACCAGGCGAGTCCTTCGTCGCTCGCAAGTGAGGTGTTGTTTAAAATGACGCTGGCGCAAAAAGCTAATTTTGCAGTACTCGCCACCTACCCGCCCCTCGAGAATCGCAACCGCGGCGTGCCGTCGCTCTGTATCCCCCCGCTCACGTTGAGCGATGGTCCCAATGGCTTGGCGAACGGACTCACGGGAGTGACCCAATTGCCCGCTGCCATTGGTATAGCGGCTTCGTTCGATCGATCCCTCGCCCGGTCCGTCGGTGAGGTCCTGGGCTCAGAAGCCATGGCGAAAGGTATTGACGTCGTACAAGGACCCGAGCTCAACTTGGCGAGAGTTCCCGAGAGTGGGCGAATATTCGAAGCCTACGGCGAAGACCCATTCCTCACGAGCGTCATGGGCGTGGCGAGCGTTGAGGGAATCCAGTCGACCGGTGCAATGGCTGACGCCAAGCACTTCACCGCCTACACCCAAGAGACCGCCAGGTTGCGTCTGAACCAAGTCGTCTCGTCACGCGCGCTCGCCGAACTCTATGACGCTCCCTTTCGCGCCGCCGTGCAACAAGCGCACGTTGCGTCACTGATGTGTTCGTACGGTTCGCTGAACGGCGTCAATACCTGTTCGGATCCGTATCTCTACAAGACGCTGAAATCGTGGGGGTTCACCGGCTTCGTACGCTCTGACCTCGAGGCCGTTCGCAACGTCGCCCACGCGTTTCGCGCAGGTATCGCATTGGTGAAGCCCGCTTCGGCGAGCGCCATTGTACGCATGGTGGCGACGGGCGCAATCCCGCTCCGTGATCTCAATCGAGCCGTGCGCACGGTACTCACCACGATGTTCGCTGGCGGGTTGATTGGGCGCCCCCATCAGGGCTCGCTCGCGGCCATCGTGACGACACCCGCACACGCCAACGTGGCGCTTCGAGCGGCTGAGAGCAGCATCGTCCTACTCAAGAACGTCCACTCCATTCTTCCGCTCGCCACGAACGACACGTCGATCGCCCTCATTGGCACCGACGCGGGGCAGTTACCACAAGTCACGGGCGGCGGTAGTTCGTACGTTCACGCTCCCTTTGTCATAACGCCACTCTGGGCCCTGCGAAACTCGCTCGGCCAGCGGGTTCGGGTCACGTATCAGCCCGGAGGACTCGCGACACTCGACATCGATGCACTGGCCAGCGTTGACGGTTTGCAGGGACGTCCGCTGAAACTGCTCGCCCCAACAAGATCAACGAGTTCACCGGGTAAGGCCGACATCTCGGTCGAACTCTCACCCAACGTCACGTCGGCGATTGCGACGGCGACGAAACCGGGGGTAGGCGACGGATGGACTAGGTGGGGCTTCAAGGTTCGAGCTCGCGCCACAGGGGACTTTGAAATCTCCATGGAACAAGCGGGCGACATGTGGATGTACTTCAACGGTCGAGCGCTCGCCTCGTCCAGTGGCCTTCACGCCCCCTCAGACCTGACCACGATGGTGTCGATGGTGAGGGGGCAAACCTACCGCTTTGGTGCACGATGGTTTCAGGAACGCGGACATCCCGCACCCCGGTTCGGAATCTACTACGTCACTCCACAGATCAAACGCGCGGTGGCCGCGGCGCGTAAGTCCAAAGTGGCCATTGTCTTCGCCGGCACTTTCAACTCGGAGGGTGTTGACAGTCCCAACCTCCAGCTCGGCGGCGACGCCAACGTCTTGATCGCGGCGGTGGCGGCGGCGAATCCACGCACGATTGTGGTGCTGAATACCGGCGGTGCTGTTCTCATGCCGTGGTTGAGCAAGGTTGCAGCCGTTGTCGAGGGCTGGTACCCCGGTGAACAGGATGGGCGAGCCATTGCTGCGGTTCTCACTGGTGCTGTCGATCCCTCTGGTCGCCTTCCCATTACCTTCCCGTCGAGTGTCACTTCGCAACCGGTCGCTTATCCGCGTCAGTTCCCCGGTATGAGTTCGACGGTCGACTTTGGATCTATCCGTGACCTCGGCTATCGCTGGTACCAATCCCATGGAGTACGACCACTCTTTCCGTTCGGCTTCGGTCTCGATTACACGACCTTTACACTCTCGAAGCCGTCGCTCACATCTGGTGCGAAAGGGGCAACGGTTGAGGTGCTCGTACGTAACACGGGAAAGCGGACCGGCGCTGATGTCGTGCAGGCGTACGTCAAGTACCCGAGCGTCACGGGCGAGCCCCCGGAGCAGCTACGCGCCTTCGCACGGGTCCTCTTAGCACCCGGGGCATCGAAGGTGGTGACACTGAGGATTCCGGCATCCGGATTCCAGATATTTCGAAATAATGTCTTTGTCACGGTCCCAGGAACGTATTCCATTGACGTAGGCGCGTCTTCGGCGAACTTAACGATTCACCTCCTGTTGAGAAGAAAGTGACCCCAGCGAGGGGTGACGTTCACACGTGAGAGAACTCTCATCATCAACTCATCGTTGCGTCATAGTCGTCGCCAAGACTGATGACATGAACTATCATCACGCGTCGAGATACCCCCCGACAACATCGGTAGGTGCGCGGTGACGTTGCGCGGCGTCCGTTGGGTGACGTCACTCGTCGCGGCCGGTGTGCTCGTTGCCGCCACGAGTCTCATGATGAGCGCGTCACCCGCGTCCGCGAACGGAACCTCGACGATCGATCCGACGTTCCTGCTCGCCATTGGCGCGTCGGTCTCGGTGGGCGTGCAGCCGACGCTGCGTCACGACCGCGGTCAGCCCACGCGCAAGGGGTACGCGAATGATTTGATTACGATGCTCGCCGCCAAGGGCACCCCGATGCAACTCATTCAGACGGGGTGTCCCGGTGAGACCACTCAGCAGGTGCTCTACGGTGGCGACCACTGCTACGCACGCGGCGACTCGCAGCTGTTGCGTGCCGTCGCGTTTCTGCGGACTCACCAGAACCAGGGGGGCGTCGTCACACTCGACCTGGGGTTCAACGACCTGCACGGCTGTCTCTTGCATGAGAACGTCGACATGACCTGTGTCAGCGCGCGCATGAATCTCTTGAGCATCCAACTGCCTCAAGTCATCACAGCGCTCAAGGCCGCGGCCGGGCCCCACGTAACGTTCATCGGTATCAATCATTACAACCCGTACCTGGCCAGAGCACTGAGCGGATCGTCGGGGGAGCGCTTCGCCGTCGCGAGCGTGCCAGTGATCAACCTGTTGAATTCGACCCTGGCAATGGTCTACGGCCAGAGCTCGATTCCCGTCGCGGACGTGGCCGCACGGTTCCGTACGTCCGACACCACCCCGGTGACCGTCGACGGCATCGGTACGGTTGGTGAGAATCTGGCGCAGACTTGCGCATTGACGTGGATGTGTCAAGAACCGCCGTACGGGCCGAACCTGCACCCGAACGACCAGGGCTATCAGACGATCGCTGACGCGATTGCCGCGGTGCTGCCCGCGCAGGCGTGGCAATGGTACCGTGAATGACCCACGAGCCCCACGTGTCTCTTGCTGGTCGGATGACGACCGCCGTTGCTGCAACTCGCGGCGCTTTCCCAATCGATAGCGACACCGTCACTAGTCCCCCAGGGACGCGCCGTTCGCTTGAACTTTCGCGCAACTCGCACTTCTCGATCTCGGCAACGGTGTGCGCGGAGCTCAGACGAGCAAGCGGACCTCGCCAGATTCGACGCCGTGCCGATTAGCCTCGATCCTCGGGAACCCGTGGGCGGTTGATCTGAAGCGCCCCAGCGTGGCCGTGTGCTGAAAGCCCCCTGGTCAGGCGTCTGACGTCGGTCAATCATCCCCGTTGTGTAGGGGAACTTCTTGAACTAATTACCAATAGTGTCTCCGCGGTAGTTGGCGTTCGTCTTCGAGTCAGAGATCGAAGGGGCATAAAATCC
>JABEUQ010000014.1 GCA_013044265.1 Acidimicrobiaceae bacterium
CGAACGAGGTGCCAAACCGGCCGCTGGCCCCACCACCCGCCCCGCCAGCCAACACTGGTCAGGTACTGAATTTCGAGTCATCTACCGATAATCGCGCCTAGTACCGTTACGGGCTGCTAGGGTCAGCGCGCTGGTTCACACCATCTAAGGAGTCGTCTATGCCGTCTACTGCTAAAGCTTCGACGAAGAAAGCCGCAGTCAAGAAGGTCGTAGTAAAAAAAGCCACAACGAAGAGTTCGCCCGTCAAGAAGGCGGATCCTGTACGTAAAACAGCACCAACTCAGAGGTCGGCGACCACCGTCGCGAAGAAGTCGGGTGCTACTAAGAAATCAACCCCCCAGGCTTCGGCCAAGAAAGCAGTTGTCAAAAAGATCGTGAAGAATGTTGCACCCCCCAAGAAGAGCACGGCTCCCGCCTCGGCGACCAAGTCATCCGCCCCAAAGACTCCAGCCAAGAAAGTGGTGAAGTCTTCGCCACCCGCTGCCAAGTCCGTGATCGACGCCAAGGAGCGCGAAGCCAAGGCCAAGGCCAGCGAACGTGAGAAGGCCGCCGCCGCCAAGGCTAAGGCCTCCGCCGCCGCCAAGGCGGCCAAGGAGCGCGAAGCCAAGGCCAAGGCTGCGACTAAAGAGCGTGAGGTTCAACGTAAGGCTCGAGAGAAGGCCGCCGCCGAAGCGAAGAAGCAGCGCGAGATCGACGCCAAGAGAAAATCCATCGAGGCCGAGAAGCAGCGCAAGCAGCGCGAGATCGAACGACGCAACCACGAGGAACTCAAGCGCCAGGAGCGTCGCGAGGCCGAAGAGCGCAAGCGACAAGAAGCCCTCGAGCGCAAGATGCATTCTAAGCCCTACGCTGAAGACCCCGAATTCCTCGAAGAGATACGCGGATTACTACGTGATGCGCGAGAAGCGACTCTCGCGCAGATCGCCATTAGCGACGACGAGGCGAACGAAATGTTGGTGGACCGTGAGCGTCTCGAATACGACGACGAAGACGGTTCGAGTGTGGCATCGGATATTCAGCGTGACCAACTCAAGGACTTCGCAACCGCATTGCGTCTAAAGGTGGACGAAATCGACGTCGCCATCGCGCGAATCGATGATGGTAGTTACGGGCGCTGTGACGAGTGCTTCGAACCGATCTCCAAGGCCCGTCTGCAGTTCCAGTTGCCGGTATTCACCTGTGTGACGTGCCGCGCCAGCGTTTAGATCGGCGAGTCAACGTCAGTGTTGTGGTGTGGACCCTCGGGGTGCTCGCCGTCGACAGTTTCACTAAATGGTGGGTACGTCGCAACGTGGCGATCGCGGGTCGTCACGTCCTCGGGCCCCTATGGCTTCGCGTGACCTATAACAGTGGTATCTCTTTCTCACTGAACGCTACGGGCCCTATTGTCACGGCATTGATTAACCTCGTCATTGTCCTAGGCCTCGCCTTTGTGGCACTCCAGGCGACGCCAGGATTGGCCACCGTGGGTTTTGGGCTGCTCTTGGGTGGGGGGACGTCCAACGAGATTGACCGTCTCGTACACGTGCCTCACCAGGTGACTGATTTCATCTCGGTTGGCTGGTTCCCAGTGTTCAACGTCGCTGACGCTGCACTTACCCTGGGTTTCGTATTGTTATTTTTTGCCCTACTGCGCGGTTCAAGATTGGTGGAGCGATGAACGATCGCAACGATTCATTTGATGCGTTCGATGGCGAGACCCTCGATCTGATCCTTCCTCCTACTCTGGATGCGATTCGCGTTGATCGCGTTATCTCGATGTTGACGGGTCTTTCGCGTTCCGAGGCCAACGCCATGGTGAGCGCGGGATCGGTCAGCGTCAACGACAAGGTCATTGTGAAGAGCTCTCAAGTCCTCGAAGAGGGTCAGCATTTGGTGGCGGTACTGCCCGCACCCGATACTGGACTGGTCGACCCCGACCCTTCGATCCCTGTTGATGTGGTCCTCGACGACGTTGACTTCGCCGTCATCAATAAGGCTGCTGGTCAAGTAGTGCATCCCGGGGCGGGTCAGCGCACGGGAACCCTCGTGGCGGGTCTGCTCGCTCGCTTTCCCCAAATGCAGACGCTGAGCGATGAGGGGCTGAGCGATCCGTTTCGTCCGGGTATTGTGCACCGACTCGATAAGGGCACCTCAGGGGTCCTCGTCGTGGCCAAGACCGTGGATGGTCTGCTCTGCCTGCGTGACCAGCTCGCGACGCGCGAGATGGACCGGACCTACCTCGGCTTGGTTGAAGGTCACGTGGCTGAAGAGCGTGGCGTCGTCGACGCACCTATCGGACGATCCACGCGCACGCCAACTTTGATGGCGGTGCGCGCCGACGGACGTCCCGCCCGAACTGGCTATGAGGTTCTTGAGCGCATTGACAAACCCCACGCGGTGACTTTGTTACGCCTGACTCTCGACACTGGGCGTACGCACCAGATTCGCGTACACATGTCAACTATTGGACATCCCGTGGTCAATGATCCTCGCTACGGACATCGTCGCGACCGTCGACTTCTCGACGAGAGGTTCTGGTTACACTCGCGGACGTTGTCATTCACGCACCCCCGTTCGGGGGAACGAATTACTGCGGGCGCACCTCTACCCCAGGACCTAGCGGCCCTTCTTGGCGAGAAACGCGATCTCTAGGCGTTGACGTGAGCGGCGAGGATTGCGGCGTCGTGACGCAGAATCTCCAGCGCTTCTTCCTCGGCTCGACGCACGCGACGCACGCCGATGTCCATCTTGGTGGCCGTGGCCTGTAGCGACAGCGGCGTGGCTCCGCCAAGGCCGAAGCGCAGAGTGACCACCTCTCGTTGTAGATCGGTCAACTGGCTCAGCGCATCCATCAACTGCTGATCCATCATCCCTTGCTCGATGTCACCGACCCAGTCGTGCTGGCTCGGGGCGACCAGGTCACCCAGAGTGGTGGCGGAGTCTGACGAGGCGGGCTGGTCCAGACTGGCGGTCACGCCAGCGAGTCCACGCAGTCCTTCACGAACCTCTCGATTCATGCCGGTAGCTTCTTCGAGTTCCTCGTCAGTGGGTTTACGTCCAAAGAGTGACGTCAACTCCGCGGCCGTGGCTTCGAGGCGCTGCAATTGCTCGCCCACCTCGAGGGGGATACGAATAGTACGTCCGTGTTGCTGGACCGCACGCTGGAGGGCCTGGCGAATCCACCACGTCGCGTAGGTGGAGAACTTGAATCCACGCTCCCAGTCGAACTTTTCGACCGCGCGCAGCAATCCGAAGGTTCCCTCCTGGACGAGGTCGACCATTTCGACTCCGCGGTCCTGGTAGCGGCGCGCCCAGTGCAGCACGAGACGCAGGTTGGCGGCCACCATTTGCTTCTTGGCCTCTTCGTCACCGGCGGTCACTCGCTTGGCTAACTCGACTTGCTCGTCGTAGTTCGGCATGGGGTAGCGGTCGAGATCTCTCATCAAGAGTCCCAACATGTCATTGGTATTTACTGCCGATCGGCGGGGTGCGTTCATGGCAACTCCTTTGGGGTGAGGTGCGCTAGACCCAGGGGTATTTCTCCTATGGACTCTTATATAATTTACCACGTGGTATCGGCCCAACGGGATCAATTTACTGAGGTCTTACAAAGTTAGTTGGTGGCCTCGTGAGGGCGTCGCTGAGGCTGAAGCCCGCGGGCTTGTAAGACCATATCCGCCAAGGTGAAACTGGCCAGGTGTTCGCGCATGTGCATGCCAACGTCAGCCCACACGGCGAGGAGAACGCACTGTCCTTCGTGGTCGCAGGCACCATCACGGTGGGGCTCGCCAAAATCGCCCGCCACGATTGGACCGTCGACGGCGGCCACAATTTCGGCGAGGGTGATGTCCTTGGCATCACGCGCGAGGACGTAACCACCGCCCACACCTCGTTTCGAGCGCACCAGGCCCACTCCCTTCAAGATCAGCAGAATCTGTTCCAGGTAGGGCTGGGGGAGCCCAGTACGTTCGGCCAGGTCGCGCACTGAGGTCGGCATTGACAAGTCAGCACCCAGTGCCAAACTCAACAGTGCACGACTGGCGTAATCTCCGCGCGTCGACACCCTCACGTTCGCAGTCTATCGGCGGGCATCGCGGGGCTGGCGTCTCGGCGCGTGCCACTTTTCTGGCACACTTCATGGTGTGGAACAACCTCTCAACGACAATGTCACCGTTAACCCCGACGAGGTCCTCTCTCCTGGCGAAGAAGAGGTGACCTCGGAGTCATCGACTCCGACCGAGACCGACGGCGAAACCGACTACATCTCCCAACCAGCCAAGGTGATGCGCATCGGCGCTATGGTCAAGAACCTGTTGGACGAGGCCCGCTCGGCACCGCTGGACGAAGCGGGGCGAGCACGGTTGCGCGAGATATACGAGATCTCCATCGCCGAACTCTCGAGCGCGTTGTCTCCCGATCTCGGTACTGAGCTCGGTCGCATGGTGTTGCCCTTCAGTGCGGAGGTCCCCACCGAGTCGGAACTACGCATTGCCCAAGCGCAACTCGTGGGCTGGCTCGAGGGTCTCTTTCACGGAATCCAAGCCTCACTCTTCGCCCAACAGGCCGCTGCAGCGGCGCAACTCGAAAAGATGCGCGATCGTTCGCTCAATCCCGGTACCGGTGAACCCCGAGCCGGAACCTACCTCTAGATACCAGTGACGTGTCACGGGCCCTCACTAGAGTCGGCTCGTCACCACAACGCGTGGCCGACTCCGGAAAGTTAGTAGCCCATGGCCGATAGTTTCGTACACCTGCATAACCACACCGAGTACTCGATGCTCGACGGTGCCGCGCGGGTTGAGGAGCTGGTGTTGGCGGCCAAGGCCGATGGCCAGAGTGCGCTCGGCATTACCGACCACGGCAACATGTACGGCGTCATCGAATTCTACGAGACGTGTCGCAAGCACGGCATTACGCCAGTCATTGGACTCGAGGCCTACATGGCCGCGAACTCGCGCTTTGATCGTCCTCCACGTCGAGGCAAGATGGACGACACCGGCGGCGATACCGAAGGTGGCCAGAAGTTGTATCACCACTTGACATTGTTGGCGACCAACAACGTGGGCTACGACAATTTGCGTCAACTCTCCTCTCGCGCTTTCCTCGAGGGTTACTACTACAAGCCTCGTCTCGACTGGGAATTGCTCGAGGAGCATTCACGCGGACTCATTGCCACATCGGGTTGCCTGGGCGGTGTGGTGCTCCAGGCCCTCCTCCAGGACGACTACAAGAAGGCTCTGGAACTCGCGGGCCGTCTTCAGACGATTTTCGGAGCTGAAAACTTCTTCATCGAAATGCAGGACCACGGCATCCCCGAACAGGTGCGCACCAATCCTCAGCTCCTGCAGATAGCTCGCGACCTGCAGGCACCGCTACTGGCCACGAACGACTTGCACTACGTCAACCACGGCGACGCCGCCATGCACGACGCGTTGTTGTGCATCGGTACCGGATCGCTGGTCGCTGACCCTCAGCGATTTCGCTTTCAGAGTGATCAGCACTACCTCAAGTCCGCCGCCGAGATGCGCTATTTATTCCGTGATATCCCCGAAGCGTGCGACAACACCTTGGCCATCGCTGAGCGGATTGACCTCACCATTGAATTCGGTAACAACGCGTTGCCAGAGTTTCCCATTCCGCCGGAATTAGTTGGCAGCACTCACAAGGATGGAGCCGACCGGTTTCTCTCGCACCTGACGTTCCTGGGTGCGCGTGAGCGCTACGGAGACTCACTGCCCGACGAAGTCGTCGAGCGTCTGAACTACGAACTCGGTGTGGTCGCCGACATGGGTTTCTCCGACTATTTCTTGGTCGTGTGGGACCTGATCCGCCACGCGCGAGAAGAGGGAATTCGCGTTGGGCCGGGACGCGGTTCGGCCGCTGGATGCTGCGTGGCGTACTGCCTCAAAATCGTTGACCTGGACCCCATTCGTTACGGGTTGATCTTTGAGCGTTTTCTCAACCCTGGTCGCAAGCAGATGCCCGACATTGACATGGACTTTGACGAGCGCTATCGCGGAGACATGATTCGCTACGCCGCCGAGCGTTACGGGGCGGATCACGTCGCTCAAATCGTCACTTTTTCGACAATCAAAGCGCGCGCCGCGGTGCGCGATGCCGCGCGGGTGTTGGGTTATCCTCCTCAACTCGGTGACCAGATCGCCAAGGCCATGCCACCACTGGTAATGGGACAGGACTTGCCCCTCAAGGCGTGTTTCGAGCCCATGCCAGGCTATGAGGGTCGTTACGTCGAAGCCGCTGAACTGCGCACGCTCTATGAGACGAACACCGACGTGACCCACGTGATCGATACAGCCCAGGGTTTCGTTGATAAGCGTCGACAAGATGGCATCCACGCCGCCGCGGTGGTCATTACCCGGGGCCCGGTCCTGGACTACGTACCGGTGCAGCGCAAGGCGAATCCGAACGCTTCACCCGAGGAAGCGCCAATTGTCACCCAGTACGAAGCCACCGCGATCGAGAAGCTCGGGCTGTTGAAGATGGACTTCCTCGGTCTGCGCAATCTCGCCATTATCGAGCGCACGTTGGACCTGATTCGCCGCGGACAAGGCTTGGATGTTGACATCGATCACGCGCCACTGGACGATCACAAAGTCTTTGAAATGCTCCAACTGGGTAATTCGATCGGCATCTTTCAACTCGAGGGCGAGAAGATGCGCCAACTGATGCGCCGATTAGCCCCGACTTCCTTCGATGACATTGCCGCGCTGATCGCGCTCTATCGTCCGGGCCCGCTCAGCGTCAACGCGCATAATGACTACGCGGACCGCAAGAATCATCGCCAAGAAGTGAGTTATGACCATCCCGACTTGGCGGAGATTCTGGGTGAGACCTCGGGGCTGATGATCTATCAAGAGGACATCATGCGAGTAGCGACCAAGATTGCGGGCTTCTCGATGACTGAGGCCGACGACTTGCGTAAAGCGTGCTCGAAGAAGATCCGCGAGATGATTCAAGCCCAACGTGCCAAATTCGTGGAAGGGGCCGAACGAGAAGGCTACGGTCGTGAATTGGGCGAGGCGATTTTCAACAAGATCGAGCCCTTCGCCGACTACGCATTTAACAAGAGTCACGCCTACGGCTACGCCCTGGTGGCTTATCAGAACGCCTGGCTCAAGGCGAATTATCCGGTGGAATACATGTCAGCATTGTTGACGTCATTCCGCGACGACAAGGACAAGGCCTCGTTGTATCTCAACGAGGCGCGCCAGATGGGTATCACGGTCGGCGTGCCCGACGTGAATGAGTCCTTTGGCGAATATGCGCCGAGCCTGACGGCCCCCCAGACAATCCTCTTCGGGATGGCGGCGGTACGCAATGTGGGTGAAGCGCTGGTCGAGAAAATTGTGGCACAACGTGAAATCGCTGGTCCCTTTGAATCGGTGTATGACTTCGTGCGCCGCGTGGACCCCACGGTTCTCAACCGTCGCACCATGGAATCTCTGATCAAGGCGGGGGCCTTTGACTCACTCGGCGTCGCGCGCTTAGGTCTGCTTCTCAAAGTGGATGAACTCATTGAGGCGACACTCTCGCGCCGCAAGGACCTCGCGCTGGGTATTTCCACGCTCTTCGCGGCCATGGACGCTGACGGGGGCGATGACTGGGAGGGGACCGACGTGGCGATCTCCGACGTCGAGTTCGATCAGGCGGTCAAGCTCGACTTCGAACGAGAGATGCTGGGGACGTACGTATCTGATCACCCGCTCTACGCCGTTGAACACGTACTTGCTACGAAGACCGATGGGTCCTTGGTGAGTTTGCGTGAACAGGCCGAAGAACTGGCCAAATCCAATCGCCCCTTTAAGATTGGGGGCATTTTCTCCGAAGTTCAGTTGCGCACCACCAAGGATGGTCGCTCCTACGCGCGTACTGTCGTCGAGGATTTGGGTGGATCGGTCGAGGTCAACTTCTCCTCCAAGGTGTTCGAGAAGTGCAGTGGATACCTGGCCAAGGACAATATCGTGGTGGTGAAGGTCCGTGTCGACGTCCGAGACGAAGAACCTCGTTTTGGCGCAATGGATGTCGAGGTCCTACACGTGGACAGGGGCGACGGTGAACTTCGTCTCAGCTTTCGCCCCGAAGATTTCAACTCGTTGGCCCTTGCCAGACTCAAGGAAATCTTGCAGCGCTATCCGGGGCCATCTTCGGTAATCCTTGAAACCGGCCTCGACGGCAAGGCGTTCAAGCTCGGACCTGACTTCAAAGTCGCCATCTCATCGGTGGTGGGCGATCTTCGCAGCGAATTTGGGAGAAACGTCATCAAGGCCTGACGGTTTTCGGGGGTGCTGGCGCGTCGTAGAATGGATTCCTATGGCGATGACTGTGACGACGAAGGATTCCACTGCCCTGAGCGACGCAGAGTTGGCCGAGATGGCTGACTTGTGCGTCGATCGCGAGCCCAACTTCGACATTGGCTTCTTGTCCAAGCAACGCGAGGAGTGGGTTCTGGTCACTCACGCGCGCGAGGGTGGCAAACTTCGTGGCTATTCGTTCTGTACCCTCGAACGCATCGGGGGAACCCCCTCGTTGCTGATTGGTCTTCTTCTGGTGGACCGCAATGCTAAGTCGGACCAGACCCTGAAATGGATTTTGCACGACCAATTCCGTCGGGCGCTCCTGGCCTTTCCCGACGAGGACGTCCTCCTCGGGTCGCGACTCACGTCGCCCGATGGCTATCGAGCCTTTTTGGGTCTCGAAGATATCGTGCCACGCCTGGGCTACCGTCCGACGGGTGAGGACCGCGCCTGGGGGCGCCGCTTGGCCAAGCGCTTTGGTTCGGAGAAATCCATTGATGACAAGACTTTTGTGATGACCGTGACCGGTGGTTCGGTCGGCGGCCTCGATTACGTGGCCTCGAAGGGGCCGATCCCCGAGGGAGCGCATGCTCTCTTCGAGGGGCTCGATGCCGAGAAGGGTCAGCGGCTGGTGGTTTTTGGCTGGGCGATGGCCGAGGCGTTGGCGTCGGGCAAGTTATTCAAATAGTCGCTTTTTTATCCGCGCGGCAACAGACCCGTGCAACTTTTGTAGCAGTGACCATCGATGGGCTGTGAGAGCGTCGTCAAGATGTAGGTGGGGCGAAACCCCAACGACGTCGCCAGGTCTTTACCGGCCAGGGATGTGCGCCGGGTCGCCTCGATGGTGCGGATGGCGTGATTGTCCTCGCACAGTAGCCAGATGTCGTCACCGTACCAACCAAAACGCACCCAGGTGGAGCCATCATCGGTGCGCCGCATGAGTTGAGGTCCGCGATCGGCGGCCACGAGGGCCACACTGGGGCGTTCTCCACGAAATTCCCAATAGGGCGCACTGGGACCACGAAAGCCGAAGAGGGGTCCATCAGAGGGACTCGAGAGTTGTTCGAGCCATTTCTTCACTTGCCGGCCCGAGTAGTTACCCAGTCGTCGTGGCAAGTCCGCCAGGGTCACGGCCTCGGGTTGGGCTAAGTCGTTTCTCTCGATATCGTCGGCGAGCACTCCCTCCACGACGTCGAAGGCAGCGAGGTCGGAGTCGAAGTCCTCGGGCCAAGGAATGCGCCATCGCACGATGGTGTGCGAGGACAGATCAATGATCGTCGTTGTTTCGTTCGTCGAGCCCAGCACGAGTCCGAACACGGTGCTGCCTGGTGTCAGGTCCACGGTGAGTGACTGCGGGGTTTGTTCAACTAAGCGCTTGATGGCGCGCGCGGCCGGATCTTTACGCCAGAGGGGCATGGCTAGCTGGCCTCCTCGAGCAGGGCGGCGAGTTCATCGACATTGTCGACTGGACGCTCGCACCATCCCTGATGACAGACGTAGGCCAGACCCTGATGGCGCCCCTCTAACAAGGGTGAGGTGCCCGAGCCAGTAATCAAGACGCCGCGCAACATAGGTAACGATCGTACGTGGTCGCTGAGGGTGTTGGGTTCACCCGGCACGACCACCTCGATACCGGTGACGAACGTTGCGGCTTCGACGAGGTCCACTACGGCGAGTGGGTGAGTGGCGATGAGCTGCGCACCTAGAGCTACGAGACGTTCTGGGACGCAAAGAAGGTCCTGGTCAGCGCGGCATAAGGCCAAACGGGCCAGCGCGCGGGTGGCTACGGCATGGCTCGAGGGCGTGGCGCCGTCGAAGATCTCCTTGGGGCGAGTGAACAAATCGGTGCATTGGTCAGAAGTATTGAAGAATCCGGCTCCATCGTGCGGGGCACGTGCGCGAGGTACCGGACCATCCCAGTAGTGCTCGATGAGGTAACTCGCGGCTTCGTATCCCTTGACGAGCCATGAATCCTCACCGCGAACTTCGTACGCATCGACGTAGGTGTCGACCAGCCAGGCCATGTCGGCCGCGGTGGCGTAATCGCGGCGACTCTGCGTGCGCCACCAGTGTCCGCGGGCAAAGTGACGTGATTCGAGTGACTGCAGGATCGTCATGGCGTCGAGAGTGAACTGCGCATCGCGAGAGGCGAAAAGAGCGCTGGCGAACATGGCATTCCACTCGAGGATGACTTTGTTGTCGCGAGTCGGTTGGGGTCGACGTTGACGCGCTTCGCGTAAGGCGGTGAGGGCCGGTTCTAGGAGCGAGGGGGGCACGAAGTCAGCGTCGTGCGCCAGACGCGGTACGCTGCGCCCCTCGAGGTCACCACGCGGCGTGATGCTCAGGTACTGCGTGAGCGCGGAGGTCAACTCACTCAGACCAGCATTAGTGAGGACACTGCGCACTTCTTCGGGATTCCAGGTGATATGCGAGCCCTCGATACCCCCAGCATCAGCGTCGAGGGAAGCACCGTAACCCTCGGTTACTCGCAGTTCACGTTGTACGAAATGCACGGTACGGCGAGCCACGTCCTCGTAGGGGTGAGGGGATCTCTGCTCGCGCGCGGCACGAAAGTACGTCCTCGCGAGCAGTGCCTGGTCGCTGAGCATCTTTTCGAAGTGCGGTACGTGCCAGTGGGCATCCACGCTGTAGCGAGCGAACCCACCCGCCAGATGGTCAAAGAGCCCGCGTCGGCTCATGGCATCCAATATCCGTTGACGGGCGGCCTGTGTGAGTTCGTCCTCGAAGCCCAAGAGAGAGTCGACGTAGCTCGGGCGAGGGAATCGTGGAGACGAGGATCCACCTTCGGCGTCAGTAGCGCCAGCGATCTCGTCCGCCAATTGGCGGCGGATCGCAGTGAGATCGAGCGGTGTCGTCCGCGGTACGAGGTGCTCGACGAAGGCGACTTCACGTACGAGGGCTTGTTGTACCGATAACGCCTGTTGTTCGACCTCGCTGCGTCGAGTTCGCCACGCAGTTTCCACGGCTTCGAGCAGCGTCCCAAACCCCACTTGGCCGTGGCGATTGATTGGCGGATAGTAAGTGCCCGCAGTGAAGGGTCGTCCGTTGGGCAACAAGAACACCGACATGGGCCAACCCCCGTGGCCACTGATGAGTTGAGTGGCGGCCATATAGAGCTGATCGAGATCGGGTCGCTCCTCTCGGTCCACTTTAATAGCGATGAAGTGTGCATTCAGTAGCGCTGCTAATGAGGGATCGTCGAAGGATTCGTGGGACATGACGTGGCACCAGTGACACGCTGCGTATCCCACGGACAAAAAAATGGGAATATCACGCCGCAGGGCTTCGCCGAGTGCGTCGTCTCCCCAGCTCCACCATTCCACCGGGTTGTTGACGTGCTGTTCTAAGTACGGCGAGAGATCATTTCGGTCGACGTCGCGAAGCCGGGGCATGGTTAGTTGGACCTAGGTGAATCGAGATCATTGTGGGGCGAAACCATGTGCGAATCATAGGGACTGTGGTGACGGGTGGTTTCGGTATCGTTATGGAGACCACCTGGAATCGGCGCAGAGTGCGAGGCGACGAGCGTGAGAAGAGGAGTAACAAGATGACACGACCAGTGCGATGGGGATTCATTGGCACGGGCAAAATTGCTTCGACGTTTGCGCGCGACATGCAGTTGATCGGCGAAGGTGAAGTGGTGGCCGTCGGTTCACGGCGCCAAGAGAGTGCGGACGCTTTTGGTGACACCTTTGGCGTCGCGCGCCGTTACGACTCCTACGAGGCGTTGGTGGCCGATCCCGATGTCGACGCGGTGTACGTGGGCACTCCTCACCCGATGCATTTCGCGAACGCCTCGCTCGCTCTCGAACACGGCAAACCCGTGCTCGTAGAGAAGGCCTTCACGATGAATGCGACTGAAGCGCGTGACTTGGTGGCTCTCGCACGCTCGAAGAATCTCTTCATGATGGAAGCCATGTGGACCCGATTCCTGCCCCACGTGGCTGCGTTGCGCGACCTGGTATCGCGAGGTGTCCTCGGTGACCTTGTCATGGTGCAAGCCGATAACGGTAGGTGGTTTGCTCCGGATCCCAACTTCCGACTTTTCGCCCCGGAACTCGGCGGAAGCGCCATGCTCGATCTCGGGGTCTATCCGGTGTCCTTCGCGTCGATGTTGCTGGGAACTCCCTCACGCATGGTCTCGATGGTTGATCCGGCGTTCACTGGTGTCGACGGTCAGGCATCGATGATCTTTGGCTACGAGTCAGGGGCGCAGGCCCTCTTGACGTGTACGTCGCTCGCGCGTTCACCGAGTCGCGCCTGCGTTACGGGTACCGAGGCTCGCGTCGAGATCAACTCAGACTTTTATGCCCCCACGTCGTTTCGCCTCATCACTCGCAGCGGTGACGTCACGGAGTACAACTTCGAGGTGGCGCCTCGCGGGCTTCGCTATCAAGCGATCGAGGTGGCGCGATGCCTCGAAGCAGGATTGACAGAGAGCCCTCTGATGCCGCTCGACGAGACCATCTCCATCATGCAGACGATGCAGAGCGTGATATCGACGTTAGAGCCAGCGCCAACCGTCTAGGTCCGCGACCTCGTCACGTCGCGGCGGCTGGGCCCCAGCACGCTGGCACGTGAGCCGCGAGATTTCTATTGCCGCGCTCACGGCCTCTTCGAGAAGTGACGCCTCGTGTAACCGTTCGCTACTCAGGTCATGACCGGTCCACCACGTCATGAAACCGCCGACCAGCGCGTCTCCCGCACCGACGGTATCAACGATGGTCGTGGGCGCCACGGCGACGCTGACCTCGAACTCATTCGTCATCGCGGTGACGGGAGCGGCACCGTCGGTGATGAGGACGCACGTGGCGCCGAGTTGGAGAATCTCTCGGCCTCCCTCGAGCGCCGTGCGACCCGGGTACAGGTAGTCCAGGTCCTCGGTCGAAACCTTGACGACGTCGGCCCGCGCACTCAGACGCGCGACGCGCGAGCGATACGCGTCGTGGTCGCGCACCGCACTCGGTCGGCAATTCGGGTCGATGACGGCCAGCGTTTCGCTCGCGCAGTTCATGATGAGCGCCTCACCGAGTGACGCCATCGGCTCGACTAGAAGACCCAGAGTCCCGAAGTACATTGCTGCCAGATGGGACATTGCGTGTACTGCACCGGTGGTCTCGCGCTCATCGAGGGCGAAGGCGGCCGTCTCGTTCAGGTGGAAGTGGTAGCGCGGACCCAGGTCGTTGAGTTCCACGACCGCCAGGGTGGTGGGTTCTCCTCGCGCGGTGTCGAGGGCCAACTCCACGTTGCTGTCAGCGAGCGCGGCACGCACGAAGGAGCCAAAGGCGTCACTAGAAACTCCCGAGACAAAACGGGCAT
Organism: Acidimicrobiaceae bacterium; assembly: GCA_013044265.1. Classification (GTDB taxonomy): domain Bacteria; phylum Actinomycetota; class Acidimicrobiia; order Acidimicrobiales; family RAAP-2; genus RAAP-2. The sequence continues at coordinate 13,638 of JABEUQ010000014.1, forward strand.
CGCCACCCAGGCGACCAATACTGCGTGCCACATTGAGGGGCCCACCGCCAATGACGGCATTGACTGATCCGTCACTCGACACTAAAAGATCGACGAGATTCTCGCCCAGTACTGCAATCGGATGTGAAGTCAACTTGCGGCAACTTTCTATGCAGTCCCGTGTGAACGCCAGAAGAATTTCTTGTATCTAGGCGAAGTAGCGACGGTTGTCTCTTGTGGAGACAACGTTATCTCACTACCATCTGAAGGTTGCTCCCGACAGGGGGGGCGAACGAGGGGGCAGCGAGATGGTCGACGAAGTGTCGAGTCGAAGTCCAGGGCATCGCGCGACAATGAAGGATGTGGCGGCGCTGGCGCGAGTGAGTCTGAAGACGGTGTCACGCGTCATCAATGATGAGCCCACCGTTCATCCCGAGTTAGTGCTGCGCGTGCGGCGTGCGGCGAATCAACTTCATTACCAGCCCAATTTTGGAGCGAGCGCACTGCGGCGACGTGACGGGCGATCCTCGACCATTGGCGTCCTCCTGGAAGATCTCTCGAACCCTTTTTCCGCCACCATCTATCGCGCGGTCGAGGAGATGGCCATCGCGCGAAGTGTCTCGGTGCTGGGTGGAAGTTTCGATGAGGATCCGCGACGAGAGCTGGAACTCACGGCGTCAATGTCGCGACATCGCGTGGACGGCGTCATCATTGCGCCAGCCAGCCGTGATCACCAGTACCTACGACAAGAGCAGTTGGCCGGCGTCCCTTTCGTGTTCGTAGATCGGCCGCCCTACTTGCTTGACGCCGACACGGTCTTGTCGAATTCGCGCGAGGGTTCGGCGCAGGCCGTAGAACACCTTGTTGCGCTTGGGCATCGGCGCATTGCGTTCCTGGGAGACCTGGTCACCATCCACACCGCGCAAGAGCGATTCCAGGGATACTGCGATGCCCTCACTGCCGCGGGTCTCACCCCCGTGGATTCACTGATTTCGCGCAACTTACGCACGATCGACGCGGCTGAAATCGTGGCCGGTGGATTCTTGGATGGCGAGAATCCCCCGACTGCATTCTTCGCCGGACAGAACCTGCTCACCATTGGTGCGGTACGGGCTATTCGCGATCGCCGCTTGCAGCAACGAGTTGCCATCGTGGGATTCGATGATTTCTTGCTCGCCGATCTCCTAGAGCCCGGCGTCACTGTCGTCGCTCAAGATCCAGTTACCATAGGGCGAGAAGCGGCCGCACTACTCTTCGCGAGGATTGACGGCGATGACAGTCCATCGCAAAAGAAGATAGTTGAGACAACGTTCATCACCCGTGGATCGGGCGAGATTCAGTGCCGTTGAGGTTGGCAACGCTCGCTAATCAGGGTTTACCGATGGAGTAGTAATTGCAAGAATTCCTCAGCTGAGTCGGGAATGCAAAGTTACGAAATATTCACCAAATAGGTTTGACATGAATACTCGACGTCACTAATGTGAGACAACGTTGTCCAACAATCCGTGAGATGGTCTTATGGTTCGGGCAAAGGGGGAAGCAAAAAATGAAGTCACGTTCAATGCGTCTCATTCAGGGTGCGGCTGTTGCCTCAACTCTGGCTGCGTCGGTTTTCACGTTCGTTGGGGGAACCGCTTCGGTGGCCAACGCCGCGTCAAAGAAGTTCACGGTTGCCTACGTTGTCGGTGCTGCCTCGGACCCGTTCTTTTTGTCCATGAAGGTGGGCGCTTCGGCCGAAGCCAAGAAGTTGGGTATCAACTTGGTGTGGCAGGGTAATCCCAGCGTGTACTCCTCGGCTACTCAGATTCCGATTGTGCAGACCCTTCTCGCGACCAAGCCCAGTGCTTTGGTTCTGGCCCCGACTGACACCAAGGCACTGCAGCCGCTGGTCTCTCAGTACGTCGCCGCGAAGATCCCCGTCTTCAACGTTGACTCTGGCGACGCCAACCAGGGCAACATCACCTCGTGGGTGACCGGCAATAACCTCCAGGGTGGTCAGTCCGCCGCGGACTCGTTGGCTGCGGCGATGGGCTACGCCAAGAACTGCACCGCTGCCTCCAAGTGTGTGGTCGCCATTGGTGTGAGTTCGATCACCACCTCGACCGACGCTGCTCGCTTGAAGGGATTTGGCCAGGAAATTGCTGCCAAGTACCCGAACATCAAGGCGCTCAACCCGATCGTCTCGAACTCCCAGCCGGCTGTTGCGACGTCGGGCTTCAAGCAAGCTCTCGCCGCCAACAAGGTCGCTGGTATCTTCGCCATTGACGGAACCGACCTCGCTGGTGCCGCAGAGGCGATCCTGACCGCTGGTGGCTCAGCCAAGAACATCAAGGTCGTCGGCTACGACGCGTACGCGGCCAACATCAAGAGCATGCAGGCCGGCAAGATCTCCGCGATCATCTCCCAGCAGCCCGCTCTTGAGGGCAAGGACATCATTGACGCGGTGTACGCGAAGTTGACGGGCAAGGGCGCGATTAAGCACCTGAACACCTTGGCCAACATCGTCTTGACGCCGAGCAACTGCGCGAAGCTCTGCGCTACGTACGTCTACAAGACGGCCTAGTTTTACACACTGACCAGACCCCCGGACACGCCGAAAGAGGCGTCCGGGGGTCTGGTCGTTTCGTGCAGTATTTTCATACGAAGTGCATCAAACTCTTGATGCCGTCCTAAGGAAGTGCCGTGTCAACTGTTGAGACACCCGCTGCTTCGAGTAACGAAGCGCCGCCACCGTCACCGCTGAGGCGTGTGGCCTCCTTCGCCGCGAACCAGCAATTCATCCTTTTCCTAGTACTCGTCGGCGTCATGGTGTTTTTCGATTTTCACAACTCGCGATTCTTTGGAACTAGTGAGTTCACCAATCTGCTCGTCGACTTCTCCGAAGCGGTGCTGATCGCTGGGGCTGAAATGTACGTCATCTCCTCTGGCGGGATTGACTTGTCGGTAGGTTCCACCATCGCGGTCTCGACCGTCGTGGGTGCGTACGCCATCCAGTACCTGGAAGGGCATCACTTCGGTGAGTTCCCCTCGTTGTTGTTGGGTACGTTCGCGTGCGCGGGCGTGGGAGCGATGGTGTGGGTCATCAACGCATTACTGATAACTAAGGCCCGACTGGTGCCATTCGTCGCGACGCTGGTAACTCTGAGCATGGGCGAAGGTCTCGCCCTCGTGTTCTCCAAGGGCGGCACAGTGGGCTACGACCCCGCCGCAGCCGTATGGAGTTCGACGGGGTTCTGGATTTTTCGTTGGTTGACCCTCATGGTGTTGACGGTAACGGTTGTCCTCGGTCTGGTCCTTCATTTCACTCGCTACGGTCGCTATAACTTCGCTATCGGCTCGAATCCCTTTGCCGCTCGTGCCGCCGGTATCAACGTGAATCGTCACGTTGCGTCGGTGTACGTATTGTCGGGAGTCCTGGCCGGACTGACCGGCATGATCTGGTACTTCAACACGAGTGGCGGCGCACCCCAGAACGGTATCGGCAACGAACTCGAAGCAATTGCCGCAGTAGTCATCGGCGGAGTGAGTTTGTTCGGCGGCTCTGGTCGCTTCACCGGCATTATTCTGGGTGTCGCAATTCTGACCGTTGTTCACGACGGACTGGTGTTCATCAATATCGCTACCACGTGGAACGAAGTGGTCGTGGCGGGATTCATCGCGCTGGCGGCGGTGTTGCAGTCAATGCGACCGGGAACGAAGAGGTTGATGTGACAATTCAAAGTGAACCAGTTCTAGAACTACGGAACATCAACAAGTCCTATGGATCGGTCAAGGCCCTCACCGACGTGAGTTTCAAAGCCTTCGCCGGTGAGGTCATTGGACTAGTGGGTGACAATGGTGCGGGCAAATCCTCACTGATTAAGACCATTTCGGGTGCCCATAATCCAGACTCGGGTGAAATGATTGTTGACGGTGTTGCACGTCACTGGAAGTCGCCCCACGATTCGATGATGGCTGGAATTGAGACGCTCTACCAGGACTCGGGTCTGGCGCCGGACCTCACCATTGGTTCGAACATCTTTCTCGGACGAGAACTCGAGAAGAAGGGGATACTGGGCAAATTCGGTTTCCTAGACCAGAAGTCGATGGAGCGTCGGGCCCTCGACGAACTCGAGAAAGTGGGGATCACGGTTCCCCTTTCCAGGCGTACCGTCTCGCAATTATCTGGTGGCCAACGACAGGCAGTCGCAGTTGGTCGCGCGGCAATGTGGGCCAAGCACGTCATTATTTTGGACGAGCCGACCAACCATCTCGGCGCGAGGCAATCTCTAGAAGTGCTGAAGGTTATTACGGCGGCTCGCGACCAAGGACTGTGCGTGCTTTTTATCTCGCACACCCTGCCACACGTCCTTGAAGTGACCGATCGGATCATCGTTTTGCGCCTAGGTCGAGTGGTAAAAGATGCTCCGACCACGGAGTTCACGGTCGAGAGTTTGCTCGGAACGATTACGGGACTTAATACCTGATTCGTTGGGCCGATCAGAATTCCAACGAAATTCTCGTCACCTCGAGTCTGGTTGTTGTTTATTGAATCGATTCAAGTGACAATCTGGTGAAACAATGCGTTCACATTGGTTTGTTTGGTGTTATGTTCTCAATGCCGTAACACGTGAGTGTCAGGGCAATTGAAGTACAGCAAAACCGAGAGATGCCTCCGGGCGTCAGAAAAGAGTTGGGGAGATGAATTTCAAGACTGCAAGGATTCTTGCGTCGGTCACCCTGGTCGGCAGCATTGCTGCGGCCATGATGCCTGCCGTAAGTAGTGCGAGCACGCCTACCGTTTCGGATAGCACGTTTAACACGAGCTTTTCCACTATGAAGTACCTGAAGAGTGTTGTCGCTAAGGGCACCGGCTCCATTGCCGTTATCCTTCCCGACACGGTGTCTTCGACTCGTTACACCGAGTTCGACGCTCCGTACCTGAAGGCTTCCTTTGCTGCCGCTGGCTTGAAGCCGTCGCAGTACATTGTGCAGAACGCCCAGGGCAGTGACACGACTCAGTACACCGACGCTCAGGCAGACATTGCCAAGGGTGCGAAGGTCCTGTTGTTGGACCCGCTGTCCTCGACCACTGGTGCGATCATCGAGGCCTACGCGACCGCTCGTGGCGTGAAGGTCATCGACTACGACCGCCTGACCTTGGGTGGAGCTCGTAGCTACTACGTCAGCTTCAACAACGTCGCGGTCGGTACCTTGATTGGTCAGGGTGCCGTGAGCTGCATCGGGGCTTGGCACGTTGCCAACCCGACCGTCTACGTGATGAAGGGTTCACCCACTGACAACAACGCCACGTTGTTCGCTCAGGGTTACAACGCCGTCCTGAAGAAGACCAGCTACACGCTGATCAACGAAGGAACCGGTACGTGGGACCCGCCCACCGCGCTGACTGACTTTAAGGGTGCGTACACCGCGAACAGCAAGATCAACGCTGTGGTGACTCCGAACGACGAGAACGCCGCTCCGATCATTGCGTACCTGCAGAGCCAGGGTCTTAAGCCTCAGACGATTCCCTTCACTGGTCAGGACGCCACGTTGACTGGCTTCCAGAACGTGATTTCGGGTTACCAGTGTGGCACCGTCTACAAGCCCATCTGGCTTGAGGCTCAGGCCGCCGCTGCTTTGGCTATCTACCTGCGTGCGGGCATCAAGCCGCCGGCCGGTCTTGCCAATGGCACCACGCCTGACTCGGGTGCGACCATTAACAGCCTGAAGCACGTGCCTTCGGTCCTGCTGACCCCGACCTGGGTGACTGCTTCGACTGTTGAGAAGACCGTCATCAAGGACAAGGTCATCAAGGCTTCGGCCCTGTGCACCAGCGCTGCTCCGAAGGTTCAGGGCATGACCCTTCCTTCGTACTCCGCTGACTGCAAGACGTACGGTATTAAGTAGTCACCGCTGATGGAATCCACCCCCGAGAACAACGACCTCACCTCGTCTAAAAATAGGCAATCTGGGCCAGTTGGCTCGGGGGTGGATCCTTCAGCACCCATGCTGCTGAGTCTGCGCGACATCACCAAGAGTTTTGGTGCCGTGCAGGCTCTGCAGCACGTGGACCTTGATATTCCGGCGGGACAAGTCACCGCATTGATTGGTGACAACGGTGCCGGAAAATCAACTTTGATCAAGACGGTGTCGGGTATCTGGGCCCCGACGAGCGGATCAATGTACTGGCAGGGACAAGAAGTTCACGTGCACACGCCGCGTGATGCCTCGCACTTGGGTATCGCGACGGTGTACCAAGATTTAGCGCTGTGCGACAATCTCGACATCGTCCAAAATATGTACCTCGGTCGCGAAGACACTAAGGCGGGAATGCTCGATGAGATTTCCATGGAGCTCGCCACGACCAAGACTCTCAAGGATTTGTCGGTCTCCACCGTGAAATCCGTCCGCCAATTGGTGGGCTCCCTCTCCGGTGGTCAGCGTCAAGCTGTCGCGGTGGCCCGCGCGGTAATGCGCGAGTCGCAGTTGGTCATCCTCGACGAACCGACTGCTGCCTTGGGCGTGTCCCAGACGGCACAAGTTCTCGACCTGATTAAAACCCTTTCGAGCCGCGGAATCGCCGTGCTCGTTATTTCTCACAACCTCAACGACGTGTTCACGGTGGCCGACCGCATTGCGGTCATGTACCTGGGAACGCTCGTTAGCCATGGCCCCATTGCCAACTACGATCGCAATAGCGCAGTGGAAATGATCACGACGGGTAAATCCGATCGTGTGGCCGCGCTCGCTTCTTCGAACTGAAAGGTTCTCACCAGTGTCTACCGAGACCAACACTGAGATTCCCGTCTCCACGCCCAGTACCGCGAGCGTCTTTCGCTTAATGCTCACACGCTTTCGGCGTGGTGATAGCGGAATGATCCCAATCGTCATCGGGCTCATTGTCCTGGGCGCTTATTTTCAGATCCGTAGTTCAGTCTTCTTGTCCACGGGCAACCTCACCAACTTGATGGTGCAGGCAACAATCTTTGTACTGCTAGGAATTGCTGAAGTGTGGCTCCTACTACTGGGCGAAATCGACCTCTCGGCCGGTTTCAACGCCGGTCTGGCCGGCGCCATAGCGACCATCCTGGTCGACACCCAATTCCACTGGTCGTGGTACTTCGCAGTGGGCCTGGCGCTCATTGCCAGTACCGCCTTCGGTGCGTTATGGGGATTTTTGGTGATTGGCTTGCGCCTGCCGTCATTCATCGTCACATTGGCTGGTCAACTCGGACTCGAAGGTCTCGTCTTGTGGATAGTGGACAGCCAGGGAACGGGTGGATCCATCTCGATTCACGAGCCGGTCCTGTACAACATCGTCTACGGCAACTTTACGCCGCTCTTCACGATTATCTTCATCGTTGGTACCGTGCTGGCCCTCTCCTTTTCTCTCATTCGCAAGAATGCGAGCCGAGCGTCGCGCAACCTCGAATCAGTGCCAATGCCACTGATGCTGATTCGCATCGTGGGCCTGATCATCGGTGGGGCAGTCATGATTTGGATCTTCGACTCCAATCGTGGCAAGTTCACCCCCATCCACGGTATGCCCTTCGCAATCATGATTGTGGGTGTGGTCCTCGGAGCCTGCACCTTTATCATGAACAAGACCAAGCCGGGGCGTTACATCTACGCCATTGGTGGTAACGCCGAAGCGGCGCGACGTTCTGGCATCGCGGTGAATCGCTATCGCCTCATGGCCTTCATGATGACGGGTCTCATCTCAGGTATTGCCGGACTGGTCTACGTGTCGAACTTGAACGGTATTTCGGACAGCATCAATGGTGGCACCCTGGTTCTCTACGCCGTTGCCGCCGCAGTTATTGGTGGTACGAGCCTCTTCGGTGGCCGCGGCAAGATGGTGCATGCGTTGATCGGTGGGGTCGTCATCGCCACGATCTATAACGGTATGGCGCTGATTCAGCTGGGTGCACCCCAGCAGTACATTGCGACGGCGTTGGTCTTGTTGGGTGCGGTGACGATTGACTCCCTGGCACGTCGCGGTAGCACGATCGTCAAATAATCTCGATGTCGGTACGGGTACTGACTCTTAGTGAAATTCTGGCAAGATGTCGCGTCGGATCTTGCCGTTCGCCGTTCGCGGTATTGAGTTGACGTAGCGAATCTCTTTGGGCTTGGCCCACGGACCAATTCGTTCATTCGATGTCGCGATGATCTCTTGGTCGATTGCGGTACGGTCGCTGACGACGAGCGCCACGATGCGCTGTCCCCATTCCTGGTCATCGAGGGCGGTCACGGCCACGTCACGCACGCCGGCGATAGTAGCGATCACTGCCTCCAGGTCGTCGGGCCAGACTTTCTCTCCGCCGGTATTGATGACGTAGCCCAGGCGACCGCGCACGTGCACCACGCCATTGGTGACCTCGCCAGCGTCGCCGGTGGGGAACCAGTCATCCTTGTCATCGATACCAGTGACCAGTGGTCGCGAACCATCTCGATACGAGCGAAAGAGGGTGGGTGACTTGATGCAGATCTGGCCATCGACGCCAGCTACTTCGACGCCACGCAGCGGGCGCCCGTTATAGATCACTCCCGATCCAGTCTCGGTCATACCCCACGTGGCTATGACGTTGTCGGGTAAGTCGCCGGGTGGGCGCGCACCGCCCAGTAGCACCGCGTCGTACGCGCTGACGTCGTAGCGAAAGAGCTGTGCGCGCACGAGCGCGACGTGAGTCGCGCCGCGGGTGGGCGCCCCGGAGATCTCGTCGGCGTTGCCCCACAGGAGTCGCGCGTCGTTGAGGATCGCGCGCAGCAAGACAGCGAGCCCCCCGATGTGATTAGCGGGGAGGCAGGGGAACCATACGGGAGGGGCCTCTCCTCGCAGCGACTCTTGAGTTATCTCGGCGCTGGCGCGCAGTGCATCCCAGGTGAGTTCGACGGCTTTGGGCGCCCCGCTCGAACCTGAGGTCAACATCACCACGCCGATCTCGTCGTCGACGTCCGTGCCGCCTTCGAGGACGTGTATTCCCGAGTCGTCTCGAAGGTGCGTGGCTCCCAACGCCCGCACTTCGTCGAGGCGGCGTGCGGGGGCCAGCCGTTTGTCGAGGACGCAAAAGGCCTGAGAGTTATCGACACAGTCGCGCAGAGCCCGCTCGAGGACTGGTCCGAGGGCGAAATCGAGTGCAACGAGGGAAGCCACCTAGAAACTTTAGGCCGACGAACGTGGGGTCGTAGCCGAGAGCGCAGTCCTGGCAGGGCGGTAGCGTGGGGGACATGGTCACGACAGTTATTTCTGGTCCGCCCCACGACCCCGTGGATGATTTTCGTAGTTTGCCCGCACCCGCGTGGGAGATGCTCGGCGACTACGAGGACATCATCTACGAGGTGGCCGAGGGGATCGCGCGCATAACGATCAATCGACCCGAACGGCGCAACGCCTTTCGCCCCCAGACCCTCTTCGAACTCTCCGACGCTTTCGAATGCGCCCGCGACGACATCGAGGTGGGCGCAATCATCCTGACCGGTGCGGGGGGTGACGCCTTTTGCTCCGGTGGGGACCAGAAGATTCGTGGCGACGACGGCTACATGGGTGACGACGCCGTGGCGCGACGCGGTGTCGGGCGCCTCAACGTGCTCGATCTGCAGATCCAGATCAGGCGACTACCCAAGCCGGTCATCGCCCAGATCGCCGGATACGCCATCGGTGGCGGGCACATCTTGCATCTCGTGTGCGATCTCTCGATCGCTGCTGACAATGCCCGTTTCGGACAAACCGGCCCGCGGGTGGGTTCTTTCGACGGCGGATACGGCTCGTCGCTGCTCGCCAACTCCATCGGTCTCAAGCGGGCCAAGGAAGTCTGGTTCCTGTGCCGCCAGTACGACGCGTCCCAGGCGCTCGCCTGGGGACTCGTCAACACCGTGGTGCCCCTCGACGACCTCGAGGCCGAGACCGTGGCCTGGTGCCGCCAGATTCTGACGCTTTCGCCAATGGCCTTGCGCATGCTCAAGGCCGGTTTCAACGCCGCTGAGGATGGACTGGCCGGCGTGCAGCAGTTGGCCGGGGATGCGACCATGCTCTTCTATATGTCCGAAGAGGGGCAGGAGGGCCGCAACGCATTCGTCGAACACCGCAAGCCCGATTTCTCGCGTTTCCCGAAGCGACCATGAACGCGCCGGCCACGCCGGGCACCTTGCGACGTTGGGTCTTGGCCGCCAGGATCCGAACGTTGCCCGCGGCAGCGGTCCCGGTGGTGATCGGCGCCTCATTGACGCGCCCACACACCTACAACGTGGTGAACACGTTGCTGTGTCTCGTGGTGGCTCTGGCCCTGCAGATCGGCACCAACTACGCCAATGACTACTCCGACGGAGTGCGTGGCACCGACGAAGTGCGCGTGGGTCCCTTTCGCCTGACCGCGTCCAAGTTGGTGCGCGCCAAGGCTGTACGCGGTGCCGCATTCGCCTTCTTCATCCTGGCGGCAGTGGCGGGTCTATTCCTCAGTATTCGCAGTACGTGGGTATTCATCCCACTGGGCATCAGTGCGGTTGCGGCGGGTTGGTTCTACACGGGTGGGCCCAAGCCCTATGGTTACTTCGGTTTTGGCGAAGTCTTCGTGATGATCTACTTCGGTTTCGTCGCCACCGTGGGCACCGCATATTCTCAACAGGGGCATATCCCCGCGGGGGCGTGGTGGTGGGGGCTGTGCACGGGATCAATGGCGTGCGCGCTCTTAGAAGCCAATAACTTACGTGACGTGGCTGGCGACCAGGAAGCTGGCAAGAAGACCCTGGCGGCGCGGCTCGGTCGCAAAAATGGTTCCTGGTTGTACGCCGCGTTCGTGGCGAGTGCCGTGCTGGGCGCGGACCTCGGAGGAGAGGCACTCGTCGCCGCCGTGGCGCTGGCTATGTACATCCCGGCTCTGCAGATGGCCTTTTCTGTTCGCACGGGCCGCGAACTCCTACCGCTGCTGAAACAGTCGTCACACGCCCAATGGACGGTTGGTGCGGCGACGGCCCTGGTGATGTTCGTCACTCGCTAAGCGAGGAAGTCTTCAATCTCGCGCGCGACGAGCTCGGGCTGTTCGAGGTGGGCGGCGTGACCGGCACCAGTAATCGTGGCGAAGCTACCAAAAGGTAGCGTGTCGGCGATGGCTCGAGCTTCGGCCACGAATTTGCTATCGAGCTCTCCGGCGAGAGCCAAGGTTGGCACTTCGAGATCCGCCAATCGTTCACCCAGCCACTGCTGTGTTCCGGTGCCCGCACCACGCAAGCTTCGCGCGAGACCAGCGGCATCGTGACTGCGCGTGTCAGATTCGCTTCTCGGGCCCAATGTCGCAAAGAGCGGCTGGGCGAGCCATTCACTCAAGAAAACCTCAGCACCAACGTCAACGAGGTGATTCGCGAGCGACTCGTCACGTCGACGTCGATCAGCTCGTTGCTCGGTATCTTCGATCCCACGCGAGGCCCCTAGGACGACGAGCGCTGTGAGTCGTAAAGGTTGAGCCAGGGCCACGTGCAGAGCCACGCGGGCGCCGAAGGAATAGCCTCCCAGCACTAACGGCTCGCGTGGAAGCACGTCGAGCACAAGCCGGGCAATTTCTGGCAGCGAGCCCTCCAGTGTGGCGGCCGTGCCGTGCCCGGGTAGGTCAAGGGTCAAGAGTTCGTGACGACCTGCCAGAATGGTACGGAAGTGACGTGCCGAGTCCCGAGTTTGGGTGAAGCCGTGGAGCCACGCGAGTGGCGGTCCCGACCCGTGTCGGTCCAGTGTGAGGAGTGGCATTGCAACAGAGCGTACCGACAACGAGCATCGTTCAGGCGACTTATGTCGCCACCCTGGTCGACGAATGGTGCCGACTGGGTCTGAGCGATGTCGTCATTTGCCCAGGGTCGCGCTCCACGCCCTTGACGCTGGCGTTTTCGCACCGCCGCGAATTGTCCCTGCACGTGCGCATCGACGAGCGCAGCGCGGCCTTCTTCGCCCTCGGACGGTCTCTGGCGACGTCACGCCCCGTGGCTCTCGTCGTCACTAGCGGGACCGCGGCGGCCGAAGTGCACGCCGCCGTTGCCGAAGCGGACCTCGCACACGTTTCGTTGCTGGTCCTGACGGCGGATCGACCGCCGGAACTGCACGGTGTCGGAGCGCCTCAGACAATCACTCAGCAGCGACTCTATGGCTCCACGGTACGCCTGTACGAGGAGCCGGGGGTCGCGCGACTCGAGGCGGCATCATCGTGGCGTCCGCTGGCTCGTCGCCTCTACGCGGGGGCCAGCGGGGAGATCGGGTTACCGGGCCCCGTCCATCTCAACGCAGCCTTTGTCGAGCCACTGGTGGCCGAGGCGCTAGAAGTCGTACGGGCTACGACAACCACTACCGAGCTTCACCCTTCACCCTGGGTCGGCGCCGATATTGAGGTCACTGGCCAACGGGTGTTGTGCGTTCTTGGGGCGGGTATTGGTGAGGTCACGCGTCGTCAGATCATCGACCAGGCGAACGCGGCGCACTGGGTGGTAGTGGGCGATGCTACGACGCCGGGGGCCGTGGCTTACGTCGATCCCCTCGTGCGCCACGACGTGATTTGGGAAGCGTTGCGTCCTGACGTGGTCATCCGTATCGGGGGCACTCCGGCCTCTAAGTTCCTGGCCCAGCGGTTGGCCTCGAGCGATGTCGAGGTGATTGCCTTCGAGGGTGCAGGTCCGGTGGCGGACCCCGACGCGGTAATCACGCGGCGAGTGAGTGGCTTTCCCGATGCGCAGTGCACCTCACACGTCGGCGAGCGGACCTACGTCACTCAGTGGCGTGAGGCGAGTGATCTCGTAGGTCGCCACTTGGACGGACTCTGGGGCGAAGAACTCGACGAGATACTGGTGGCGCGCGTCGTCGTGGAGACGGCCAATCGGCACTCGACGTCGCTGGTGGTGGGTTCGTCAATGCCCGTGCGTGACGTTGAGTGGTGGAGCACGTCACGCTCGGGACCGGTATTTTCCAATCGGGGGGCCAACGGTATTGACGGGGTCGTCTCGACTTTCCTTGGAGTGGCCCAGGGCTCTTCGGCTCTTGGACTCGTTGGTGACGTCACGATGCTGCACGACGTCTCGGCACTCGTGGACGGGCCAGGGGAGTTGACTCGTGCGGTGCTCGTGGTGAGTGACAACGGCGGGGGAGGGATCTTTTCGTTCCTGTCCCAGGCGCGTCAAGTTCCTCGCGACGATTTCGAGAACCTCTTTGGTACGCCGCGTCAACATGATCTGGTCGTGGTCGCCCGGGCCTTTGGACACCATGGCGAACGGGTGCGTACGACGACAGAGTTACGTGAAGCTCTCAGTTCGGCGCTGCGTCGCGAAGGTCTCAGTGTGGTAGTGGCACAAGTACCCCCACGCGAGGTCAACGTCGCACGGCACGAGGAGCTCAATGCCCGCGTGGGACAGTGGTGGACCTCGCAATGATGGCGGCGCTACCGGCGTCATTGATTGCGGCGTTCCCCCTGGCTTTCGCGGCGGGACTGGTGTCCTTCATCTCCCCGTGTGTCCTACCGCTGTTGCCGGGGTACCTCGCGTTCCTCGGCGGTTCGGCGGGTACCCTCAATTCACGGAACGCCCGCGGACGCACCCTGGTGGGGTCTTTCGCTTTCATACTGGGCTTCTCAGCGGTCTTCGTCAGCTTCGGCGCACTCTTCGGCCAGTTCGGCGATACGCTGCGCACCCACCAACGGCCATTGGAGATCGTCTTTGGCATCGTGACTATCGTGCTCGGTTTCTTCTTCGCCGGGTGGTGGCCGTCGTCGTGGTTGCAACGCGAACGTCGCGTTCATTTCTTGCCACGTGCTTCGGTACTGGGCGCTGCGCTCCTCGGCGTATTCTTCGCGGTGGGATGGACCCCGTGCATTGGTCCGACCCTGGCGGCCATTGATGGACTCGCGGCCTCGTCCTCGGGTGCCACGGCCCTGCGAGGCTCGATCCTGGCCTTTATCTACTGTTTGGGCTTGGGGTTGCCATTCGTCGTGGCGGCACTCGCCACCGAATGGTTCGCCAGCGCTTCGGGATGGCTGCGTCGCCACGCCAAGGCAATCGGCGTCGTTGGAGGCGTCATGCTGATCGTTATCGGTGCCGCTGAGGTGAGCGGGCTCTGGCAGACGTGGGTGACCTGGCTGCAGGCCAACTTCCCGGCGACGACGAGTCTGTAACGGCGCGGGTCCTGTGAGGACACGCGCTCCAGAGGGGTGCGAGCAGTTGCCGATTTAGGACGCAATAAGTGACATTCCAGCCGAATGCTGGGGTCTGTCGCACCGGCACCGTAGATTTCCATGAGCGTGACCCGTCCTCTGCGCACGATCGCTGAGCCCTTCGTGGTGGCTCCGCCCACCGGCCAGCGCATCCGTAC
>JABEUQ010000124.1 GCA_013044265.1 Acidimicrobiaceae bacterium
AAATTGCACTAAGCAAGAACGAGACGTTCCCGCCGTGCAGCCACTGCCGCAAAGCCGTGACCTGGACGCTTGTCCGGCCCACGACTCACAAGTAGCGACAGCTCACGTCCGCCTTGCCATAGCGCTGTGGCGAGGCGGACGCGTCACTTAGTCAACATTGCACGCTTGAAATCCGTGCGAGAACTTCATTGGCCTGGTCGTTGTCCGCGAACTGGTTCAGGGGTGCTGTCGCATGCAAGTCGCTCAAAGACGCACCTCGGTAACGGTCACACGTCGAAAATCTTCCGGTAATCCATTTCGACAACCCTTTACTCGAGATCTATCTACAGCAAGGCCATCGCCAATGGTGGAGGCCAACTATTACGAACTATTGGGCGGTAGGTCCGAAGCAACGCGTGAGGAGAATCGTGACGACGTTGACATTCGCGTTGAGTCTCTGACGATAGGTGACAACGCTGCCATGGCTAGGCGATGGACTTGCTTACCCATTCAGTGTCGTGTGACACCCCTATTCTAGGTTTTCGAGAATGGCGAATCCTACAAAACGCGAACGAAACACTGGAGTGATCACTCTGGTTGGCGCGGCTGTCGTCGCTGTCAGCGTCTTCATGCCCTACATCAACGCGGGCTCGGGCATCTTTTCGAGCAATCGAACACCATTCCAGTTCGGCTCGTACTCTCAATTCAGCTCAAACGGTTTTGAGGTCCTTATTGGGGCGGCACTTATCGCGCTAAGTGGCCTGCGTTTCCTCAAGGTCATCTACCCGAAGAAGGGGCCGAATGGCTTCGGTCTCTTCTTCTCCTGTGTAATAGCGGGGATCACCGTCCACGACGTGTGGTCGACCAAGGGCTGGAACGGAACCGTTCGTCTCGCTTACGGTGGCGCGATCGGTTACGTAGGAGTGGCGATTGCAGCCGTTGCCCTCATCGTCTACGTAACGACGAAAAACTCCGACGAGCCCGTTGCCATGCTTATAGCGCCGCCCAATTCCGCTATGGCGCCACCCACGCGATTGACTCACTGTCACCAATGCGGGGCGGGTCTCAACGCCGGGGCGAAATTCTGCGCCTCGTGTGGCACGGCGGTCAGTGGATAGACGAAGCAGCCTTCGCTCGGCCATTGTGAACTCGATACCTTGGCCCGCCTACCTGTGAAACTCGTCAGGTAGCGTCAAGAAATGTCCCGACACGTCCCGAAAGACCGTGGCGGACAGCTGCCACTGTTTGCGCTCGACCGAGGCAACCGAGTAGCTGCTCTCCTCCACGGGCGAGCCTGGCCAGAATCCACTCGCTTCCCCGCCAACCACGGCGATTCTCACGTTCGCACCGTTGTGTGGGAAGACCTCATCAGCTCATCTTCCCCGCTGCTGATTGCCGGTTTCTCCTCACTGGGTGAACTCGTCCACCTCGTTTCCGACTGGTCAACCGCCCCGCATGGCCGAGACGAGGAATGCGTGCGCATCGTGTTCGGGGCTGAACCTTTCACTTCTTCGAAGCACGAGTTTCGCTCAGCCCGTGCCGAGTTCACCGACGGTGCCCGGAAGTACTGGCTTGAAGTCGAAGGGGTCTCGCTCCGGTCCTCGGCGCAGGTCCTTCAGACAATCGAAGCACTGGAGCGTGGACTTCTTACGACACGATTCATCCATGGCGCGAACCATCTGCACGCCAAGATCTTCGTCGGGGAAATGGCGGCCACCGTCGGATCTAGCAACTTCACGAGATACGGGCTGGGCAGCCAGTATGAAGCTAACGCGAGATTCGACTCGGCTCACGAGCCCAAGCGCTATCGAGAACTCGTCTCCATCGCGGAGAACTACTGGGAAGCCGGTGAATCCTGGGACAAGGAGCTGCACGACCTACTCCACCAACTTCTTCGCGTCGTCTCCTGGGAAGAAGCGCTCGCGCGCGCCTGCGCAGATCTCCTCGAAGGCGACTGGGCCGCCCACTACCTCACCGAGCCCGTCTCGACGGAACGACCCCTCTGGCCATCACAGCGTTCGGGAATCGCCGAAGCCCTTTGGATCTCTGAGACGGTGGGAAGCGTGCTCGTCGCGGACGCGACGGGTTCGGGCAAGACACTCATGGGCGCCCACCTAGTTCGTGCGGCACGCGACCGGCTGTGGCGCACGGGACGCACGCGGCGTGATCTCACGGTCTTGGTCGGCCCACCCGCCGTCATCGGGACCTGGAAATCGGAGGCGATTGAACTTGGCCTCATGCTGGAGACGGTGTCGCACGGAATCCTCTCGCGGGCCACCTTGGAACTGACGAGTGACAAGGGCCGATTGGTCCGACATGCTCAGATCCTCGCAGTTGACGAAGCACACAACTTCTTGAATCGCGGCTCCAAGCGAACACGACAGGTCCTCGAGAGTCTCGCCGACAACGTGATGCTCTTCACTGCTACGCCGATTAGCCGTGGAGCCACTGACCTGTTGGATCTCGTGGGACTTCTCGGCCCCGACAACTTCGAGGAGACCACCCTCGAGATCCTGAACCGGCTCGATCGTCGCCGTGGACTGGGCGAAGGCATGCTCCTTCCCAACGAGGTCGATGCTCTGCGCCGAGAGATCCAACGCTTCACGGTGCGACGCACCAAGGCGCAGATCAACGAAATGGTCGACCGAGCGCCGGAGGCATTCATACATCCGATCACCGCGCGTGTCTGTCGTTACCCAGAACATGACGCGCGGATCTACCCCACGGAAGAGACCGTCGAGGACGCCCGACTCGCCGACGAAGTCCGTGACGCGATTAACGGCCTCGTCGGAATCGCTCAACTCGAGAGCGATATAGGAGTTCCGCGAGGCTTGCGCTCGCAGTACACCGACGAGCAATGGCTCCGATTCCGAATCCACTCAGCGAAGGGGCTCGCCCGCCATCATGTTCTCGAAGCGCTTCGTTCATCGCGGGCGGCGGCAATCGAACATCTCGCCGGAACTCAAGAAGCCGCTCGTCGGTTCGCCCTCGATCCAAGTTTCAAGACAACGAACACCGGTGACGTGATATCGAAGCTG
>JABEUQ010000125.1 GCA_013044265.1 Acidimicrobiaceae bacterium
CACCGTCAACCCGGCCGCGAAAGACGACAAGAGCTCGCCCATCTACGGCATGCCCATCATCAACGCGGACCTGGCGGAGAACGTGATCTTCTTGAAGCGTTCGATGAGACCGGGTTTCGCGGGCATCGAGAACGAGTTGCTCTACAACCCCAAGACCATGCTGGTCTTCGGGGACGCGAAGGACACGCTCACCAAGATCCTCGCCACGGTGAAGAACGGATAAGTCTCGTCCCGACTCGTACCCGTAATGGCCCCATGCTCGTTGGCTGAGTGGTGCTCATTGAGGGGGTTCTTTTGGGGGCCGTCGTTGCCCAACGGATCACCCGACGTGACCATTGTTTCACGTCTTACTGCAATTTCACCGGTGAATACTTGGTCCATGCGTGGCAAAACAACAATATGGACATAACGATGGGGGACGCGGCGGCGAGGCTTGGGACGTCAATCCCACGCGTTCGACGTGCAATTGATCACCTCGGGATTGAAACGAAGTCGGTGGCGCGAGATGGACGTCCAGTAAGGGTACTGAACGACCAGGATTTCCAGCGGCTGCGCGATGAGCTCGGGTCGGTACCCGTTGGCGGTTCGCGCAGCCACTAAGAAATGAAAGTCCTCGCGGCGTTCAATATGAACCCTTTCGGGTTCCGATCACGACGTGCGGTTGCAGCCACCGCGGGGATCAGCCCCACGACCGCTTCGGCCATCGTTGATCGGCTCGTCGAGCAGGGTCTCGTTGTGGCGGTTCCAGCTCTACTGCGCAACAATGGGCGAGTCACCCACGGGCGGATTTTCGAGGCCAACCGGATCAACAAGGCGTTGAGCGAGATCCTCGACGACGTACTCGCAATGCGTCTGCCGGCGCCTCGAACGACTGCGAAGGCGAAGATTGTTCCGCGTCGATTTTGGCATCTTTTTTGGAACGCACAACCGGCACAGTTGCCCATCATCGAGCACGCCGACTTCATCGCGTCTCGGATGTTACTGAGTAGGGACCCATTGGCGGTGTCATGGGCCATTACGCATCTACCTGCATCGTCGATCGAAAGGACCGCCTCCTTACGACAAGTAAACGAGCGTGACCGACAATGGCTGTTAGGTCTCGCTCGAGCACGGCGTGAGAGTGTCGAGGCGTGACACCATCACACGAGGCGAAGGGTCGTCCTTCGCCGCGTCGAAGTGTCTCTGAGAATACGTCTGGGGCCGACGTCACTCGCGCGAGCGAGCCGGATGAAGAATCAATTCCCTCAGGCGTGCGGGCGATGCTTCCCGGCGACACGGCGCAGACATGGCTCATTATCGCTCCGCTCATGCCAACGAGCGCGTACCTCGTAGGTGGGACGGCGCTGACGGTGCATCTCCAACATCGCGTGAGTCGCGACCTCGAATTCTTCCTCGAGAACTCAGAGGACCTCGACGCACTGTGGACAGCGTTTCGATCTGCGGGCAATGTGGTGGTCAATGAACGATCCGAGGGAACTCTCAACTGCCTTTTCAACCAGACCAAGGTGCAGGTGCTCGACGCGTCAACGCAACGACTTCTACGTTCGACGACCCGGGTGGCTGGGATTAGGGTGGCCAGCGTCGAGGACATCATGGCCACCAAAATTATGGTGATCGTCGATCGCGGCGAACTTCGTGACTACTTCGATCTAATGCGTATTGAACAGCAGGTCGGTTTACAAGCGGAGACCGGAATCGCCCTCGCCGTCCAGAAGTGCAACCCTCAGGACAAGGAGATGTTCGTCTTCAGCGTTCTAAAGGTGCTGGGCGGCTTTAGTGACGTTGCCGACGACCCCAGCCTTCCAGTGGGTCGTGAAGAGATCGAAAAGTACTGGATAAAGCGTCAACTCCAGGTGGCCAAACGCCTCGACTCCTTCGGCGGGGCCTGAGGTCTGCTGGGCATTGACCGAGCAGCGCGACGAGACTTGACGCGGCTCAAAGGTTCAGTGACGATGAGTGCTCTTCTAATGATCGTAGAGTGCGCGTGAAACTCGCGAACTACTCCTATTGGGATATTCGTCGAAACCAGCGAGTTGCAATTGTGCGCGAACATGGCCGATGTCTGCAGGATGTAGCGCTCGCAAGGGGCCGACCCAGAACCCGTGGTCCGAGTGAAGAGTGCTACTTCGCTTCGTCAACGCCGAGACGTTGCGCGAGGAACTCCAACGTGTCCTCGAGTGCTCGTCGCGTGGGTGAACCTGGTTCGTTCGAGTAATGGGTCGTCAGCACGGAGTGGGCTCCTCGGGGGTAGGCCCAAGGATTGGACGGTGACGAGTCGATCTCGATGCCGATGAAATTGTCGCCAAGTTCCTCGCGTAGTCGCGCGAAGCGCTCGGGCGGGGACATCTTGTCGCCCGTGAAGCGAAGTCCCATGACGCAGAGTCCTTCGCCTACCCGGGTCTTGACGAGCGCGAGATCGTCATCGCTGATGCCGAGCGCTCGACGTTGGGCTTCGCGCAGGGGTAGCGGCAGTGAAGGTTGACTGAGGACTGGCGCAACCATCACCGGGTCGACACTCATGGCGAGCGCGAAGCCGCCCGTGACGCACATCCCAACTGCTCCCACGCCGGGCCCACCGCATCGCTGCACTTCGTGGGCGGCGAGCGCTCGAAGATAGGTGGTGATGGAACTGGTCTTGTTGAGCGCTAACTTGGTGAATTCGGTGTTGATACAGACCCTGGCGACCTCGCTCAACTCGTATCGGGTTGTGGCGACGGCGCCAGGTGTGCCAAAGAGGCTGGGCATCACCGCGGTCATGCCACGCTCGGCCACCGTGCGCGCGAAGCTCGCCACGAGTGGCGTGACGCCCGGCACCTCGTGGATGACTATGACGGCGGGACCGCTGCCCGTTCGAAACACGTCGTGACGACGACCACGGTGCTCGAAGGACTCCTTTGTGAACCCGTCGAGCGCGTGGGGGTCGACCTGGCGATAGGGCCGTGAACCCTGGTCTCGAACGGTCACGGGTCTAGGCGGTGAGTTCGTTGAGCCGGGCGAGCTGCTCGGTGCTGAGCGCGAGTGGTGCGCCCGCGTTCGCGTG
>JABEUQ010000126.1 GCA_013044265.1 Acidimicrobiaceae bacterium
ATGCCCAGCGGCGCTGTACTTGGCAGTCGCCCAACGTTCCATTGCCTCACGCTGCACGCTTGGACTCTTGAACGCTTCCTCGTTCTTGTCCCGCCCGGCCACCGAGGAGACCCTGACGTAGCCGACTAACTTTTGAATACGCGCGTTTGCCGCCATTCGGTCATACTACCGATTTTCTATGAAAAAACGATAGACATTGGTCTAGCACCGACGGCAACGCGCCATCTCGAAGAGAGCGCGTGAGGGCCCGGGCGTAGTCGATATCGACGCCACAACTCCGACGGGTTCTCAGGTCGCGTCTCCGTCACCTCCGGCCACCGACGTCAGTCGTCAATGCGCTCAGCCAGCCGATGTGAGAGTGCACTTCGTCGGGCCTTCACCTTCTAGGACAGACCGACCCTGGTCCACGACCTTCCACCGTCGGACGTTCGAAGCAGATACGTGGACGACGTCGCGCCATTCTTCTGGCATATGGCCAAGGCGCGAGTTGCGTTGGAGAAGACGAGACCGTTGGTCGAGGTGCACGCGAGATTTCCCACCGCGGTCATCCCGTGACCCGAGTTGGTGACGGCATAGAGATCTCTGGCTCGTGAGGTGAAGGGCCCGAAGTTAAGGTACGCGAGAGAACTCGACACGGGATCGAAGGCTCCACCACCGGTGCCGGAGAACTCGTATCTGGAAATGCTGGTCCAGTGGACACCGGCGTCACCGGAGTGGAAGAAGGAGACGAGCATCCCGGTCGGGCACTCGGCCCACAGCGAAGTCGGCGACATCGGTGTCAGGTTGCAGGCGGACACGCTGGCCAGCAGCGGTGCCGATGATTGGGTGAAGGTTCGACCTTCGTTGCGGGAGGTGAACAACTGCGGTACCCGCGAATCCTGGAGATTCGCCCAGACGTTTGATCCGTAGGCGTCCAAGGCAAAGCCGCCCTTGGCCAGGGGCGCGGGCAACGCGTCGATGGTCCACTTGTTCGCGTTCAGCGGCGACCGTGCGACTTGGTAGTTGGTGCACGTGTACTTCTTCACGCAGTGAGCGATGACAGCGTACAGTTCGCGGTGGGTCGGGGCGAGCTGCAGAATCGTTTGACCGGGGGCAACGCTCTCGCGGTGCCAGGAGTGGGCGCCGTCGGTGGTTACGTACCAGATAAACGTGTTGGTCGCGTTGAAGAGGGCGTAGCCGTCCATCGAGTTGGCGAAGAAGAGTTCACTGAGGTTGCCGAGGGAGCTGCCTCTCGCCGGGGAGATCGGCGGTAGGTGGAGAGTGGTGAAGTGAGCGCCGTTGTCACTCGTGCGTTGAAGCTGCAGGCACGGCCCGCTGGCACAATCCACGCTCCTCGTACTGACGAGAAAGGTGAGCGTCGTGCCCGCAACTCCCGTAAGTAGCAGGGGAATCGGCGTCGATTGCGAGGTTGTGCCGGCGTTGACGGTGTGTGTCGCCGCGACGTTGGCGACGGTGGTCGCGACGACGACCGCGATCAAGAGTCGTCGCAGGTGAGTCAACGCGCGAGCCACTTCGACATCATTGCCGTTTTTGGGTTTCATTGCTTGACGCATGCATTGAACCCACTTTGAGCCTCCTCAGCCATTCGATCACACCTTATGGAAAGAGAGCGACCTTGGGGTTGCACGCCGATCTTGCTAGCCAGCCGATGATCTAGCCCAGAACCCTTGGGCCGGCCCCTGGCAATCCGTGAAGACCAACTGCGGATTGATCGCTCCGTGTGTCTTGACACCGTGGCAAATGGGCCTGTGCAAAGTGGCACCGTTCAGTCCCATTCGAACTGCGTCGGGTCGCGGTACGGTGATCAAGAGAACCCGGGACGAGGAGATCTGATGAGGAGACCGATCGGTGGCGCCGTTGTGTCCCTGGTCGTCCTGCTGGCTCTCGGAACTGGGAATCCGGCGATGGCTGCGAGAATTCGCAGTGCCAGTGATTACTCCTTGTCGACCGGTCCGACATACCAAATGTCTGGCGACAGAGTCCACAAGTACGTCAGTGAAACTTTCACACTTACTAACGGGAATTCACGCGAAGTCCTTATTCGTATGATCGGACAGAACGGACCGGGTGTGCAGCTACGTGTTCCCTCTGGGTCGGGAAGGACACAGAAGCTGATTCCCTCCACTGGATCGGGAAAGATGCAAATAGTGCCTCCTCACAAGTCGATTCGATTGAGGGTTTGGTACCACGTCAGTGATTGCGCCAAGGTTCCGAAAGGTAGTTGGCCGCTCACCATGGATGTCGCGTGGAGTTCAGGAAGGTGGCAGCGGATCAGCTTGCAGATGCCGAGTGGAGCCTCGGTGCCATGGCCGAGGTCCATGACGGATCTTGTGTGTCCGTGAGGCTAACGCGAGACTCGCCAGATCTAGTTGAGTCAGTTGAAGATTGTTGACGCCGGAGCGGGGATCCTTGAGTTCATTGGTGGGTCGAGCTTCCATGGGAAGGTTGCGCTTGGAACGCATCGACGTTGGGCTGGCGACTCGAATTTCTTTCGCCGGTTTCGACGTCCCCTCCACGTCGTATCGTAAGGATATGGTGGGCCCAGAATCGTATGGATCGGAGCCAACGAACCAGTCGCGGCGACCTCCGTGGGCGGTTCGTTATCGCCATCCCCGCAGCCGGATACTCCGGTCCCTCTCTTGGATCTGGAGCAATCCGATCACGATTGCCGCACCAAGTCAGATTCACAACCGTCGGGCCGACATTCGCCGCTTTCTCGGACGCTTCAAGCGGCGGCTCTAGACGATCAGTCTGCGTAGATGGTTTTGGGGAACGGGTCCGGTCATTGGCACTATGTGATGTGAAGCACACCGCAAGCTCGATGGGACACGGGGCAGTTTGACTAGTTGGACCACGTGGGGGTCTAGCTTTTCAGTTGCTCGCGCTCGGCAGGGTTCCAATGCCGTTGACGACTGAGATGGGGCCGTAGCTGACAGCCGCCACCGGTGACGTGGTTGCGGCACCAGGGGGCGAGGTCGGCGAAGCCAACACCGTGCTCGACAGCAGTGCTCCGGTGGTCGGGTTGAGCAAGACCTGGAACACACCGTTGCTGCTTGAACCGTCAAGCGGGACGCTCACCAACGAGCCCGTGTTACCAAAGCTGTCGGTAGCGTTCGTCGTCACCGTCGCTCCCGGTAGCTGGGCCAAGATGTCGTACAGCACCGAGCCCAGCTTGGCCGATGCTTCGGGAAGTTGAAGCAGTTGCTGCATGAGGGTCAGCTGCTGATTGGCGTCGCAGCCGGGGGCCGCGTTGGCGGACGCATCCACTGGACACACCTGCGGCGTACTCGACACCGTGCCATCGGTATTGATCTCACCATTGGCCAGCATCGCCGCGACTTCCTGGGCATTTGCGGGGAGACCGGTCACGTTCCCGCTCTGCTGGTCAGTGGCGAGAGCGAGTGAAACCGGGACACCGTTCACCGTGACCGGCGTGGCGTTCTGGGCGAAGCCCAAGATAACGCCAAGCCCCGAGTAGCCCGACACTGAGGCGGAGTACCCACCGAGTGAGCCGGCGGTGTCACGGTTGGCCGAGTTGCCAATCAACCGGTTCGACGGGTCGAGCAGCGCGCACGGAACGAAGGGCTTGGCTTCGACGACCCACTTGGCTTGATCGGCCGGCGTGGCGAAGTGGCTCCCACCTTCGTTGACCGGCGTCGGCGTGATGATGATCTTGCCGTCGCCATTGGCGTCGGTCCAGCTCTGCATTGTGCCGTCGGAAACGTAGGTGATCCACGGGTTGGTGCCGGTGGCTGTGGGTGCTGAGAACCGACAGGTCATTGTGACCTGCGCCTTCTGGTAGAAGAACTGACCGGCGCCGAGTGAAGGTAACGCCGCTGCAGCGGCGTCAGCAGTGG
The DNA here is from genome assembly GCA_013044265.1 of Acidimicrobiaceae bacterium. Taxonomy (GTDB): domain Bacteria; phylum Actinomycetota; class Acidimicrobiia; order Acidimicrobiales; family RAAP-2; genus RAAP-2. Next base: position 3,858 of record JABEUQ010000126.1, read on the forward strand.
CGGCCTGGCGGAGCGTGGCCGCTGCGGCGCTCAGGGGCGCAGAGCCCGGCAGAAGACCGACGACGAGAGCAACAGCGGCACCAACACTCACCAGTGAACTGGCGCCGACTACACGCCAACGTCGGGTACGTCGGGTACGTCGGCGAGGCGGCTCCACGGCGGCCACCACGGCGGCCCACACGCTCTCGCGGCGCGCAGCATTGTGCTGTTCTACTTCGACCGTCAGTGGGTCGAGGGCCCGTAGAAGGTCTTCGACGTTGGTGTTCGGGTTCATCAGTTCTCCTGAGTTGAAGGGTTGGTGGGTTCGGCCATGCCGGCAATGACGTCGAGGCGGCTGAGTGCGCCAGAGAAGCGTTCGAGTGCTCGGTGATAGCGGACGTTGACCGCGTTCACCGACAGTCCGAGCACTTCGGCGATCTCGCGGCGACTGAGGTTCTCCCAGTACACGAGACGTAAGAGCTCGGCGTCGCTTTCTGATAACTGGTTGAATGCTCTGGACACGTCAACGACGTCCCCGACGGGGGCAGCGTCGACGAGGTGCAGGTCATTCAGTTCGACAACCTGGGCCTGGCGGCCCCGGCGACGGTACTCACTGGCCACTTCATAACTGGCGATGCGATACAGCCACGCCAGTGACGGGTTCGTCACCGTTGAGAACTTGCGCCAGGCGACCACGAAGGCTGCCGCGACCACATCATCGTGAGAACTCGGCGCCACTCGACGAGTCACGTAGCGAGAAACCGCCGGGTAGTGCTCGCGATAGAACGCCTCGAACTGAGACCTGGTCGGTGGTCGAGTGCTGTTATTGGGTCGTTGGTCCGTGCTCATGGTTGCAACCTGTTTACGTCCAGAAGAGGGTCAGTTCTTACACATTGATAGTCCCGATGCGTGAAGAACCGAACGGGAGCGCGTCTTTACATCCTGGCATCCACCACGCGAGCACCAGCGTTCGTAACAGTTGTTGGAGATGCCACTCCTTGACGCGGCGAGACCCGAGGTCGCGGCGAATGACTTGCCTTACTCCTGCACAACGGCATCTACTCCGATCCCGTCGGGTTGGTGTCGAACGGGGTTGACGTCTGGGTCACTGATCAAGGCGGTGGAGTCGACGGAATCGGCAGTGTGATTGAACTGAACGCGTCGACGGGAGCCGTGGTCCGGGTTATCCGTGCCTGGTGAGTGAGCTGGTGAAGAAGGGAGGCGTCGCTTGATGGTGAGCGGTCTAAATTCTCGAAGCCACATGGAGGCGCTGTTGGAACGTGACGTGGATGCCCGCTGGGATTGACTAAAAATCGACGAAAGTGTCCTCAACCTCTCTTTCCGCACATCTGAAGTAGGTTTCACGTCCCCCATCAGTCACCGGTAGTGGCCTTCGGGAACCCCGAGCAGGTCGAGTAGAACGAGTTGAAGTTTGGTGAGTTCGGGCGCGAAGGTCTGGACGAGATGGCCGTTGGCGTCGAAGAGATGTCGGCGAGCGAGGCCGTCGAAGATCTCAAAGATCCGCACGGCGCTTGGTGACGCGCAGGCCCGATCCTCGGGGTAGAGCGGGATCTTCTTCAGACCGCGTGCGGCCATGGTCCGGCGGATCTCGAGTTCGACCAGCGCATGCACCAATAGCGCGACGAAGTGACATGTCATGAGCCCCTCGATGCGGGCCGGGTCGTGGATGAACATGGGCGCGACGATCTGGTCACCCTTTAACTGGTGGTGACGGCGCTCGAGGCTGGGCTGGTGTTTATAGGCGGCGAGGATGTCGGCCGCGCTGGTGTCTCTCTCGTTAGTCACGAGCGGCCAGCAGCCA
>JABEUQ010000127.1 GCA_013044265.1 Acidimicrobiaceae bacterium
GCTAAATTGGCAGTCACAACGTTTGAGTGCTAACCAAACAGGAGGCAATGCCAATGAAACTGCACCCACTAGAAGACCGTATCGTGGTCCGTCCCAACACCGCAGAAGCGACCACGGCGTCGGGTCTGGTCATTCCCGACACCGCCAAGGAGAAGCCTCAGCAGGGTGAGGTGCTCGCCACCGGACCCGGCCGTCGCGCCGACGCCACGGGCGAGATTTTCCCCACCGGCGTCAATGTGGGCGACACGGTCGTCTACTCCAAGTACGGCGGCACCGAGATCACTGTCGACGGCGAGGACCTTTTGATCCTCTCGAGCCGTGACGTACTCGCCACGATCACTAAGTAGGCCGACATGTCTAAATTACTGAAGTTTGACGAAGAGGCCCGCCGTGGCCTCGAAGCCGGTGTCGACAAGCTTGCCGACGCCGTCAAGGTGACCCTGGGACCCAAGGGTCGCAACGTGGTTATCGGAAAGAAGTTCGGTGCACCGACGATTACTAACGACGGTGTGTCGATTGCTCGAGAGATCGAGCTCGAGGACCCGTTCGAGAACATGGGTGCACAGTTGGTGAAGGAAGTAGCCACCAAGACCAACGACGTGGCCGGTGACGGTACCACGACGGCGACGGTCCTGGCCCAGGCCCTCATCAAGGAAGGTCTGCGCAACGTCGCGGCCGGCGCCAACCCCGCGGGCCTCAAGCGCGGCATCGAAAAAGGCGTCAAGGCAGCCGTTGATTCGATCCACGCCCAGAGCCAGCCGGTGAACGACAAGACTCAGATCGCTCAGGTCGCCACCATCTCCGCCGCCGACGCGAGCATCGGCGAGGTTATTGCCGACGCCATCGACAAGGTGGGCAAGGACGGCACGGTGACGGTCGAGGAGTCCAACACCTTCGGTATCGAGTTAGAGCTCACCGAGGGTATGCAGTTCGACAAGGGTTACCTCTCGCCGTACTTCGTGACCGACGCCGAGCGCCAAGAAGCGGTGCTCGAGGATGCCTACATCCTCTTCACCAGTTCGAAGATATCCGCCGTGCACGACCTCGTGCCGGTGCTGGAGAAGGTCATGCAATCGGCTCGCCCTTTGCTAATTATCGCCGAGGATGTTGACGGCGAGGCACTCGCGACGCTCGTCGTGAACAAGATTCGCGGTACCTTCACTTCGGTGGCCGTCAAGGCCCCCGGGTTTGGTGAGCGCCGCAAGGCGATGCTCCAGGACATGGCGGTTTTGACGGGTGCCACGGTGATCTCCGAGGAGATCGGCCTCAAGCTCGACTCGGCCACCGTTGATCTACTGGGTCGCGCTCGTCGCATCGTTGTGACCAAGGACGCCACCACCATCGTCGATGGTGCGGGTTCGCCGGAGGACGTCGCTGGTCGCGTCGCGCAAATCAAGCGTGAGATCGAGGACACTGATTCCGACTGGGACCGCGAGAAGCTGCAGGAGCGCCTCGCCAAGCTCGCCGGTGGTGTGGCCGTGGTCAAGGTCGGTGCCGCCACTGAGATCGAACTCAAGGAGAAGAAGCACCGGATCGAGGATGCCCTCAGCGCTACGCGTGCGGCCATCGATGAAGGTATCGTGGCCGGTGGTGGCACTGCGTTGGTGCGCAGCCGCGCCGCCGTCGACGCCCTGATTCTCACTCTCGAAGGTGACGAGGCCACTGGTGCGCGCATCGTGGCCAACTCGCTCGAAGCGCCGCTGCGTCACATTGCAGCGAACGCCGGGTACGAGGGTGCTGTCAAGGTGCGAGAAGTCTCTGACGCCTCGGGGAACTTTGGCCTGAACGCCGCGACCGGTGAGTTGGTGGACCTCGTGGCCGCCGGCGTCATCGACCCGGCGAAGGTCACGCGTTCAGCTCTGCAGAACGCCGCGTCGATCGCCGCCTTGTTGTTGACCACTGAGGCCATCGTGGCTGACAAGCCTGAGCCAGCACACGCCCCCGCGGGTGATGGCGGCATGGGCGGCATGGGCGGCATGATGTAACACGTTGCTCACGCAACGTATGAAGAACCGGGCCCTCGGGCCCGGTTTTTTCATCTTCCAGCACTAGGCGACGCGACCATCGACTGACAAAATGTGTGCATGCCCCGACGCGACCTCACGAGAGGACTCACTTTCGATGACGCGGCGCTCGCCTACGACCAATTCCGACCGCGTTACCCACGCGAACTCTTTGACGACCTCGCCCGCGTCGGTGAGGTCACGCGTACTTCGCGCATTCTCGAGATTGGCTGCGGACCGGGCGTCGCGACAGGGGAGATGCTGGCGCGAGGGTGGTCAGTCCTCGGGGTCGATCCCGGTGAGCAATTGGCACGAGTGGCGTGCGAGAAGTTCCGAGATGCGCACTTCGCTGTCGAGGTGTCGACGTTTGACGAGTGGCAATCACAGGGTCGGATTTTTGACGTTGTGTTCTCGGCTTCGGCGTATCACTGGGTGGCGCCGGAACTACGTTGGACGAAGGCGGCGCAGGTGTTGGTGGAGGGCGGCCTTATCGCCTTGGCGGGCAACAAAGCGGTCGCCGACGGGAGTTTTCATGACTTTCACGAAGCGACCCGTGGCATGCGGATTGCCCACGGAGTCGACGATGAGCGTGCTACTCCTGATATCGATGACTTGCGTGCGATGGCTCACGACGTTGGCCAAGACATTGGAGCACTATGGGAGGCCATGTCACCCCAGGGTTCGTCGGTTGTGGCCGGAGAGCTGTTCACCGTGCCCGAAGTCCATCTCTATCCCTGGGCGACCACGTATTCGACGCAGGAAGCGGTGGGTCTCATTGGCACCTATTCTCGTTTTCTCGTCATGGACGACGAGAAGCGCACCGCGCTCTTCGAGCATCTCGCGGAGATTATTGATTGCGAGTACGGGGGCGAACTCACTCGCCACTATGTTTCAGTACTCGCTACTGCGCGTCGCGATTCGCACTGAGTAAAGGCGCCGACGCCACTTCGCGACGCTGAATGATTGCACACTGACGTGGTGGATCACGCGGCCGCGAAGACGGGGTGTCTTCCGTGCCAGGCGTTCAATTGATGTGCGCAGTGCCAGTAGGCGGCACTGCGTGGAATAGCTGATACCGGTTTCAGTTTCAGATCGATTGGCGGCGGTGATGATCTACTTCACCGCCGCCGCGAAGGTTGACGTCGCGGCCGTCCCATGTCGAAGGCGTGGCTCTCGCCATGGGTGAGGTCATCGGGTGATGCCGACGGCGCTAGTTATCGTCGCCGGCCTCCACCGCCACGTGGGGCACGATGCGGTCGAGCCACTGAGGCATCCACCAGTTGGCTTTGCCGAGGTAGTGCATCATCGAGGGTACGAGGATGGTACGCAGGATGAACGCGTCGAGCAGCACTGCCCCGCCGAGCCCGATACCGAACTCGGCAATGATGCGCTGTCCGCCGAAGGCGAAGGAGAAGAAGACCGAGATCATGATGAGTGCGGCGGCGGTGATGACGCGGCCGGTATTGGCCTGACCGTGCACGATCGACATCTCGTTGTCACCAGTATTGACCCACTCCTCGTGCATCCGTGAGACCAGAAATACCTGGTAGTCCATTGAAAGACCGAAGAGGATGGCGATCATGATGATCGGCAGGTAGGACTCAATAGGTCCCGACCCGGACCCGATCAGTGAACTACCCCAACCCCACTGAAAGACTGCGACGACGAGACCGAACGAGGCCCCTACCGCTAATAGATTCATGAGCGCGGCGACCAGCGGTATGACGATGGACCGGAAAGCCACCATCAACAACAGACAGCCCAGTAGCACGATGACCACTAAGAACAACGGAATCTTCGAGTCGAGGATGTTGGCGAAGTCATCTGAGAGGGCTCGCGACCCTCCAACGTAGATCGCGGTGTGTGTCGCCGACGTTGCGGCGGGCACGTACTGCGAGCGGATTTCGTTGATGAGTGTGGTCGTGGAAAGCGATTGGGGACTGGACTTCGGCACGACGGTAACCATCGCGACGGTCTTGGTGGCGTTGACGTTGACCGGTCCGACGAAGGCGACGTCGGGGGCGGTACGCAACGTGGTCGCGAGGGACTTCATCGCGGTGACGTCGGCTGCGGCGTTGACGTTGCCAACCAACAGGAGCGGACCATTGGAGCCGGGGCCGAAACCTTGCGCCAGGTAGTCGTAGGCCATGCGAGTGGTGGAACCCGCGGGGTCCGACCCCTGGTCTGAGATGCCGAGATTGAGCGAGAAGATTGGTAGAGCGATGAGCACAATGAGGACCAGGGAACCGAGCGAGAGCGAACGGGGGTGGCGGCTCACGAAGAGCGCCCAGCGCTGCCAGCCGCCTTCGATCATGGCCGGTTCAGGACCATCGCTGGCCAGGCGGCGGCGCTCGCGGCGACTCAGCACACGGTGCTTCTGGAAGGCCAGCAACGACGGCAGGAGGGTCAGCGCCGCGAACATGGTGATGAGTACCGTGACCGATGCGGCAACACCGAGGCCGTCCAAGAAGGAGAAGCCCAGCACCAACATTCCGAGCAGGGCCACGCAGACGGTGGCGCCAGCGAAGAGGACCGCGCGACCCGACTTGTTCACTGCGGTGATGATGGAATCTTCAACACTCATACCTTGACGTAGGTTTTGTCGCGCTCGAGTGACAATGAAGAGGGCGTAGTCAATTCCGACACCCAGGCCGATGAGCGACCCGAGGATCGGGGCGAATTGGGCAATGGAGAGCCCGTGACTGAGCAGGGTGGTGGCTCCCGAGGCAATGCCAATGGCGAAGAGCGCGACGCCCAGGGGCAACAGCATGGCCCACAGGGAACCGAAGGCCAAGAACAAGACAACGGCGGTCAAAAGGAGTCCCACGGCCTCACCCGGCGATCCCTTGGGCGAGGTCAATTGGCCAAAGGCGTTGCCGCCAAACTCGACCTGCAGTGTCGCAGAGCGCAACTTGGACGCCGCGCTCACCACGGCTTGAATCTGCGGGGTACTCAGCAGGTTGGCCTGCTTGGTGAAGGTCACCGTGACGTAACCAATGGTGGGGTCGATCTTGGAGTATTGGATGGGTGAGACGGTGCCCACGTTGGTGAGCATCGTGAGCGAGTCGACGACGGGCGTGATGCTCGACGCGTCACTGGAGAGATGTCCCGATGTCGCGTGAAAGACAATCTGGTCGGAGTCGCCCGAGGCGTGCGGGAAACCCTTCTGGATCAGTTGCAGGGCGTGTGTCGAGTCCGTGCCGGGCAGGCTGAAGGAGTTGGAGTAGGCGCTGCCAGCGGCCTGGGCGGCAACATTGACCCCGATGATTATCAGAATCCAGATGATGAGGACGAGCCAGCGGCGTCGAACGCTAAAGCGGGCGAGAGATTTCACGGTGGGGCTCCTAGAAGTTGGGGTCCGAAAGGTAGGCACGGGGGGCGGAGAAGTCGCTCTCCACACTAGGGGACTCGAGTGGGGGCTCAATCGGAGGGTAACCGGCTTCGAGGTGTCGAACAGGGAGTGGTCCCATGCTGACGCTCTTCGCGTGGCCGCTCGTGTCGGCGCTGAAGCCAACGGCGTCCAGTAGATTGGAGGGAATCACGTTCACCCCAGAGCGCGGTTTCACCCCGGAGGTCGCCATGGCGGAAGTCGAAATCGGTATCTATAAGTCAGCGCGTCAGGCCTACGGCTTCGACGACATCGCTATTGTGCCGTCGCGACGGACGCGTGACCCCGAAGACGTCGATATTTCTTGGCAGATTGACGCGTACAAGTTTGAGTTACCGGTCCTCGGTTCTGCGATGGACGGGGCGATTTCTCCCACTACTGCCATTGAGATGGGGCGCCTCGGGGGCTTGGGCGTCTTGAATCTCGAAGGACTGTGGACCCGCTACGAGGACCCTTCGGCCCTGTTCGAAGAGATTCAGACCCTCGACGACGACAAGGCCACTGCACGGATGCAACAGATGTACTTGGAGCCCGTGAAGCTCGAGTTGGTCGCTGAGCGGATTCGCCAGATGAAGGCCGCCGGCATCACTACTTCGGCTTCGGTGACGCCCCAAAAGACTGACTGGATGGCGAAGACCATTCTGGATGCCGGACTCGACATCCTGGTGATCCAGGGCACCGTGGTATCGGCTGAGCACGTCTCCAAGACGGTCGAGCCGCTCAACTTAAAGAAGTTCATCCGTGAATTCGAATTGCCCGTCATCGTTGGTGGCTGCGCGAGTTACCAGGCGGCGCTGCACTTGATGCGTACCGGTGCTGCGGGTGTTCTCGTCGGGGTGGGACCAGGCAATGCCTGCACCTCGCGAGCGGTGCTGGGCATCGGCGTGCCCCAGGCCACGGCGATCGCTGACGTGGCGGGTGCACGCATGCGTCACCTGGACGAGACGGGTGTCTACGTGCACGTGATCGCCGACGGCGGCATGTCCAAGGGCGGCGACATTGCCAAAGCCATCGCGTGTGGCGCGGATGCGGTCATGATCGGCTCTCCGCTGACGAGTGCCGTCGAGGCCCCCGCACACGGGTTTCACTGGGGCATGGCCACCTTTCACCCGACTCTGCCGCGCGGTACGCGCGTGCGTACCAAGGTTCGTGGCACTTTGAAGGAAGTACTGGTCGGACCAGCCCACGAGAATGATGGTCGCCTGAACCTCTTCGGGGCCCTGCGCACTTCAATGGCCACGTGTGGCTACGAGACCCTCAAGGAATTCCAGAAGGCGGAGATCATGTTGGCTCCTTCCTTGCAAACCGAGGGTAAGCAACTACAGCGTGCCCAGGGCGTAGGCATGGGCCATTGACGGTCCTCGTCGTTGACTTCGGGGCCCAATACGCCCAGCTCATCGCCCGACGGGTGCGTGAGGCGAGGGTCTATTCCGAAATAGTCCAGAGCACTATCAGCGCGAATGAAGTGCGTGCGAAGAAGCCCTCGGCCATCATCCTCTCGGGTGGTCCGAAGTCCGTCTACGAGGTTCCCGCCCCGTCACTCGACCCGGCGATCTACGAACTCGGCATTCCGATATTGGGAATTTGCTACGGCGCCCAACTCATGGCGTTGCAATTGGGTGGTGAAGTAGCGCACACGGGCGCTGGACAGTACGGGCGTACTCAACTCACCCGTCAGGGCCCGAGCCCACTAATGCAGGAGTGGCCCGAAACACAGTCGTGCTGGATGAGCCATGGTGACGCCATCGCCACTGCGCCCGAGGGTTTCACGGTCACCGCATCGACGCCGTTGGCGCCCATTGCAGTGATGGAAGATGCTCAACGTCGTCTGTACGCCGTGCAGTTCCATCCCGAAGTGGCGCACGCCGAACGGGGACAGGAGCTGCTCGAGAACTTCTTGCACCACGTGGCTGAGATTGCACCGACGTGGACGAATACTTCGATCATTGACGATCAAGTCGCCGCGATACGAGCTCAAGTAGGTACTGAGAAGGTGCTGTGCGCGTTGTCGGGTGGGGTGGATTCGGCGGTGGCGGCCGCGCTCGTGACCAAGGCCATCGGCACGCAGTTGACGTGTGTCTTCGTCGATACCGGTCTGATGCGAAAGAACGAGGGCGAGCAGATCGAGGCCACCTTCACCCGTCAGTTCGGGGTGCGCTTGATTCACGTCAAGGCCGAGGAACGATTCTTCGACGCTCTGGCCGGGGTAACTGATCCGGAGCGCAAACGCAAGATTATTGGAGAACTCTTCATTCGTGAATTCGAGTCCGTCGCGCGTGAACTCGCCGAGGGCGAAGAGGGTCCACGCTTTTTGGTGCAAGGAACCCTGTACCCCGACGTCATCGAATCTGGTTCGGGCCACGCCGCCAACATCAAGAGTCACCACAACGTGGGTGGTCTGCCCGAGGATCTCTCCTTCGACCTCATCGAACCACTGCGCAGCCTCTTTAAAGACGAGGTGCGCCACGTGGGTGAGGAGCTCGGGCTACCCGCTGAGATCGTCTGGCGTCAGCCGTTTCCCGGTCCTGGACTGGGCGTGCGCATCATTGGCGAAGTCACGCGCGAGCGAGCAGAGATCTTGCGCAACGCCGACCACGTGGTGGTGGATGAGATCAAGAAGGCCGGCCTCTACCGAGAACTCTGGCAGAGTTTCGCCGTGTTACCGGCAGTGCGTACGGTGGGGGTCATGGGAGATGGACGAACCTACGCGTATCCGATCGTTATCCGTGCCGTCACGTCCGACGACGCGATGACTGCCGACTGGGCTCGTCTGCCCTACGAGGTCATCGAATCAATCGCCAACCGATTGATTCGTGAAGTGCCGGGTGTCAATCGCGTGGCCCTCGACGTGACGTCGAAGCCGCCGGGCACCATTGAGTGGGAGTGAGCCGGCGATCCTTCTCTGACGACGCGTTGTGGGGCAACGACGCAGAGAACACGCTCGGGGGTCTCGACCCCGACAGCCTCCTCGAGGGGTTGACCGAACCCCAACGCCAGGCCGTCATTCAGCGCGGTGGTCCCCTATTGGTGGTGGCCGGGGCCGGCTCGGGCAAGACGCGTGTGCTCACTCGACGCATCGCCCACCTGCTCGCCACCGGTGACGCGCGGTCCTACGAGGTGATGGCCATCACTTTCACCAACAAGGCCGCCGACGAGATGCGCCGACGCGTGGTGGAACTGGTGGGCGAGGACGCCAAGAACATGTGGGTGTCGACATTCCACTCGGCGTGCCTACGCATGTTGCGCGCTCACGCCGAGGTCCTGGGCTATCAGCGTGGGTTCACCATCTACGACGCGGGTGACGCCGAATCGGCCGTGGAGCGCATCATGAAGGAGCTCAACCTCGACACCAAGCGCATCAGCGCGCGCAGTGTCTCTTCGGCGATCTCGGCGGCCAAGAATGAGATGCTCTCGGCCGAGCGCTACGCCGACGCCGGGCGTGGCGATGATCCCCATCACCGTCGAATCGCCGAGATTTACCATCTCTACGAGGCGCGTCTCAAGCTCGCCAACGCTATGGACTTCGACGATCTGTTGTTGAACGCGGTCGCGATGTTGCGTGCCGACGCGAGCGTGCTCACCTCCTACCAGCAACGATTCAGATACTTGTTGGTCGACGAGTTTCAAGACACCAACGGTGTACAGAACGAACTGGTGATGATGCTCGCCGCCCAACACCGCAATCTGTGCGTGGTCGGGGACTCCGACCAGTCGATCTATCGATTCCGCGCAGCCGATGTGCGCAACATCTTGCAGTTCGAACAGCGTTTCCCCGACGCTGACGTGATTCTGCTCGAACAGAATTTTCGTTCGACTCAGACGATCCTCGACGCCGCCAACGCCGTGATCGCCAAGAACGCATCGCGTCACGCCAAGAATCTCTTCACTGATCACGGGGCGGGCGAGCGGATTCGCCTCTATCGCGCCGGTGACGAGTACGACGAGGGTCGCTGGATCGCCACTGAGTTGCGCCGCGCGCGGACCGAGGCGGGTGTCGAGTGGAATCAAATGGCGGTGTTCTATCGCACCAACGCGCAGAGTCGCGTGCTCGAAGAAGAGATGCTGCGCGCCGCGATTCCCTACCGGGTGATCTCGGGGATGCGCTTCTACGATCGCAAGGAGATCAAATCCGCCCTGGCGTACGCGCGGCTCATTGTTAACCCCCGCGACGAGGCTTCGGCGCGACGAGTCATCAACGAGCCGAAGCGGGGCATCGGCGAGGCGGCTCAGGCCAAACTCGGGGTCTACGCCGCGGAGAACGCACTCTCTTTTGCCGAGGCGGCCCACTACGGTGCGGCGGCTGGACTCACTGCTCGGGCTCTTTCGGGCACCGATAAGTTCGCCTTCATCATGGACGAGTTGCGCGCCATGGCCAATGACTTGACGCCGCGCGAAATGATTGACGCCATCGTGCGCGAGACGGGGATGGGCGACGCGTTACGGGCCGAAGATTCCGACGAAGCATTCTCGCGACTGGAGAACTTGGGTGAATTGGCGTCGGCAGCTGCGCAGTACGACACCCTGATGGATTTCGTCGAACGCATGGCGCTGGTGGCGGACTCCGACCAGCTCGATGGGGGAGCGGGTACCATCTCGATGATGACGTTGCACGTGGCCAAGGGCCTCGAATTCCCCCTCGTGGTGATTACTGGACTCGAGGAGACGATATTCCCTCATCGTCGTGCGCTCTCGGACGAAGCCGAGCTCGAGGAGGAGCGGCGTTTGTGTTACGTCGGACTCACGCGAGCCATGCGCCATCTGATTTTGACTCACGCGTGGAGTCGGACCATGTGGGGGCAACGCACCGATGCGCTGCCGAGTCGCTTCCTTCAAGAAATCCCCGCGGGACTGGTGCACGATCTCTCGTCGTCACTGCCAACGCGGCGTGCGACGTTCGCCTCTGATGACGACGGATTCCTTGGACGGGGCAGTGATTTTACGTCGGGTAAGGCCTTCGGTGCGGGGACCGCGCCACCAGTCCGTTCGACGGGTGCCGAGAAATTGGGCCTTCAGGTTGGCGAGCGTGTGATGCACGACCGTTACGGGCGCGGGGTGGTGACCAAGGTGGACGGGACGGGCGGCCACGCTCGTGCGACCGTTGCATTTGACGATCACGGCACCAAACAGTTGGTCTTGGCCATGACGCCGCTGCAACGCGCAGAGGGCTCTTAGCGACTTCTTAGCGCTAATTGAGACGCCGGCCATGTTTCTCTGTACCGCCCGTGTAAAATCGTGTCTTCATGAGTAACGAAGCGCCACCGCGCAGTCAATCACGTCCCCAACCGGGTCCTAACGTTCGCGCACCGTATCGACGGACGCCCCCTCGCCATTCTCGACGACTGCCCGCGTACATTTATTGGCGTCGTCGGGTGATTGCCGCCGCCGTGGTGGTTACGCTGGTGATCTTCTCGTACTACGGCGTGACCTTGGGCTTCGCTTTGAGCAATCCGTCCTACGGCGTCTCGCTGCAGGCGCGTTTCGCCGAGTGGGGCCGTCAGCACGGCATCGGTCCGGTCGTCACCTGGGCCGAGACCGAATACAACAAGATATTTCCCGCCAAGGTCGGTGGCACTCCCTCGCTCTCGGCCCTGCCCAAGACCGCCACCGTTGCGCCGCTGAAGGGTAGTCAACCCCTGCCGGTGCCCGCCCCCCTCGCGACACCGGCCGCCGTGCCGCTGGCGGGTGAAGGGAAGTGGTCCCCGGCCGGGCGCCTGAGCGCCAGCGGGGTACCGGCGATCTACACCACCTTCGTGCGACCCGACGCGATTCACACCAGTTACGTCGTGGGGGTGGCGTGGATGGACACCAAGATGCTCTCGGGCCAGTTGTACTCGGGCTCACAGATCCCCGGGGGCGGGCCCTACCCCTTCACCGCGCCGATCTCCGCGCAGGCCTCGAAGACCATCGTCGCCGCGTTCAACGCGGGCTTTCGCATGTCCGACGCCAACGGCGGTTACTACACCAACAATAAGATGATCATTCCCCTGCGACCGGGTGGTGCATCGATCGTTGTTTACAAGGACGGCACGATGAATCTGGGGGCGTGGGGCCGCGACTTCACGATGGCGCCCAACGCCGCGGGTTCGCCCGTCGCCTCGGTACGCCAGAATCTGACTCTCATCGTCGATGGCGCTAAGCCCGTCGCCGGTCTCAACAATCCCAATGCCATTGCGTGGGGAAAGACCCTGGGGGGCACCTTCAACGTCTGGCGCTCGGGGATGGGCATCACGAGCGACGGCGCCCTCGTCTACGCCGGCGGACCGGCGCTCTCCATCAGCGACCTGGCCAACACCCTGGTGCGCGCCGGCGCGGTGCGGGGAATGGAACTCGACATCAACACCGACTGGGTCCAGTACACGACCTACACCGGTCCCATCGGTACGCCGGTCAACGGCACCCAAGGCACCAACCTCCTGCCGGGGATGATCGGCAATCCGGGGCGCTTCTTCGCTAATTGGTGGCTGCGCGACTTCTTCGTCATGAGTCTCAATCCCAAGTACCAGAACGCCTCGACGGCGGGTTGAGTACCACGCTGATGCGTCGCCCCTAGCGGTCCATCACCTTGCGCCAGATCGGTCGGGGCAGGTGGCGAAGTATTAGGTAGACGTACTTCAAGATTGGCGGACTCCAGATGACCGCGTCAGCGCTCGAGAGTCCTTTGATGACGGTGGCAGCGACTTCGTTGACGCCCGTAGTGAAGGGCACTTCGGCCAGTCCCTCAGTCATTCGTGTGCGCACCGCACCAGGGCGCACCAGTTGCAGGCTGACTCCGGTGCCGGCCAGGGAATCAGCCATGCCCTGACAGAGTCGGTCGAGGCCAGCCTTGGCACCACCGTAGAGGTAGGCGCTCGAACGTACCCTCACCGCTGCGACCGAGGACATCACCAGGATTCGTCCGCTGCCCTGGGCGACGAGGCGGTTGCGTGCTTCGGTGAGGGCAGCCACGGGCCAGGTCAGGTTGATGCTCATCATGCGCGTGGCTGCGGCCACGTCGCTCTGGTCGTGCACCTGATGTCCGAGTAATCCGACGGCCATAATGACCAGGTCCACGTGGTCCCCCGCCTTCTCGAAGGCGCTCGCGACCGCCCCGCGAGCGCTGGTGACATCTTCGGCGTCAAAGATCACGGTATCGGTCTTGGAGGCTCCGTAATCGAGTGCCTCTCGAGCGGCCTCGTCGAGCAAGGTCTGATTTCGTCCAGCGAGAATTACCGTGTGGGCGCGTGCGGCGCAAAGTTTCTTAGTGATGGCGCGTGCGATATCTGAACTTCCGCCGAGGATGACGACGTTCTGGGGTTGGCCGAAGGCATTTTCCATGGCTACTTTCCTACTAGGTGGAGCCGACGAGCGAGGTCGCTCGCCAACTGGTGTCGGGGGTCGATGCGATTCTTGATCTCGAGGAATTCGGGTAAGCGTGGGTACATGACCCGTACTGCCTCGGGGCTGAGGCGCGAATCTTTAGCGAGGTAGACCCGGCCACCGGCTTCAATGACCATTTCGTCGAGATCATCGAGCACACCGGGCAGTGCGCTGGGGCCAACGGGCAAGTCCAATGCCAGGGTCCAGCCCGAGATGGGGAAGGACAACAGGCCGTGATTGGCTGGTCCAAAGCGCTTGAGGACCGCTAAAAAGCTCGGGACGCCAGAAGATGACAGGCGTTCAATGGCGCGCACGACGACCTCGGCCTGGGCGTCGGCGACCGCGAACTGGTACTGCACGAAGCCCCGTCGGCCGTAGAGACGGTTCCAGTCGCTCACGCCGTCGAGAGGATGAAAGAAAGTGCCCAACGATTGCTCTTCGCCCTCACGGTGTTGGGGCGCGCTGCGGAACCAGAGTTCGTTGAAGGCACGGATGCTCAGCGGGTTCAGCAAGCCCGAAGGGGCGTTGAAGGGTACGTGCAAACGCGCTGGTCCAGGAGCCACCAGGGAAGTCTGCTCGAGGTCTCGGCGCGTGGCGTGCTCGCCGCGCGTGAGAATCGCGCGACCCATAGTCGCGCCCTTGGTCATGCAATCGACCCAGGCTACGGAGTAGCGATAGTCGTCGTCTCCCGCCACCATCGCGGCCATGACGGCGTCGAGGTCCCCGAAACGAGTGGTGTCCACGAGCACCTTGTCAGTCTCGATCTTGTGCAGTCGCAAGGTAACCATCGTCACGATGCCGGTTAATCCCATGCCGCCGATGGTGGCCCAGAAGAGCTCGGGTTCGATCGTGGGCGAGATGGTGAAACTACCTCGGGGCGTCACCAGGCGCATCTCGAGTACGTGGTCGCCCAAGGAACCGTCGCGGTGGTGGTTCTTGCCGTGCACGTCGGCGGCGATCGCGCCACCAAGTGTGACCTGGCGAGTGCCCGGGGTAACGGGAATGAACCAACCGAGGGGAATAGTGACGTTCAGGAGTTCCTCGATCGAAACTCCGGCGCCGATAGTGACGACGCCATCGGCGGCGATAGCTCCGATACCACCCAGAGCGCGGTTGAGGAGCACGACGCCACCACTGAGTTGAGCGGCGTCACCGTAACTACGACCCAGTCCGCGTGCGATGGCGCCGGTGGCGAGAGACAACTCCTGGGCCACGGCGTCCTCCGACGTCGGATTCTGTACCTCGGCGATGGTGGGAGTGGTTCGCCCCCAGCCCGAAAGTCGTTCACGGGTCATAGGTAGGTACCCCCCAGCATCAGTCCAGCCCAGACGAGTGCCAAAATCTGCACCGTATGGTTCTTGAGGAGCAAATCCTCGGGGGACTCACCCTCCGGCGACTCGGCGCCACGAATGATGAAGAGGATGGCCAGTACCACTGGCGCCATCGTCAGACGTAGTGGAACGATGCTGTGCTTGATCGAAGAGAGTCCCGTAGAGGAGGTGTCGATGGCCCACAGACAGTACGCGGTCACCGCGACAGTGGCCGAGAGGGTGAGCGCCGAGTGCAGGAACTCCGTTGTGTATTCGGCGAGGACGGCACGATTGGTCGAGCCGACGTTGCGTAATTCGGCGGATCGTTTACCGACGACGAGGAAGAGGGCGCCGAAAGTCACGACGATGAGGAACCAGGTGGAGACGGGGATGTGCGAGGCCACCGCGCCGCCGTAGGAGCGCAGGAAGAATCCGCTCGCTACTAATCCCAACTCGATGATCACGGCGTTCTTGAGCCAGAGGATGTAACTCATGGTTTCGACGATGTAGAGGACCAGGATGAGATAGAAACCAGCGGGATGATGTATCAAGACTGGAATCGTGAGTCCGATGGCGGCCAGGAGCGCTGACGCCGTCAAGGCGGCAGTCTGGGACAGATCGCCCGAGGCAATGGCCCGGTAGCGCTTGGTCGGGTGCTGTCGGTCCGACTCGACGTCACGTAAGTCGTTCAAGATGTACATGCTCGAGGCCACGAGGGAAAACGCGGCGAAAGCGCAGATGGTATTGACCATCACCGTGTGGTGAAAGAGCGACCCCGCCGCTCCCGGCGCGACCACCAACAGGCCATTCTTTACCCACTGCGGGATGCGCATCGCCGAGGCGAGAGCTCGCACCACGCCCCGAGGGTTTCCTGGTGTCGTCACGACTCTCAAGGCTACTCGCCCCCCCTCGTCGTGCTCTGACGACGGGGGTTCTCACCTCACGTAAGATGATTAATCGTGAAGCGTACCTACCGAGTAGTGGTCGCCAAGCCCGGTCTGGATGGTCACGATCGTGGCGCCAAAGTGATAGCGCGAACCCTGCGTGATGCGGGATTCGAAGTTGTCTACACCGGACTGCACCAGACGCCCGAACAGATTGTCGAAGCGGTGGTGCAAGAAGATGCCGACGCGCTCGGGCTCTCACTCTTGTCGGGTGCACACCTGGTGTTGGTCCCACGCATCGCTGAACTTCTACGCGCCCAAGGTCGTGAAGATGTTGTCTTGGTGGTGGGGGGGATTATTCCTGACGCCGACGTGGCGCGACTTCACGAAATTGGCGTCGCTCGAGTGTTCACGCCTGGTGCGTCCCTGCACGAGATCGGGACCTGGCTCGAGAGTACTTTGGACGCTGTCACCCCCGCTTCGTAATCATCGCAGTTGCAGTTCCCCCTCAAGTAAGAAAGCAGAAACGAATGGATCTCTTCGAGTATCAGGGAAAGCAATACTTCTCTCGATTCGGTATCGCGGTCTCGCCCGGTGACGTGGCCGACACGGTTGACGAGGCCATTGCCGTCGCCAACCGCGTGGGGTACCCCGTCGTGGTCAAGGCGCAGGTCAAGGTCGGGGGTCGTGGCAAGGCCGGTGGCGTAAAACTGGCCAACGACGTCGACGAAGTTCGACTGCACGCGGGCAACATCTTGGGACTCGACATCAAGGGTCACGTCGTACGACGTTTATGGATCGAGCGATCGAGCGACATCGAGAAGGAGTACTACGCCTCGTTCACGCTGGACCGCCCGAATAAGACTCACCTGGGGATGCTTAGCGCGCAGGGTGGCGTAGAAATCGAAGTGGTCGCCGAGGAGAATCCGGGCGCCATTGCGTTCTTGTCCATCGATCCGGTACGTGGACTTGACATTGAGACCTCGCGTCGTTGGGTGCACGAGGCCGAACTCGACGAGGTGGCGCGCGAACAAGCTGCGCAACTGCTGGTAAAGCTCTACGACTGCTACACCGCGGGCGACTGCGACTTGGCCGAGATCAACCCACTCATCTTGACCCCCGACGGCAAGGTACACGCTCTCGACGCCAAGGTCACCTTGGACGAGAACGCGTCGTTCCGACACCCCGAGTGGGAGGAATACCGCGCCACGGAGACTGAGGACCCGCGCGAGAAGATGGCCAAGGAGAAGGGCCTCAACTACATCGGTCTCGACGGCACTATCGGCATCATCGCCAATGGTGCGGGCTTAGCCATGTCGACACTCGACGTCGTGAACCAGGTCGGTGGCTCGGCGGCGAATTTCCTGGACATCGGTGGTGGTGCGAACGCGGACGTGATGGCTGCGGCCCTCGAGGTCATCAACTCTGACCCCAAGGTGACGGCGATCTTCGTCAACATCTTTGGTGGTATCACCCGGGTCGACGAGGTCGCCAAGGGCGTTCTGGAAGCACTTGGTCGAGTCACTATCAATGCCCCGATCGTTCTTCGACTCGACGGCACCAACGCCGTCGAGGGTCGCGCGATTCTCGCCCCTCATCTCAACGACCGTCTGATTACCGAACCCACAATGTTGGACGCCGCTCGTCGCGCCGTGTCCCTCGCGAACGCTTAAGGAGCGAAATGAGCATCTTTGTTGACGAAAATACAAAAGTCATTGTCCAGGGCCTGACGGGCGGACAGGGTAAGTTCCACGGCTTGCGCAATCGCGACTACGGCACCAAGATTGTTGGTGGCGTGACACCAGGCAAGGGCGGCACTGACGTCGATGGCATTCCGGTCTTTAATTCGGTGAAGGAAGCGGTCCAAGCTACGGGCGCGACCGCGTCGTTCGTCGTCGTTCCTCCCAAGTTCGCGTCTGCGGCGATTCTCGAAGCGGCCGAGGGTGGCGTCACTTTCATTGTGTGCATCACGGAAGGTATTCCTGCGCACGACGAAGCGGTGACGTACAACAGGCTCGTCGAGGATTACCCTAACGTTCGTCTCCTCGGACCGAACTGTCCGGGCATCATCAGCCCCGGAAAATGCAATATTGGTATCACCTCTGGAGATATCGCGTTGCCCGGTGGACCAGTGGGAATCGTGTCGCGTTCGGGTACCTTGACCTACCAGGCGCTCTATGAACTCACCCAACACGGAATCGGACAGACGACTTGCGTGGGTATCGGTGGCGACCCGGTCCCGGGAACGAACTTCATCGACTGCCTAGCAGCGTTCGAGGCGGACCCCGAGACCAAAGCGGTCATGATGATCGGCGAGATTGGCGGGTCCGAGGAAGAGCGCGCGGCCGAGTGGATCAAGCTCAACATGACCAAGCCGGTTGTCTCGTACATCGCGGGCGTCACGGCGCCTCCGGGGCGCAAGATGGGTCACGCGGGCGCGATCATCTCGGGCTCCAAGGGCACGGCTCAGGCCAAGATGGATGCGTTGGCCGAGGCCGGCGTGCACGTGTGCTTGAACCCGACCGAGGCCGGTCTGAAAATGGTCGAGATCGTCCAGGCGCTCTAAGTCTTGGCCGTTCGACTCTGCGTCCTCGTCTCGGGTTCGGGCACTATTCTCGAGGCCCTCGTGGAGAAGGGCGTAGCGATAGCCCTCGTGGCGTCGGATCGTCCGTGCCGTGGCTTGGAGGTGGCCGCCGCGACGGGGATCGAGGCGCTGTTGTTAGATCGATCGGATTACGGCGGATTCGCACACGACTTCGATCGCGACCGGTACTCGGACGACTTGGCTCGAGAATTGATGGAGCGAAACATTGATGTGGTGGCGATGGCCGGATTCGGCACGATTGTCACCGCGGGTCTTCACGACGCCTTCCCCGGGCGGGTCCTCAACACACACCCGAGTTTGCTGCCGGACTTCAAGGGGTGGCACGCAGTGGCTCAGGCGCTCACCGCGGGTGTCGCCGAGACGGGCTGTACCGTGCACGTAGCCACTCTGGCGCTCGACGACGGACCAATCTTGGCGCAACGACGAGTCGCGGTCGAAGTTGACGACGACGAGTCACGCCTGCACGAACGGATAAAGGCGGTCGAGCGCGAGCTCTATCCCGCGGTGCTCACTAGGGTGTTGGCGGCGCTCGACGAAGGTCGCGACATTTCGTCCGTAACAAGAGAGATGGAGGAAGTGTAAATGCGTGCACTCTTAAGCGTGTGGGACAAGACGGGACTGCTCGATTTCGCGCGCGGTCTCGAGTCGCTGGGTTTTGAGCTCGTCGCCTCGGGGGGGACGGCGCGTTCCCTCGCCGAGGCCGGCGTTGCCCACCTTGACGTCGCCGACGTCACGGGTTTTCCTGAAATGCTCGATGGTCGAGTCAAGACACTGCATCCCCGTATCCACGGTGGGATTCTCGCGAATCGCTCCGAGGATTCACACTTGGCCGCGCTGCGTGCCCACGACATTGTCCCCATTGATCTAGTGGTGTGCAACCTATACCCCTTCAGTTCCGACCCCTCGATCGAACTGATTGACGTCGGTGGTCCGACCATGGTGAGAGCGGCGGCGAAGAACCATCATCACGTGGGTGTGGTGACGAGCCCAAGCCAGTATGGTGTCATCCTCGAAGAGTTACGTGAGTCGGGTCAGCTGTCGGATATCACGCGCCACGAGCTCGCACGCGCCGCCTTCGCACACACCGCCGCCTACGACGCGGACATCGTCGCGTGGATGGACCGCGGAGGAGCTATTGGCCCGACGCCAGAGACCCTTGACGAGGTGGTCCCGATGACCCTGCACCTCACGCTCGAGCGCGCCAGCGTAGTTCGTTACGGTGAGAATCCCCATCAGATCGGTGCTCGCTACCGCGTGGCGGGAACTGCGCCCTGGTGGGATGCGGTGCTTCAGCATGCGGGCTCGGCTCTCTCCTACCTCAACCTGTTCGATGCCGACGCGGCGTGGCGCTTGGTGCACGAGCTGGCCGCTGACGCTCCGGGACTCGCAGCCGTGGCCATCATCAAGCACGCCAACGCGTCGGGCGCCGCCGTCGCAACGACGCTGCACGACGCATTTAACAAGGCTCTCGACGCTGACCCCCAGAGCGCCTTTGGGGGCATCGTCGCGGTGGGGGGCGAAGTGGATAACGAACTCGCCACTCTGATTGCCGCGGGTCCCCAAGCCGACGTGATTATTGCGGAGTCGTTCACTGACGACGCCATTGCGACATTGATCACTCGGCGCAAGGCGACGCGTTTGCTGAGCGCGCCCTCGCCCGAACCACTCGGACGATCGATTCGAACCTTCGGTAATACTGCTCTCGTCCAGAATGCTGACGAGTTGCTGGTGCCCGTCAATGCCTGGCGCTGCGTGACTGACCTGCAACCCACACCCGAACAGTTACGTGATTTAGCCCTCGCGTGGCGGGTGTGCGCCCGCACGACGTCGAATGCCATTGTGTTAGCACGAGGCGGGGTCGCGGTGGGCATTGGGGCCGGTCAACAGTCGCGCGTGGTGGCCGCGGGGATCGCCGCCGCCAAGGCCGGTGAGAAGGCCGTGGGTTCTGCGGCGTCCTCTGACGCGTTCTTCCCCTTCGCCGACGGGCTCGAATCTTTGACCAGCGTGGGCGTCACGGCGGTCGTGCAACCCGGCGGATCGGTGCGCGACGCCGAAGTTATCGCGGCGGCTAACGCTGCGCGAATCGTCATGATGCTCACTGGTGAGCGTCATTTTCGTCACTAGGAGCGACATGGCTGAACTGCTGGATGGAGAGCGCCTCGCGGGGCGGATCAAGATGGAACTGGCCGATCGGGTCGCCCGCCTCGCGGCGTTGGGTCGAACCGTGGGTCTAGGAACCGTGCTCGTCGGTGACGATGGTCCGAGTGCGAAGTACGTCGCGATGAAGCATGCCGACTGCGAAGCGATTGGCATCCACTCCTATCACGAGGGGCTCCCGTCGAGCGCAAGCCAAGCCGACGTCGAGGCCGTCATCGACCGCCTGAATGCCGACGTGAACGTCCATTCGATCCTCGTGCAATTGCCCTTGCCGACGGGCATCAACGAAGAGCAGGTTCTCTTGCGTATCAAGCCGGAGAAGGATGTCGACGGACTACACCCCACTAATCTTGGTCGCTTAGTCATGGGCACTCCCGGTCCCTTACCCTGCACGCCGGCGGGGATTGTTGAATTGCTGAGCGCACACTCGGTACCCGTTGAGGGACAGCACGTCGTCATCATTGGTCGAGGACTGACTATTGGACGACCTCTGTCGTTGCTGTTGGCGATGAAGCGGCCTGGTTGCAATGCAGCGGTCACCGTGGTGCATACCGGAGTCGACGATATGGGAGCACTGACGAGAACGGCTGATGTCATTGTCGCGGCGGCCGGCGTTGCTGGATTGGTGACTCGCGACATGGTGAAACCCGGGGCCGCCGTGGTCGGTGCTGGAACGAGTTGGTCGGGCACTAAATTGATGAGTGACGTCGCCGATGACGTCGCCGAGGTCGCCGGCTGGATTACGCCGCGCATCGGGGGGGTCGGGCCAATGACGCGGTCGATGTTGCTACGTAATGCAGTACTTGCCGCAGAGAAGGTTCAATGAGTGCCACTGACGAATTGGGTCGTGAATACGATGAGCGGCCGTGGGGTAGTTACACGGTTCTCGACGATGTCCAGCAAGATCACAAGGTCAAGCGCATTGTCGTCATTCCGGGTAAGCGGCTCAGTTATCAAACCCACCAGTTCCGTGCCGAACACTGGTACGTCGTCTCGGGTGTGGCCACTGTCGTACTCGACGGGGTGACCCACGAACTGAACCCCGGTGATTCCATTGACATCGGCATTGGAGCGGCACACCGCTGCGAGAACCACGGTGAAGAGCCAGTTATTTTCATCGAGGTCCAGCACGGCACCTACTTTGGTGAAGATGACATCGTGCGACTTGAGGATGACTTCGGTCGTCGGTAAATCTGTGCGCATCGACCAGTTATTCGCCGGGGGTCCTACGCGGTCCTTCGAATTCTTCCCTCCCAAGTCCAGTGACGAGTTAGTGACTCTTAGCTCGACCCTGCACGACCTCGAGGCCCTGAGCCCTTCTTTTGTCTCGGTGACGTACCGCGGGGGGCGTGAGTCGCGACAACGAACCTTCGATCTCGTGACTGACATCCAGCGTGACGGTCATCTCGTGACGATGGCGCACCTCATCTGCGTTGGCCATCGCCGAGCAGAGATGCGTGAGATATTGGAGAATTACCAGTCGGCGGGAGTGGCGAATGTGATGGCGCTGGGGGGCGATATTCCTGAGGAACCCGATCTGGTCGCCTCGGATTTCACTCACGCCATTGATCTCGTGGAATTAGCCCTCGAAATCGGTAATTTCTCGATTGGTGTCGCCGCTCATCCGTTGGGGCATCCGCGCTCGGTGGACCTCGCGAGCGATCGACGCCACCTCGCTGCCAAGCTCGAACTGGCTCATTTCGCCGTGACGCAATTCTTTTTCGAGCTCAGGGACTGGACCAATTTGGTTGGCGAACTCGATGAGCTCGGCGTGACGAAACCAGTACTGCCCGGGATCATGCCCGTCACCACACTGAGTGGTGTCGCTCGCATGGCCCACATGGGTGCGGCGGTGCCACCTTCACTCATCGAACGGCTCGAAAACGCACAATACGCGGGCGGTGCCAGCGCCGTGCGAGCTGAGGGCGTGGCCGCAGCGATCGAATTATGCCAGCAATTGCTTGACGCGGGTGCACCGGGCCTGCACTTTTACACTTTGAATCGTTCGACGGCGACTCGTGAAATACACGAAGCGCTATACGGGTCCGATGGGGTCCGACGACCCTAATCGACCCACTGGGGCGACCAATTCCTACGTCATAGGATGGGCGTATGGCTGACATCATTACAACAAACGCCGAAGGCGTACTCAACGTTTCTGACAACCCGATCATTCCATTCATCGAGGGCGACGGCACCGGAGTCGACATCTGGCCTGCCGCACAGAAGGTGATGGACGCCGCAGCGAAGAAGCACGGTAAGACCATTGCGTGGAAGGAAGTGCTCGCTGGTGAAAAGGCGTTCAAGGAGACTGGTAGCTGGCTTCCCGACGAGACTGTCGAGACCTTTCGCACACACCTAATCGGGATCAAGGGACCCCTCACCACACCGATTGGCGGTGGCATGAGGTCGCTCAACGTCGCGCTACGACAGATCCTGGACCTCTACGTCTGCCTGCGACCCGTTCGTTACTTCCAAGGCGTACCTTCGCCGGTGTTGCACCCCGAGTGGGTTGACATGGTGATCTTTCGTGAGAACACCGAAGACGTCTACGTCGGCATGGAACTCGAGGCGGATACTCCCGAGGTCGAGAAATTGCGTTCCTACCTGCACGACACCTTCGGTTGGGACATTCGCGATCACGCGGGTATCGGTGTCAAGCCGATTTCGAAGTTCGGCTCGGAGCGATTGCTGCGCGCATCATTCGAGTACGCACTAGAGCGCGGACGCAAGTCGGTGACCATCGTGCATAAGGGCAACGTCCAGAAGTACACCGAGGGATACTTCATGAAGCTGGGTTACCAACTGGTGAAGGACGAGTTCTCGGACAAGTTCGTGAGTTGGGACGATTGCGGAGGTGAGCCGGGAGACAAGATTCTCGTAAAGGATGCCATCGCTGATATCGCCCTGCAACAGGTCTTGCTGCGTCCCAAGGAGTACGACGTCATCGCGACGACCAACCTCAACGGCGACTACATGTCCGACGCCCTCGCGGCGCAGGTTGGGGGAATCGGGATCGCACCGGGAGCCAACATCAATTACACCACTGGCCACGGTATCTTCGAGGCCACTCACGGGACGGCGCCCAAATACGCTGGCCAGGACAAGGTCAACCCTGGTTCCATCCTGCTGTCGGGCGTCTTGATGTTCGAACACCTCGGCTGGCAGGCCGCCGCCGATGACATCATCCGCGCCATGGAAGCGACCATCTCCGAGAAGATTGTCACTTACGATTTCGCACGTTTGATGCAGGGTGCCACTGAAGTTAAATGCTCGGAATTCGCTTCCGCAATCGTCGACCGCCTCTAAATAGACCCGCTCAAGGAGAATCATGACTACCCCCGTCCACGTCACTGTCACCGGCGCTGCCGGCCAGATCGGCTACTCGTTGTTGTTCCGTATCGCGTCGGGTCAGTTGCTCGGCCCCGACACCCCGATTGTCCTACGCCTGCTCGAGATTGAGCCGGCCATGAAGGCACTCCAGGGAGTCGTTATGGAACTCGACGACTGCGCATTCCCACTACTCACTGATATCGAGGCCACGAGTGACCTCGATCATGCGTTCACCAATACTTCCTGGGCCCTGCTCGTGGGTTCCATCCCTCGTAAGGCCGGTATGGAACGTGGCGACTTGCTCAACGTGAATGGCGGAATCTTCAAGCCCCAGGGTCGGGCCATCGCGACCAATGCAGCAAGTGACGTACGCGTTCTGGTCGTGGGCAATCCTTGTAACACTAATTGCCTCATCGCTCGCTCTAACGCGCCTGAGGTTCCGGCCGATCGCTGGTTTGCGATGACGCGTCTCGATCAGAATCGTGCCGAGACGCAGCTGGCGAAGAAGGCGGGTCTGCCGGTCAGTGACGTGAAGAACCTCGCCATCTGGGGGAACCATTCAGCGACGCAATTCCCTGACTTCGCCAACGCCACCTTGGGTGGCGTCGTGACTCCCGAGGTGATTAGTGATCACGACTGGTTGCGTGGTGACTTCATTACGACGGTGCAAAAGCGTGGTGCGGCGATTATTGACGCTCGTGGCGCGAGTTCCGCTGCTTCGGCGGCCAATGCGGCCATTGATACAGTGGTGAGTCTCACCACGCCCACTCCCGCCGGTGACTGTGTCTCGGTCGGCGTTACCTCCACTGGACAGTACGGCGTGCCCGAAGGCCTGACCTTCGGTTTTCCCGTGGTGGTTGACGCTCAGGGTAGTTGGTCGGTGAAGGAGGACTTCGTCGTCGACGAGTTCGCCGCCGAGCGCATCAAGATGACCACTGACGAGTTGGTTGGTGAGCGCGAAGACGTGCGCGCACTTGGCCTGGTCTAGTCTCAGTCCTGCCTCACGGGGGGCGTCACTGGTCGAGAAGAGACTACGTTGCTCGCAACTCGTGTGTTGAGGTTATTGCTCACTGGTTACGCCGCGTCCAGATGAATTCAGTGCATTGTGTGAACAATCGCGCCCTTGATCTGCAACGCCATTCCTATGGTCCGATGTGACGATTCGACGACGGACTGCACGTTAGTACCGACGAGCGCGCGATTTGGCGTCACGAGACGCTAGGGTTCGATTAGGTAGTCCGGTCTTCGCTTCCTGCAACGACCTAGCACTCGCTAGGGCTTCGACAGTCAGGAAAACTCGCGATGAGGAATCACTCTTTCCACCCCCAGAGCCTTGAATCACCGGTTGTGTCTACTTGCGTGAGTGCGAACCATGCGTACTAAGCAATTAACGTACATCATCATCGTCGCCGTGGTCGTTGTTGTCGCCATCATCATCACCCTGGTGGTGACGATGGGGTCTTCTTCTAAGAATGCGGCGACGTCCACTTCTACGACCGCGCCGGGCGCGGGTAGTACCACAGTGGTACAGGACGGAAGTTTCAATACCAGTTTCTCCACGATGAAGAATCTCGCGAGTGATGTCGCATCCGGCAATGGGATGATTGCCGTACTTCTGCCCGACACCGTATCGTCAGCTCGCTATACCCAATTTGATGCCCCCTACTTGAAGAAGGCATTTCTCGCGGCTGGTCTTAGCGAGAGTCAGTTCACGATTCAAAATGCCCAGGGCAGCTTGACCACGCAATACACCCAGGCGCAGTCAGCAATCTCCAAGGGTGCCAAGGTCATCTTGCTCGATGCGCTCGATTCAACCACGGGGGCCGTCATTGAGTCCTACGCGAAATCACACGGTGTCAAGGTGATTGACTACGACCGCCTGACACTGGGTGGGTCGCGGAGTTACTACGTGAGTTTTGACAATGTCAAGGTGGGCGGACTGATCGGCACGGGGCTACTGAGTTGCCTCAGCGCGTGGAAAGTACCAACACCCAAGATCTACGTCATGCGCGGTGCCCCGACGGACAACAACGCCACCCTTTTCGCCCAGGGCTATAACGCAGTTCTCACGGCGGCGGGCTATACCCCGGCCAAGGGTAATGTCGTCGCGGAGAACACCGGTACCTGGACCCCCTCGGTCGCCCTCACAGACTTTCAGGGTGCCTACAGTACTAACCCCAAGATCAATGCGGTGGTGACGCCCAACGACGAGAATGCCGCGCCCATCATTGCGTACCTTCAGTCGCAGGGACTTAAGCCCAAGACCATTCCCTTCACCGGCCAAGACGCCACGCTCACTGGCTTTCAAAACATCATCTCGGGTTACCAATGTGGCACGGTTTACAAGCCGATTTGGATAGAGGCCCAAGCGGCGGCCGCGCTGGCTATTTATTTACGTGCTGGCGTGACGCCCCCCAGTGGTTTGGTGAACGGCACCACCAATGACGCGGCAGCGACGGTGGCCAGTAGTCGGGTGGTTCCTTCGGTGCTATTGACTCCGACGTGGGTGACGCCCGCGACTGTGGAGTCGACGGTCATCAAAGACGGGGTTATCACCGCGGCGGCCTTGTGTACGGCGACGTCACCGACGGTAGCTGGAACCTCTGCACCGACGTATAAAGCCGACTGCGCTGCCCTGGGTATTAAGTAGTCGACTGCGCGCTGCAGAGCAAAACGAGATCGAGGGATGCTCGACTGAGTGGAGGTCGATCGGACGTTGGCCAATGAATGCTCCAGTGCACAGGAGTGCGTAGCCATTATGCGTGGCCAGGTGGTCAGCGAGTCCTCGTGGGCGCTGACCACCTGGAACGCGGAGTTCGAATTCGCCGCACGGTTAGCGACGACGTTCGTCAGCGGCTTTGCTACCGGAGGAGATCTCCCCATTAAGGCCCTTGCTCACCTTGGAGAAGGGGACGGTAGAAGGCGTGCTTCGTCGTCATAGGTCGTGGCGATTCGCCTCCCCGAGGACGGCGACGTCCGGCGACGTCCGCCACCTGGTTGAATCATGTGGCCGGTCCGAGTCTTCTGGATCGAGTTGCGCACTCGTGAGTTAGAGCGTGGTCGGGCGTTGCTCGAGGGTCCTGTCGTCACCGTGGTTGTGGTTCTCACGCCTGGTCAACGGACCCCAGTCGCTGTGTGCCCGCCGTCTTCTGTAGTCCTGTTGATTACTGCCACACTGGTTCATGGGCCGAAACAGGGCTCTCGGAGATCCCCCGACGCGACCACCCGTCAGTTGGGGTATCTCATCGACGTACGCGGACCCGTCGTGGGGTGACCCATCGTGAAAGTCAACACAGTTAGTCACAACGTCAATGAGGCCGAGGTGCGCAGTTCCGCCTGCTCGTCGTGACGCTACCGCACTGCGACGTCAGGGTCATGAATCTCATGAAGTTCGGTCACCGCGGTGACACGATATCCGCCACGACGTGGGCGATCGTCGTAGCGGTGGTTCACGTCTGGCGCGATTCGTGAAGTGTTGGTAGGGATGCACCCGCGGGCCCATTGAAGCACTACTTCACGAATGAGGTGCCGGCGCACGCCGTCAGTCAGTCTGACGCCGTTGACTCATCCGCTAGTGCTGCGAGAAGCCAGGTCGCGAGTGGAACCAAAATATTCACATCGCCGCGTACTTTGATGCGGCCTTCGCGCAGGGCACTCGCGCTGTCGAGTTCACCCGAGGCGAGGGCGGCTGCGTCGATATAGCTGAGTCGCAGCGTGGTGTCAGCACCGAGGGTATCGCCAGACGTGACGATCAGACCCTCGTCACTGATCGAGAGTGTCAGGGCGTGGGGTAACTCTCCGGGCGCGTCGGGTACGTCGATCACGACCCGGCAGGGTCGTGCCCCCTGCGGCAGTGGTGCGGGTGAGAATGCGCGACGTTTCGTGTGCATTGCCTCGAACCACTGGTCCGAGAGAAAGTCGCTCACGACCTAGGGGGCGGGCTGGACGGTCGCGTCGCTCGCCGAGCGCTTGGTCTTGCGACGGATCTTGCGACCTAGCCAAGCGACGGGGTCGTAGTGGGCGTCGACGACCCGCTCCTTCAAGGGGATAATCGCGTTATCAGTGATCTTGATGTGCTCCGGACAGACTTCGGTGCAGCACTTGGTGATGTTGCAATACCCCAGGCCCATCTCTTCACGAATCAAGTCGCGACGGTCATTGGTATCTAGGGGGTGCATCTCGAGTTCGGCGTAACGGATGAAGAAGCGCGGGCCAGCGTAGTGCTGCTTGTTCCCTTCGTGGTCGCGGATCACGTGACATACGTCTTGGCACATGAAGCATTCGATGCACTTTCGGAACTCCTGGCCACGTTGCACATCTTCCTGGAACATGACGTAGCCGTTCTCGGGCATCGGCGGCGGTAACAGGGCGGGCACTTTCTCAGCCTGAGCAAAGTTAAAGGAGACGTCAGTCACCAGGTCGCGAATGATAGGAAAAGTCTTCATCGGCGTGACCGTCACGGGGCCTTCGGGCAGCGTATCCAACCGCGTCATGCACATGAGACGGGGCTTGCCGTTGACCTCAGCGGCACAACTCCCGCATTTGCCAGCCTTACAGTTCCATCGGCAGGCCAGATCCGGGGCCTCAGTGGCCTGGATGCGGTGAATCACGTCGAGCACCACCTCGCCCTCGTTTTGAGCAACGGTGTAGTTTTCGAAGTCACCGCCATTGGCGTCGCCGCGCCAGACGCGCATAGTTACCTCAGCCATTACTTTGCCTCCTCGAGCAGGGCCTTGAGTTCATCGGGCATGGGTAGAAGTGGTGATTCCTCGGTCACGATCTCGCTATCCCAGTCTCCACCGTTGGTGGAGTGGGCGAAATTGAACTTGCCAAACTCGGGATCAGCACTGGGGAAGTCTTCACGGGTGTGGCCACCACGTGACTCTTTGCGCAGACTCGCGCCGATAGTCACGGCTTTACAGACCGTAATCATTGCGGGAAGGTCGGTGGCTAGGTTCCAACCGGGATTGTAAGCCCGGCCGCCCTTGACCTTGATGTTCTTGACGCGCTCAGTAAAGTTTTCGAGCTGGACCTTGGCGTCATCCAGTTCGCTCTGGGTGCGGATGATACCGACGTTCGCCTGCATCATTTCTTGGAGGTCGCGTTGGATGTCGTAGGGGTTCTCACCGGACTCGCGCTCGAATGGCGCGAGCGCCTCGGCAATTGCGGCGTCGATCTCATCTTGATTCATCGGTCCGGCCAAATCACCCGCCTCGATGTACTCGGCGGCGCCGGCCCCGGCTCGCTTGCCAAAGACAACGAGGTCACTGAGTGAGTTACCACCCAAACGGTTGGCCCCGTGCATGCCGCCAGCTACTTCGCCGGCAGCAAAGAGCCCCGGAGCCGCGGTGGCCGCGGTATCGGCTACTACCTGGACTCCGCCCATGATGTAGTGGCACGTCGGTCCAATCTCCATGGCCTCGGTCGTGATGTCCACTCCGGCGAGTTCCATGAACTGGTGGTACATCGAGGGCAGACGACGGCGAATGAACTCCGGCGAGCGTCGCGTGGCGATATCTAGATAGACGCCTCCGTGGGGAGTGCCACGTCCGGCCTTCACCTCGGCGTTGATAGCGCGCGCTACTTCGTCCCGGGGCAGGAGTTCTGGGGGTCGTCGACCGGCCGTGTGGTCGTCGTACCACTTGTCGGCTTCTTCTTCGGACTCCGCAGTCTCGTCACGGAACATTGGAGCGACGTAGTTGAACATGAAACGCTTGCCCTCGGAGTTGCGCAGAACCCCTCCGTCGCCACGTACTCCTTCTGTGACGAGCAAGCCGCGTACCGAGAGGGGCCAGACCATGCCGGTCGGGTGGAATTGGATGCACTCCATGTCGATGAGCTTGGCCCCCGCCCATAGAGCCATGGCGTGACCATCACCAGTTCCCTCCCAGGAATTCGAGGTGAACTTCCAGGATTTGCCCGCCCCGCCCGTGGCCAGAATTACGGCCTTCGCGCCGAACGTGACGAACTCCCCCGTGGGCCGACGATACGCCACGCAGCCCGCGACTTTGCCGTTGGCGTCGTGAACGAGCTTCAAGATCTTGCACTCCATGAAAACGTCAGTACCCATGGAGACGACCTTCTGTTGAAGGGTGCGGATGAGTTCGAGACCGGTACGGTCACCCACGTGTGCGAGGCGTGCGTAGCGGTGGCCACCGAAGTCGCGTTGCAGGATCTTGCCGTCTTTGGTGCGATCGAAGAGAGCACCCCATTGTTCGAGCTCGAGGACGCGAGCGGGCGACTCCTTGGCGTGTAGTTCCGCCATGCGGTTGTTGTTCAGGTACTTGCCTCCGCGCATGGTGTCGCGAAAGTGCACCATCCAGTTGTCCTCTGGGTACACATTGCCCATGGCTGCCGCCATGCCACCTTCGGCCATGACGGTGTGGGCTTTGCCCAGGAGGGACTTGGTGACAATGCCGACCTTGAGACCGCGCTGCTTCGCCTCAATGGCTGCTCGCAGGCCGGCGCCACCAGCGCCGATAATCAGTACGTCGTAGTCATGGTGTTCGTAGGTCACGTCAATCCTTCTTAGAACAACTTGTAGTCAGTGAGGGCGCCCGAGGCGACGAGGCGCACGTAGACGTCGGTGAGCGCAACGAAGACCAGCGAGGCCCACGCTAGGTTCATGTGCTTGGCGTTGAGCGGTGTGAGCAGCTTCCAGAACCGGTAGCGGATGGGGTGCGCCTTGAAACTCTTGACCCCACCTCCGCAGAGGTGGCGACAGGCGTGGCACGAGAGTGAGTAGGCCCACAGCAACACCGCGTTGACGGAGAGCACGATGGTTCCCACGGTCACTCCGTATCCCAGTCCGGGCTGACGGAAGGCGCGTACGGCATCGTAGGTCAGGAGTGTATTGAAAACGAGACCCGCGTAGAAGAAGTAGCGGTGCATGTTCTGCATGATGAGTGGGAAGCGAGTCTCACCAGAGTATGAACTGTGCGCGTCTGACACGGCGCACGCCGGGGGTGACCACCAGAAGGCGCGGTAGTAGCTACGTCGGTAGTAGTAGCACGTCAGGCGGAAACCGAGCGGGAAGATCAAGATCAGTAGAGCCGGCGAGAGTGCCCATCCGTTGAAGGCGAAGCCGGCCTTGGCACCGGGTACGCAGTCGCTAGCGAGGCACGGGGAATAGAAGGGGCTGATGAGGTCGCGCCCGACGTTGGCGCCGACGTAGTAGTAGCGGTTCTGAAAGGCCGCCCACGTGGAATAGATGACGAAAGCGGTGAGGATCGAGACAGTGATAACTGGTTGTATCCACCAGCGGTCTTGACGCAGGGTCGCCACGTCTGGTCCACCTCGTGTCCCGCCTAGAACGACCTTGGTGGAAGTTTCCGTGGTTGACACTGCGTCTCCTTGCTGTGTTGGTGGCCGCTCCGCGCACGCGAATCAGCAACCTCGACCATTCTAAGTAGGTATTGCTCGGCCCGTAGTGGGCCAAAAATGTTTTAGTGCTGACCGCCGCGGCGACCCTCGGCGGTTCCACCGAGCAGGGACCACACTACGAGTCCCAAGCCAGGCACCAATAACCAAATACCGAAAACCAATGCCAGCACCACGAAGAATGCGCCCATGCCCATGACGAAGGGGAAGATCGATGAGCCAGGAAAGGCACCGACGACGCCGGCCCCCTGAGTCTGGGTTGCCTGGGGATTGTCTTCGGGGCGCTGCTTCATGCGCCGGCTCCAGAAGTAGTAGTAGCTACCGGGTAGGAAACCGAGCAGCATGGCCGCGAACATCATGACGCCGCCCGCATTCTCGAGACTCCAGTTCCAATACACCGCGCACATTAAGCCGAAGAAAAGACCGAGGCCGAGGAGGATCTTGGCTTCTACCTTCATGCGTGCGACCCTTCGTTCTCGAGCGCGGTCTCGTGCTCACCGTGGTGCAA
>JABEUQ010000128.1 GCA_013044265.1 Acidimicrobiaceae bacterium
AATTCGATGATGTTGCCCTCGAGCCCCTCGCAGACCCGACGACGCCAGGAGTCAAAGAATGTGTTCCCGCAGACCACACCGATGAGACGCGGCATCACATAATTGTCGTAGAGACCCATCTCCTCAATCTAGAGAGTCGGGTCGCTTCGTCCAACGTCGTTGAACCACCGCTCAGGGCACGTACTCGTACTCCAGGGGCACGTAGGCTGACACCCAAACGTGAACATCAACTACCGAAATTCTCCGGCATTTGAATCGCTACCACCTCGCCACGAACTGTGGGCACGTCCTCAACCAGCACGGTGGATTCGACGGTCACCTTGCGACCCTTGATCTCTCGCACGTGACCACGAATCAACAATTCCGGGCCGAGCGACGTAGGCTTGAGGTAGCGAACGAGTAGTGTTCCCGTGACGAAGCGAAACGATGGTGAACTGTCCATCTCTCGATTCTCTGAACGGTACATCGCCGCCGCGGCAGTCCCCGTGCTGTGACAATCGATCAGCGAGGCCAGCAGCCCCCCGTACACGAACCCCGGAACCGCCGTGTGAAACGACTCGGGCGTGAAGCGCGTCACACTCTCGTCGCCGTCCCACACTGTCGCAATTCGATAGCCGTGCTCATTGAGGCGCCCGCAGCCGTAGCAGTGAGCGAGGTGCTCGGGGTAGTAGTCCTGAAATGCTCCCATGTACCATCACCAATCGAATCAGTTGCCCGCGAATATTAGAGCAGTTCTCGGGCGACGGGACGCCCGTCTAGTGTGCAGCGCCACCCCAGCGAGCCGGACGTTTCTCAATAAATGCAGCAATTCCCTCTTGGGCGTCGGGAATTTGGCTGGCGGCCGACATCACTTCAATAGCGTGGGCGTAGGCCTGAGATTGATCGAGACCGATTTGGGTATAGAACGCCTGCTTGCCAATGCCCTTGGACACTGCACTGCCTCGCGTGGCCCGAGACAACATAGTGGCGGCGGCCTCGTCGAGATCCTGCATCGGTACCGCCCGATTGATCAATCCCCACGTCTCGGCAGTGCGTGCGTCGATGGGGTCACCGGTCATACCCATTTCCATGGCACGTTTGCGCCCAATCGAGCGCCCGACCGCCACCAGAGGAGTAGTGCAGAACAGGCCCCCCTTGCCTCCCGGTGTGCAAAAAGAGGCCTCGTGCGCCGCAACGGCCAAGTCGGCAGTCGCCACCAACTGGCATCCAGCCCCGGTCGCTAATGCGTGAACCTTCGCGAGCACCGGCTGGGGAATGGCCTGGATAGTGTCCATCAACCGGGTGCAGACACCAAACAAGTGGCGAACATGATCCAGGTCCTGGTTCGCCATTTCCGCAAAGTCGTGCCCGGCACTGAACAGCCTGCCCTTCGCGGCCAGAATCACCCCGGTCGCATCGCTGCGTCCCACTTCGCTGAACGCCGCGGTGAGTTCCTCCATCAGGTCTAAGGACATCACGTTGAGCCGCTCCGGTCGATTCAGCCAAATGGTGACGGTATCTGCTGCACGCTCGCTCAGTACGTAGCGGTACTCATTAGCCATAATTACAGCCCTCCTACGCGGTACACAATGACCCTAATACGGGTGCTCACCTCGCCGACGACACGCCATTGCAACAGGATTGGCACTCACCAAGGATGTAGAGCGAAGAGGGGGACAAAGTGGCGTTATCGTCGATATCGCAGAGACGGAGGTCCAGACATCCCTTCGAGAGCGTTGACCCGCTCGAGCTCGCGTCGGTGGCACGCGTCGCCCCATGAGATCAAGTGCCAGCGAGCGAACTTCTGACGCCGCATGGACGTCAAATTCGCTCCGTCGCCCGTCAGAGGTGCCCTGCGCCGCGATTGGTCGAAGGACCTTACGAACCGAGCGACTGGGTGAAATGTTCCCGAAGGGCGGGACCGAGATGCTCGTCCTCCAGACCAAGATCGATGATTGTCTTCAAGTACTCGAGCTTGTCTCCCGTGTCGAAGTAACGAGCATTCTCAATCTCGTATCCGAGAAGGAAGTTTCCATTATCGATGGAGAGCTGCATCGCATTCTGCAGCGAAAGCTCTTCACCTGGGCGCAGCTCGGCGGCAAGATCGCTGAGGCACCCCAGTATCGTCGGCGTGAAGAGGTAGCTGCTCACGCTCGCGAGATTCGACGGCGCGCTGGATCGGCCGGGCTTCTCGACGATCGATTCGATCTTCACGATGCCGGGCTCGATCTCCTTGCCCCCTACGTACCCGTAGCGCGTGTAGTCGTCGTCATTGTCCGCGCGAATACATGACAGCACACCGAGGCCCGTGCGCTCGTGGAGAGCGACCATCTGGCTGAACCGTCCGGGGGTAGCGCGAACGAAGTCGTCTCCGAAGGTGTAGATGAAAGGCTCATTACCAATGAGGTGCGCAGCGTTCAGGAGCGGTGTACCGTTGCCATCTGGCCCCTTTTGGCGCATGTAGGCAAAATTTGCCAGGTTGGCGATGTGCTCAACCTCCTTCAACAGTTGCTTCTTCGGACCCTTGAGGGCAGCGACAAGCTCCTGGTTCGGCTCCGCGAAGTGGTCCTCGATCGAACGCTTGTGGTAACCGGTAACGATAACGATGTCTTCGATCCCGGCCTCGACGAGCTCTTCGACGATGTACTGAATGATCGGTTTGTCAAGGATCGGCAACATTTCTTTGGGCATTGCCTTGGTCTGAGGGAGGAATCGCGTTCCGAGACCAGCCGCTGCTATGACTGCTTTGCGTATCACTTGAATCTCCCATTCGCACGAACATGAACTGCTTGTGATGCACTCAATCTGCCAAATTGCGGCGCCTCTAATGCCATGGCTCTACAATACGGCGCAAACTACACGGGCCTCTGCTGTCGAGAACGCGATGGCCTCAGCGCCGAAGTCGCGGGTCGAACATCGTGCCGCTGGGTGGACCTTGGGTCACACAATAAGAACCGGCCCCTCACGATGATTCCATCGGCAGGTAACTTGCCCAGGATTCGGGATTAGCAACGACGCTTGCGGACC
>JABEUQ010000129.1 GCA_013044265.1 Acidimicrobiaceae bacterium
ACATTGGTTTCGCGCTGCACAAAGCCCACCTTGCGGTAGAGAGTGTTGGCTGCTTCACGCGATGGACGACTCGTTAAGTCGACCGTCACCGCTCCGTATCGCTTGGCGTGCTCCACCGCGGTCGTCGTCAGTAGGGCACCAGCACCTAAACCGCGCGCGTCAATGTCAACCACCACATCTTCAATCCACGCTCGAATGCCGGTCGGGATGGGAAACATCGCCAAAGTCAACATGCCAATTGTGCGACCTTCGTGCGTCGCAATGAATAAAGTGATGGCGCTCGTGTCGAGAAAGTCCTTGAGCTGACCAAGGGTCATTGGCGGGGCGGAAGACGATAGCTGAGGAATCAGGTGATTCAGCTGACCCAGGAGTTCTTCGTTGGCGAATCTGGCAGCGTTAATCTCCATCGATCGCTCCCCTCCATACGGGGCGGCGCAGATCGTCGTAAAAGACGTCACGTTGCTCGCCATCGATTACGGCGAAGATTTCCGGAGCCCAACGTTCTGAACCCAGAGTGTCGCTCGGCAACTCGTCACGTGCGAACCAACCCGCGTCGAGACACTCGAGTTCGTGGGGCTTCAGCTCCCCGCCTACGGCACGACATAGGAACACCAGTGAGTAGAGCGGGATACGCGAAACGCCAAGTTGCAGACCATCCAACACGCCGATAAGACGCACGACCTCTACTTCAATACCAGTCTCCTCGCGCACCTCCTTCACCACGACTTCTGGTGCGGAGTATCCGATATCACTCCAGCCCGTCGGATAGAGCCAGACGCCCGAATCGGCGCGCTGGATCAAGAGCAGTTTGCCTTGGTCGTTCATGACCGCGGCGCCAACGGCAACTTTGGGAGTGGCGTACCCGGCGACGCCCGGTTTGAGCTCGGTCATCCACTCCACGACGTGACTACTGGCGTCGAGGCCGCCGTCTCGGCCCTCATCAGCTACGGCCTTAATATCGCCAGCGATGAGCATGATCTCCTCGTAGCGCTCACGCTCAAATTGGTTATCGGTAAAGGCGATCCCCGTTCGCGCAACGCCAGCGAGCGCTTCGGCCCACCGGCGCAGGTCTTTCTCTGATGCAGACATGCTCATATGGCTGAGGCTACTTATCTTCTAGGCCAGTGTCGCGTCGAGCACTTGATCGAGATCGCCCACGAGACCGGTGTAAAAAGGTCCGAATTCTCCATAGAGTGTAGAAGCCTCGTCGAAACGCATCGTATAGACGCAATCCTTCAGGTCATCGGGGCGCACCCCAAAGAGCGTCACCCCCCACTCCCAGTCATCGAGACCAGTCGAGCCAGTCACCACCTGCAAGACCCGTCCCTTGAAATCACGTCCGGACTTTCCGTGATCACGCATGAGCTGCTCGCGCTCGTCAAAGGGTAGGGCGAACCAGTTATTCTCCTCCCCTCGACGCTTGGACATGGGATAGAAGCAAAAGGCCTTCATGTCCGAGGGCGGAAGCACTGGGTAGAGTCGAGCGTTCAGCATCTCCTCGGGCATCCCCATGGCGTACTCCGAGACTTCAGTCACCGACACGTACGATTCGGAGACCACGAGACCGGCGGCCTGTATCTTCGACTGGAACTTGCGCAACTCCCAGAGGTCCTCGCCCAGCACCATGAAGCACAGATCAGCTTTGGCCCCCATGATTGCAGTCGTAACAACTTGAAGCCCCACGCTGAGAGCCTCATCTATTGCTTGATGCACGACGTCGCGATCAATGGGGTGCTCAACGTGGCAAAAGAGGTGCAATACGTTAAGTCCGCGCGAGGGAGTGAGGGGCGTAGTAGTCATGATATCCATGATAGGGAACGAGGCCATACGACAAGACCGCGGGGCCAAAAGGCCCCGCGGTCTGTGCTAAATCCTGTTAATGATTTAATAATCGTCCATGCCACCGCCGGGCATCGCCGCAGCGTGCTCCTCGGGCTTGTCGACGATCACACACTCGGTCGTGAGGAACAAGGCAGCGATCGACGCTGCATTCTGCAGGGCCGAACGGGTCACCTTGGCGGCGTCGATAACGCCAGCCTTCAAGAGGTCCTCGTACACGTTGGTCGCGGCATTAAGTCCTTCGGTCGGCGTAGACAGGTTACGCACCTTGTCCACGATGACGCCACCTTCGAGACCGGCGTTGACCGCGATCTGGTTCAGAGGCGCCTCGACTGCCTTGGCGACCATACGAGCACCGGTCGCCTCGTCACCACTCAGGGTGTCTGCGAGGGCCAGGATAGCTACTTGGCTGCGCAGTAATGCCACGCCACCGCCGGGCACCACACCCTCTTCGATGGCGGCCTTCGTCGTCGAGACTGCATCTTCGATGCGGTGCTTCTTCTCCTTGAGCTCCACTTCAGTAGCAGCGCCGACCTTGATCACCGCCACACCACCGGACAACTTAGCGAGACGCTCTTGGAGCTTCTCGCGGTCGTAGTCAGAGTCAGTGTTCTCGATCTCAGCCTTGATCTGGGCGACGCGTCCCTTGATCTCTTCCTCAGTACCAGCACCCTCAACGATGGTGGTCTCATCCTTGGTCACGACGATCTTGCGGGCTTGACCGAGCAATTCAACGGCAGCATTCTCGAGCTTGAGGCCCACTTCCTCGGCGATGACAGTCGCGCCCGTAAGGATTGCGATGTCTTGGAGCATTGCCTTGCGACGCTCACCAAAGCCCGGAGCCTTAACGGCAACGGACTTGAAAGTCCCGCGGATCTTGTTGACGACGAGCGTAGCGAGGGCTTCGCCGTCGACGTCCTCAGCGATGATGAGCAACGGGCGGCCCGACTGCATAACCTTCTCCAGGACCGGCAAGATATCGCGCACGGAGCTGATCTTGCCCGCGACGAGTAAGAGGTAGGCGTTTTCGAGAACCGCTTCCTGTCGCTCTGTGTCGGTGGCGAAGTACGGGGCGATGTAGCCCTTGTCAAAACGCATTCCCTCAACGAGGTCCATGTCCATTCCAAAGGACTGGCTCTCCTCGACCGTAATAACACCGTCTTTACCGACCTTGTCGATAGCGTCGGCAATCATCTGGCCGATCTCGGGGTCCGCGGCCGAAATGGACGCGACCTGGGCGATCTGCTCCTTGGTATCGGCGGGCTTGGCGAGGGCGTGCAGTGAAGCGATCGCTGTCTCGACGGCCGCTTCAATACCCTTCTTGAGCGACATCGGGTTGGCACCCGCTGCGACATTCTTCAATCCTTCGCGCACCATAGCCCAGGCGAGCACTGTCGCTGTCGTGGTGCCGTCACCAGCCACATCGTCAGTCTTCTTAGCGACTTCCTTCACCAGTTCGGCGCCAATCTTCTCGAAGGGGTCTTCGAGATCGATGTCCTTGGCAATCGAGACACCGTCATTGGTAATCGTGGGTGCCCCCCACTTCTTGTCCAGAACAACATTGCGACCCTTGGGTCCCAAGGTGACGCGCACGGCGTCAGCCAACTTGTTCATTCCGCGCTCGAGCGAGCGGCGGGCTTCTTCATCGAAAGCAATTAGTTTCGCCACGGCGATTCCTCCTAGTGCGACTGCACCGCTATTGGTGCAAAGTTGATATTAGCACTCTAAGGGTTCGAGTGCTAAATACACTCAGCCGCCCGCCACCGCCGGCACCAGGGAGACCGTCGTCCCCGCGTCGAGGATCGTGTCCAGGCCTTGAAGGAAACGTACGTCTTCGTCGGCGACGAAGACGTTGACGAAACGGCGCAGCGCCCCCTTGTCGTCGAGCACACGAAAAGCAATACCGGGATACGCCTCATCCACCGCGAGAATGGCTTCGCGCACGGTCGTCGCTTCGACGGGCACCTCACCAACACCACCCACGAGGGTTCGAAGTTGACTGGGTAGACGCACAATAACGCTCATGAGGCACTCACTAACTGATGAAATCCCAAAGCTTCTTCGGCTGCCGCTAGGGATGGGGTGATGGTGGCGGTCACCGTCGCAGTGTCGACGATGGCGTCCAGGGTCTTCAGGCCGTGACCCGAGATGATGGCGACAATTGACTTATTGGGATCGATGGTGCCGCGACGGACCATCTGGCGCAGCGACGCAATAGTGACACCACCAGCAGTCTCGGCGAAGACCCCTTCGGTCTGTGCCAAGAGTCCAATACATTCGAGGATCTCTTCGTCGCTCACCGAACCAATGTCGCCACCGTGCTCGCGCACTTCGTCAAGGACGTAGGGACCATCAGCGGGGTTGCCAATGGCCAGTGAACGAGCGATGGTGTGAGGTCGCTGTGGAGTAACTACCTCAGCACCCTCAGCGAACGCCGTAGCGATCGGCGAGCAACCCGTCGCCTGCGCGCCAAAGAGTACTGGCTCAGTCCCCTCGACCAGTCCAAGTTCGATGAACTGACGAAAACCCTTCGCTACCTTGGTGAACTGCGAGCCCGAGGCGAGTGGGACCACCACTTGGTCGGGCGTCTTCCAACCGAGCTGCTCGCAAATCTCAAAAGCCAGCGTCTTGGAGCCCTCGGCGTAATAGGGTCGCAGGTTCACGTTGGCGAAGGCCCAGTCCGGGTGTTCGGCTACGAGTTCCACACAAAGCCGGTTGACGTCGTCATAGTTACCTTCGACACCGAGCACCGTTCCGCCGAAGATCGAGGTCATGGCAATCTTGGACTTCTCCAGGTCTGAAGGGATTATGGTGACGCTGGGCCAGCCAATGAAGGCCGCGTGCGCCGCCACGGACGTAGCTAGGTTGCCCGTTGAAGCACACGCCGCAGTTGTGAAACCCAAACGACGTGCGCTCGAAAGCGCCACCGAGACGACACGGTCCTTAAAAGAAC
Source organism: Acidimicrobiaceae bacterium (assembly GCA_013044265.1). Classification (GTDB taxonomy): domain Bacteria; phylum Actinomycetota; class Acidimicrobiia; order Acidimicrobiales; family RAAP-2; genus RAAP-2. The sequence goes on from JABEUQ010000129.1 coordinate 4,793, forward strand.
CTGTCGGGTTGCGGGTGTCGTCCTTGAGCCACAGTTCTTTGACACCCAGCACCTCAGCGAGGCGCGTCGCGCGTCGAAGTGGAGTCCAACCGGCGCCCAGGTCGACGGGTTCCTCACCCGGGTCGGGCAACAGGGCACCGTAGCGCCAAATCGAATTGGGTCCCGCCTCAATGGAGGCGCGGGTCACGACTCCCTGCGCCGCAACAAGGTCGTACGACACCTCGAGAGGACCGAAGCAAAACTCACAGGAGTAGCGGGCCTCCGCCGGGTAGGCGGTACCGCACTCTCGACATAGAAGGCCAGTGGCAAAACTCATAATCTCCCTTTTCATCGCTCGGGCTTTGGCACCTGGTGTGACAGGGTTACTGTGACTCACACTGGTTGTCGCGACTTCATCGGGCCCGCCCCTCAGTCGCTCTTGATGACATAACTA
>JABEUQ010000130.1 GCA_013044265.1 Acidimicrobiaceae bacterium
CCCGCCGCGCCAAACCTACGACCCATTGGTGCCACGTCACCGTCACCCGTGGCACCAACTACGTCACCGTCGTCCGCGACTGTACCAGCACCCTCGACACCACCAACGAGTGCGACTCTCAGTGAATCGCCCGGTGACCTCAGTGCGGTGAGTGTGGAGGAGATTCGTCGTCGTTTCACTGAGCGCGTCGTGCCGCGCACCTCGCGGGGCGCACAACTTGTCCTCAAGTCGGCTCAAGTGATTGCTTTCGACGGTTCTCGTATCACCCTGGCGGTGGCCAGTGAGGAGATACGCCAGAACACCGACCAAATTTCCCAGGGTCTCAAGAGCGCGCTCGACCATGAGTTCAAGGGTCCCCTGAGCGTCGCGTGGGTGGTGGATCCGGCTATGAAGTCGCCAACACCGAGTGTTCCATTGGCTCGCCTTCGTCCGTCCACTCCTGAGCCCACACCCGACTTCGACGAGATCAGTGCCGATGACCACCAGGGTCCGGTCGTGGCGTCGGTCGCCGAGCACCTCATCACTGAGATGTTTCCTGGGGCCGAGGAGATCTCGTGAGCTACCCTCCCTCCCTCCAAGCGGTGGTGGACGAGCTGGGGAAATTTCCCGGGGTCGGGGCTAAGTCGGCGCAGCGCATTGCTTTTTGGCTAATGCGCCAGCCCGCTGAGGACGTACGCCGTCTCGGCCAATCACTGGGCGACATGAAGGAGAACCTGACGTTTTGCGAACGGTGCTGTAACTTCGCTGAGTCGGGGAGTCTCTGTCCCATTTGTGTCGACGACCGTCGAGATCAGACAGTCATCTGCGTCGTGGAGAGTCCCCCTGACGTGGTGGCCGTCGAGCGCAGTCACGCCTTTCGGGGTACCTATCACGTCTTGCACGGACTACTCAGCCCCCTCGAGGGCGTGACCCCCGATCGATTGAGAATCCAAGAACTGCTGGTGCGATTGCACGGGCCGGTAAAAGAAGTCATCTTGTGTTTCAACGCCAACCTCGAAGGTGATGCGACGGCGATGTATCTGGGTCGCCTTCTGCAGGTTCCGGGACTCGTGGTCACTCAGCCAGCCAACGGCTTACCCGTCGGGGGAGACTTGGAGTTTGCGGACGACCTCACCCTTTCGCGAGCGATTACCGGGCGAAGAGTTCTCGCCGACTAAGCGAAGCGCACGACGCATGCAATGCCCACCACGATGCAATAGACCCCGAAGGGGTTGAGAGTCTTGGTGGTGAACCACCGGGTCAAGAATCGCACCGCGACGTAGGCCGCGACGCCGGCGAACAAGGCACCCACCAGAGCTTGGGTGCGCACACCTTGACCGAGTGGGCCCATCAGCGAGGGCAATTTATAGAGACCGGCGAGCAAGATAACGGGCGTCGCTAAGAGAAATGAGAAGTTGGCGGCGCCCTCGTGGTCGAGTCCACGTGTTAGACCAGCCACCATCGTGACTCCGCTACGTGAGATACCTGCCAAGAGGGCGAAGATCTCCGCGGAACCAATGGCGAAAGCGCTGCGGCCACTGAGGGTGTCCATCTTCTCGTAGCGCGCGTGTCGTCCACGACTCGAACGCATGCGTTCACCCACGAGAAGTATGACGCCATTGAAGGTCAGAAATATCGCCGCGGCCAGTGGCTTGGCGAAGAGCTCGCGTAGTGGCTTTTCGAGTAGTACGCCGGCAATGCCAACAGGAATCGAGCCTAATGCGAGGAGCAAGAGTAAGCGGTAGTCGCGGTCCATACTCGCGTTGGACAGTTGCCACAGCGAAGAGACACCCTCTCGGCGTGTCGCGCCCAACTGACGCAGTAGACCGCGAAATAGCTTGATCCACGTCGCGCGGTAGAAGACGACGAGCCCGAGCGCAGTGCCCACGTGCAGGCCAACGAGGAAGACGAGAAAGAAGGACTGCGCCTGGGACTGACTTGAAACGAGATTGTGCCAACCAAGCAAACCCGGCAAAAGTATGCCGTGACCAAGGCTCGAGACGGGAAAGAGCTCCGTGACCCCTTGGACGAGTCCCATGACGATGGCTTGCAGATAGCTGAGCGAGGCGAGCACCCCCCTACGCTAAACCACTGGGGACCTACCGGGCAGTTTGAGAGTGCCAAACTGAGCTGGTGCGCTACCTCACGATTGTTCGTCACGCCAAGGCCACGGCGGCTGAACCCGGGGCCAGTGACTACGAGCGTGCGCTGAGCGGGCGAGGTCGGCGCCAGTGCGGAGAGTTGCGTGCGTGGGCGCTCAGCGATGTGGCCCTTGGCGAGTATGGTCCGGTGACGGCACTGGTGTCATCGGCGCTGCGTACCCGTGAAACCTTTCGCCGGGCCTTTGAAGACACGTCCTTCGTAGCGGCAGTCTCGTATAGCGATTTGATTTACAACGGGCGTCGCGAAGTGACGGCGGAAGACCTGCTGATCGATCTGGCCGCGATCGATCCGGTCACCACGTCACTTCTGGTCGTTGCCCACAATCCCACGGTCCACGAACTTCTCGAGAGCTTGGCTGAGGAGATCCCCGCGACGTTGCGCAATCGAGGTTTTCCCGTGGGGGGAGCTTTTGTTCTGGAACTTCACGAGAGTCGGCCGATTGGTCTTGCGCGCTACCAGGTCGTTGCCGAATTCATTCCTGATGGTCGCAACTAGAGCGAACGTAGGATTGCCGCGTCGCCTTGACCACCCCCACCGCATAGGGCGACTGCCGCGGTACCGCCGCCGCGCCGGCGAAGTTCTATCAACGCCGTCAGGGCCAAGCGAGTTCCAGACATGCCAATGGGGTGACCGAGCGCGATAGCGCCGCCGTTCACGTTGAGGCGGTCCTCGGCGATGCCCAGTGCGTCCATTGAGGCCAAGGCGACCGTGGCGAACGCCTCATTGATCTCGACAATGTCGAGATCAAGAACCGCTACACCAGCCTTGGCCGCGGCCTGAGAGATTGCGTGGGCCGGTTGCAACAGGAGCGACGTGTCTGGTCCCGCGACTTGTCCATAGCCCACGACCTCGCCCAGTGGCTCTAGTCCGAGTGACGCCGCGCGATCGGCGGACATCACCAGCACCGCGGCCGCACCGTCGGAGATCTGCGAGGCATTACCAGCGGTGATGGTCCCGTCAGCCTCGAAGGCTCCTCGAAGGCGCCCGAGTGACTCGGCGGTCGTCTCGCGGCGAATCCCCTCGTCACGTTCCACACGAAGGTCCTCGCCCTTGCGTTGGGGTACGTGTACTGCCGTAATCTCTCGTTCGAAATATCCTGCGGAAGTGGCTGCCGCCGCCAAGAAGTGCGAGCGCGCAGCGAATTCGTCCTGACGCGCACGAGAAATACGTCGAGAATTGTGACGCTCGGTCGCCAGACCCATTGCGCAGTGGTCGAAGGCGCAGGTCAATCCGTCGTGCATCATTGAGTCCACGACGGTGTGGTCTCCCGCCCGGTACCCGGCGCGGGCGCCAGGTAGTAGGTAGGGGGCATTGGTCATTGATTCCATGCCACCAGCGATGACGATCTCGGCCTCACCGGAACGAACCATCAAATCGGCGAGGTAGATGGTGTTCAGTCCCGAGAGGCAGACCTTGTTGATTGTGGTCGCCGGGACGCTCATGGGCACGCCGCCCGCCGCCGCCGCTTGGCGAGCAGTGATTTGACCCTGACCCGCTTGGAGAACTTGTCCCATCAACACTGCGTCCACCGTGGCGGGGTCGAGGCCGGTTTGTGCGAGGAGCGCTGCGATGGCCACGCCACCGAGATCGCTCGCGCGCAGTGGCGCCAGGGCTCCCGCCAACTTGCCAATGGGGGTACGAAGTCCGGCGACAATCACGCTACGGGTCATTGATCTTCCTCCAAATGCTCTACAAACTGACCCTAGACGCTTTAGCGTGACGACGAGAGAAGCAGCACGAGGGCGAGTGTGAGCAACCCGACGGCCGATATCGCCGTCAAGACTCGTCGCACGGTGGGGCGCGTCAATGTGGGCGCGCCACGATGTACCGCCGCGACGAGTCCCGTGTACCAGGCGAGTGATACCACTGCTTGAACGAATGAAAGTACGACAATTCCTGGGCCTAGCGGAAAGCTTCGAGGCACGAATTGAGGAATGAAGGCCACGGCGAAGACGGCCGCTTTAACGTTGGTGAGATTGGTGATCAAGCCGAGCCGGTAGGCGGCGAAAGTCTGCGTCACCGCCATGGTGTTCGTATCGAAGGCACCCGACGAGCGTCGTAGGCTCACCAGGGTAAGTACCGCAAGAAAACTGAGGTAGGCGACGCCAGCGAATTTGAGGATGTTGTACGCCAGTTGTGAGTGCGCGAAAACCTGACTCAACCCGACGGCGGCGCTTGTGCCCCAAATAATCAGACCCGTAGCGTTGCCGAAAACCGAGGCCATCGCGCAGCGGGCCCCACCGACGAGACATTGGCGCAACACCATGGCCACACCTTGTCCGGGAACCATGGCGAGTATCAGGGCAGTGAGGGCGAATGCCGGAAATACCCGTACGAACGACATTGGACCATGCTACGGAAGTCTTGGTGCGAGAACCGGACTAGTGAGTAGTCTCAGCGGTAAGGAGGAAGAATGGATTCCCTACTCACTGATATTGACCACGTCGCGATTGCCGTGCACGACATCGATGCGGCGATTGCCTGGTACGCCAATACTTTCGGGGCACTGGTGGTGCACCGCGAGGACGTGGTCAGCGATGGCATCAGCGAAGCGCTCATCAAGGTGGGCGAATCTTACGTGCAGTTGCTAACTCCTACTCGAGAAGACTCGACCGTAGCGGCGTTTCTCGATCGCCGCGGTGAAGGTCTGCATCACGTGGGCTATCGCGTGGCCGACTGCGCGAGCGCCCTAGCGATGCTGAAGGCCAGCGGCGCCCGAGTGATTGACGAAGTCCCGCGACCGGGCTCGCGCGCCACGACCATTGCTTTCGTGCATCCCAAGACCAGTTTTGGCACGTTGATTGAACTGGTGCAGGAGTCGTCTGACATGTTGCCCACCCACCAATAAGAGGTAGCGCCATGTGGAATGCCGACGTGCTGGACTGGCGAGTCGAGGAGCAGTCAGCACGGATGAAGAGACCTCGGTAGCCTTGAACATTATGGAGAATTCAATGGCGCAACGTTTGGCCGAGCTCGAAGCTCGCAAAGCCGAAGCACGAGTTGCGGGCGGCGAACGCGCAATCGAGCGGCACAAGGCCAAGGGCGGCATGACGGCGCGCGAACGCGTCGAATACTTGCTCGACGAGGGGACTTTTCAAGAGCTCGATATGCTCACTCGCCACCACGCTTCGGGGGTAGGTCTGGATGGCTCGCGTCCTTTCACTGACGGCGTGGTTACTGGTTACGGGAAGATTGACGGCCGCCAAGTGTGCGTGTACTCCCAGGACTTCACGGTCTTTGGCGGGGCGTTGGGCGAGTCCCATGGTGAGAAGATTCATAAGGTCATGGACTTGGCCATGTCCATGGGACTGCCCATCATCGGACTCAACGATGGTGCCGGCGCGCGAATCCAGGAGGGAGTCGCAGGTCTCAACGCGTATGGCGGCATCTTTTTTCGTAACGTGCGGGCCTCGGGCGTCGTGCCCCAGATCTCGGTCATCCTTGGACCCTGCGCGGGGGGCGCGGTGTATTCACCCGCGATCACTGACTTCACCATTATGGTCAAGGACACCAGTCACATGTTCATCACCGGCCCCGATGTTGTTAAGGCGGTCACCGGTGAGAGTGTGACCCTCGAGGAACTTGGCGGTGCGATGACGCACGCCACCAAGTCAGGAGTCGCAGGCTTCGTCTTACCCGACGAGGAGACGGCCCTGGACGAGGTGCGTTACCTACTCTCGTTCCTGCCGTCGAACAATCTCGAGGAACCTCCACGAGTGATGTCCGAGGACCCTTCGGATCGGCTCTGTCCGGAACTGCGCGACATCATGCCGGGCTCTCCTAACCAGCCCTATGACATGAAGAAAGTCATCACCGCGATCGTCGACAATGGTGAATTCACCGAGGTGCACGCCGCCTTCGCCGCGCAGATCACCTGTGGTTTTGCCCGCATCGATGGTTTCACGGTGGGTATCGTGGCCAATCAACCACAGGTACTCGCGGGCGTCCTAGATATAGATTCCAGTGAGAAGGCGGCGCGTTTCGTGCGCACGTGTGACGCATTCAACATCCCACTGGTTACTTTCGTCGATGTGCCGGGCTTTCTCCCGGGAGTGAGCGAGGAATACGACGGTATTATCCGCCGTGGTGCCAAGTTGCTCTACGCCTTTTGTGAGGCGACCGTACCGCGCGTCTCAGTCATCACCCGTAAGGCCTATGGTGGCGCCTATGTCGTCATGAATTCCAAGGGCATCGGGGCAGACTTTGCTTTCGCGTGGCCCTCGGCAGAACTCGCCGTCATGGGTTCCGCGGGTGCCGTGGAGATTGTGCATCGACGCGAGCTCGCTGCCGCTGAGGACCCTGACGCGACTCGCCGTCAGTTGGTCGCCGAATATAAGGAGAAGTTCTCTTCACCTTTCATCGCCGCCGAACGCGGATTTATTGATGACGTCATCGACCCCGCCGAGACTCGCGCGATTATCGCGCGATCGCTCAATGTTCTGCGGTCCAAGCGCGAGGATCTGCCCAAGCGCAAACACGGGAACATACCGTTGTGAGTCACGCGCTCGAGTTCAGTTCCGCACTGTCGGCGGAGGAGATGGCCGCCGTAGTCAGTGCGATTGAGGCGCTCACCAGTACGACTCACGCTTTTGAGGAGCCCCACGAGACGACACCCGCGTGGCGTTTTTCGGGCCGGTGGTATGAACAGGGACGAAAACTATCTTGATGAGGTATCACGTAGCGTGAGGTCCGATGCGACGTTCAGTGCTACTTTCGCCGGATCACTCGACGCCCTGCGTTCAGCGGGCGTCACGGATGCTCTCAGCGCTTCGCGCGTGTGCGTGCTCGCCACCGCCGCGGCATTCAGTGGGCCCGCAGTCGCTATTAGCGAAGTCATTTCGGAGCCGGTGTGGAACGACGCCGTGATGACGAGCGTGCTCGCACTCGACCGTCGAAGCGCGAACGATGCGGGAGTGGTCGCCGAAGTAGGTGATGCCGATCTGGTGGTTCTGGTGGACGGTGCCGCTTTACACGCGCGCAGTGTGTGGCGAGGATCAGCCCTGGGCGATGTGCTGGCTGTTTCGCGACTGTTGGCGGTGGGCTCGGTGGGCTCGGTGCTTGGCGCCACGATGATTGATCCGCGCGGGGGAGCACCCACCACCGGTATGGGCCTCTTTGATGACGTGGTACTGAGTGCGCCCGCGGGTAGAGAGCAGACGGTTCGAACCCAAGAACTACTCGGTAGCCGCTACACGCTGGTGGAACTCGGCGCGCGATCGGTTCTGACGTACGCGAGAGCATGGTCAATTCTCGTGAGCGATGATCTCGTCATCACCCGAGCTGGAACAGCGACGAGTCTTTAAGCCTCGGTGATGGTGACCGACTGGATAGTGACAGTCTCTCGTGGCTTGCCCGAGGGCGATCCGACTTGGTCAATGGCGCTCACCACGTCGATGCCCTTAACGGCCTTACCAAAGAGTGCGTAAAGCGGGGGCAGGCGCATGCCATCAGGTCCCGAGATGATGAAGAATTGCGATCCATTGGTATTGGGCCCGGCGTTGGCCATCGCGAGCGAGCCAAGTTCGTAGCGCCCCGGCTTGGGAAGTTCGTCGTCGAACCGGTACCCCGGCCCACCCGCGCCGGTGCCCGTCGGGTCACCACCCTGAAGCACAAAGCCCGGGATGATGCGGTGCAGGACGATGCCGTCGTAGTAGTGCCATCGAGCGAGATACACGAAGCTGTTCACCGTCGAAGGGGCGCTCGCAGCATCGAGAAGAAACTCCATCGTGCCGTGTGACGTCACCATGGTGGCGGTGTAGGTCTTGGTGGTGTCGATGATCATCGGGGGCACGGCGTCGAACTTCTGACGCTGTGGGCTCGAGCCGTCGGGGTTGGGGATCAGGTCGCTCATGGATTCCTTTGATTGATGGCGAAATGGTGGATTACGGTGACGGCTCTCAGCCAATCTTGAGTAGGTCGACAATGAAGACCAGCGTGTCGTTACCGGGGATACCCGACTGACCTGCCGCACCGTAGGCGAGGGAGGGAGGGATGATGAGTTCGCGGCGGCCGCCAACCTTCATACCGGGCAGACCCTTCACCCAACCCGCAATCAAATTGCCCGTGGACAGAGTGGCGCTGAATCCACCCTGGGACCACGACGACTGCAAGTCATTGTGAGAGGCGTAGTCGGCGAGAACGTACTGCGCAGTGAACTTGTCACCGGTCTTCAGTACGGTGCCGGTACCCTTAATCAGGTCCGCGACCTCCATTGAGGTCGGAGCGGGGGTAGTGGGCACGACCATGGTCGGGGCCTTGCCCGAAGTACCTGCCGGGGATGCGCAGGCAATGGGTGCGAAGCCCGCGACCGCGAAGGCGGTGGTTGAGCATGACTTAGAGACGACGCCTACCGTGGTGGTAGCAGTCGGGGCCGTGGTGCTAGCAGTCGGGGCCGTGGTGGGGATGCTCACGGTGCTGGGCGTTGACTTTTGGAAAAACAAGGCGGCGGTACCCACGACGAGCACTGCGACGATGAGCACGAGGATGCCACGACGCATGTTCTGGCGACGCTTGTTCTGGCGCTGTAACTCCTCCATCTTCTGACGGCGTGCTTCTTTTTGACGTTGACGTTTGGTGGTAGCCATGGGAGCGACATTACTAGGGCGTCAAAGAGACCACGAACGCGCGGTGAATTGCACGAAGTCTCGGCAGATCGTGCGGGTGCTGGATGGGGACGGATGAGGGACCATGAGCACTCAACTAAAGTTGATTGGCATGGCGCTCATCGTCCAAAAATTTGGTGGAACCTCAGTTGGCGACGCGGATCGAATCCGGGCTGTAGCCGACCACGTGGCGCGTACTCGTGCCGCTGGTAACGATGTCGTGGTAGTGGTGTCGGCGATGGGGAAGTTTACCGATGATTTGATTCACCTCGCTGATCAGGTATCTCCTACACGCCCCCCCCGTGAACTCGATATGTTGTTGACCGCCGGGGAGAGAATATCGATGGCACTCGTCTCGATGGCACTTTCGGACTGCGGCGTCGAATCGGCTTCGTTCACGGGTTCCCAGGCTGGAATCATCACTGATACCGACCACACGCGGGCCAAGATCCTCGAAATGCGTCCCGATCGTATTCGTGAAGCCATTGATAGCGGTCTCGTACCAGTCGTGGCGGGTTTCCAGGGTGTGTCCACTGATCGTGATATCACGACGCTCGGCCGCGGTGGCTCTGACGTCACCGCCGTTGCTTTGGCGGCGGCTTTGCACGCCGACGTCTGTGAGATCTACACCGACGTGACCGGGGTATTTTCGGCCGACCCACGTGTCGTACCCAAGGCGCGACGACTGGCCAAGGTCTCCTTCGACGAGATGATGGAGATGGCGGCGACGGGTGGTCGGGTTTTGATGCTGCGTTCGGTGGAGTTCGCGCGTCGCCACGGGGTACCGCTACACGTTCGTTCGAGTTTTACCTGGGAACCCGGGACCTGGATTGTGGAGGAGGACCCCACTATGGAAGAAGCCATCGTTGCAGCCATCACTGATGACACCTCGGAAGCGAAATTGACGGTGGACGGTGTGCCGGACCGTCCCGGCGTCGCCGCGACGCTCTTTCGCAAGCTTTCTGACCGCGGGATCAACGTTGACATGATTGTGCAGAACACTGGAACGAATGGTCTTACCGCCATTTCCTTCACGGTGGCGCGCACCGACCTCGAGGCCGCACGCGCGACGTGTGACGAGGTCAAGGACGAAATTGGGGCCGCTCTGGTGACCTCGGTGGAGAAGATCGGTCGGGTCTCGATTATTGGTGCTGGGATGAAAACGAGCCCCGGAGTCACTGCGCTGATGTTTGAGACTTTGTCGACCCACGGCATCAACATCGACATGATCTCGACCAGTTCCATTCGCATCTCGTGCGTCGTCGAAGCCGAGAAGGTTGCCGATGCGGTGCGCGCGTTGCACACTGCTTTTGGCCTCGACGCGGCCTAGCCCTAGACTTTCGACCATGCGAATCGCGATTATCGGGGCCACGGGCCAAGTCGGCACAGTAATGCGGACCATTTTGGCCGAACGTCAGTTCCCCGCTGACGATGTACGTTTCTTCGGATCGGCTCGCTCGGCGGGTTCGACTCTCGAGTGGGATGGTCGTCTCATCACGGTGGAGGACGCCAATACCGCTGACTTCTCGGGCATCGACATTGCCCTGATGTCGTCTGGCGCAACGTCGTCCAAGCAGATTGCCCCGCGAGTGGCCGCGGCTGGAGCCATCGTCGTGGATAACTCCTCGGCCTGGCGTATGGATCCCGAGGTTCCCCTCGTGGTGTCAGAGGTGAACGCGCACGCTCTGGCTTCGATTCCCAAAGGGATCGTCGCCAATCCGAACTGCACGACCATGGCGGCGATGCCGGTTCTTATGCCGTTGCATCGCGCGGCGGGTCTTCGTTCGATGGTGGTCTCGACGTACCAGGCCGTGAGCGGCGCTGGTCGAGACGGTGTCGACGAACTCGCGGGACAACTCGAGGCCAGCGCGCGTGGTGACGTACGGCTGTTGGCCTTCAACGGTAACGCCTTCGCACTCGAGAAGGGCAATAAGTTTCCTGTCTCCATCGCGCACAATGTCGTGCCCCTCGCGGGATCTATCGTCGATGACGGTTCCCTGGAGACGGGTGAAGAGCAGAAGTTACGCGACGAAAGTCGCAAGATTCTTGAAATTTCGGACTTATTGGTCGATGCGACTTGCGTGCGAGTGCCGGTGTTCACGGGTCATTCACTCTCGATCACCGCCAGTTTCTCTCGTGCCATTTCCCCCGAAGAGGCGACGGACTTGCTGAAGAACGCTTCAGGCGTGATCCTCGAGGAAATCCCCACCCCTCGGCTCGCGGCTGGACAGGATCCGAGCTTCGTAGGGCGTCTTCGTCGTGCCGAGACCGTCACGAATGGCTTGTCACTCTTCTTGAGTAACGACAACTTGCGAAAAGGTGCCGCGCTGAACGCAGTACAAATTGCTGAACTGCTGCTAGCGCGTTAGTCGGCGCCATCTCGGCCAATCTGGCGACGAGCCAGATTGACACAGTGGTCACCGAAACGCTCGTAAAAGCGGGCGAGGAGTGCGAGCTCCACCGCAACCGGGACTGGCATAGACCCAGAAGTCAGTTCGGCGGTCAACGACACGTGCAAGTCGTCGAGTTCATCATCGATATCTTCGATAGCCCCGGCGGCCTCGAGTTTGCCATCGATAATGACGTCGGTCGCTTCACGCCAGATGGTGGACGCGACTTCTCCCATTCGCTCAACCAGCCCACGGCTACGCGGTGACATCTCAGAGCCCATGCCGCGCGCCGCGCGCCGCGCAATGTGTTCGGCGAGGTCACCATTGCGCTCCACTTCAGGCATCACGCGCAGCAGGGTCAAGAGGCTGGCGCGATCCTCGCTCGTCAGTGAAGGACCATACACGAGTAGCTTCTCCACCTGTGCGACTATGTCGTTCACCAGAGCGTCAATGACCACATCTTGTTGCACGACGTGCTTCGCCAGCTCGCGGTCGCCCGCTAGGAGAGCGTGGGTGGCTTCGGCGATACCTTCTCCCACCAACGCGAAGGTGTGGACAATTTTCTGCATCATCGCTGGCGTGATGGGCGAAGGGCTGACCCCGGTAGTTTCCGGTGTTTTCGCGCTAGCAAAGACTCGGTACATAATGAGAGGATACTCGCGTGTCACAACGATTCCCTAAGTTGGGGGCGTTAAAGGAGAAACGTGGTTGTTGCGTGGGTATTCGTAGGTCTGGTCGTGGGGGCGCTCGTGGCCGCCGCGACGATGATGAAAAAGTCCCAAGCCTTGCGCGAGCAAGTGAGCGCCGCCGAAGCTCGGGCCCGAGTCGGCGAGGCGTTGCATCAGGCTGCGGTTGAGTCCCTCGAGCGAGAACGGGCTGATCACGTCGAGGCGGTCGCCAATATGGAGGCACTCTTCGAAGCAACCTCGAGCAGGGTGCTCGCGAACTCCATGACTCAGTTCAACGAGACCCAGGAGCGTATTTTGCGCGAACGTGACTCCAAACTGAAGGACAGTCTTGGACCATTGGAAGAGCTGCTCGCCCAATACAAGAGCAGTTTGGAGGGGTTTGACAAGAATCACCGTGAAGCCCTCTTCGACGTCAAGACTCGCGCTGGGGAACTCTTGGCGGCGCAACTCAAAACACAAGAAGAGACCAGCCGACTGAACCAACTCCTCGGAAGAAGTGCTGACCGTGGTCGTTGGGGAGAGATTCAATTGGCCAACGTGATGGAGGCGTCGGGGCTGCGCGCCAACATCGACTTCGACCTCCAAGTGACCCAATCGGGTGAGGCCGGACAACGCCAGCGACCAGATTGCATTGTCAAACTTCCCAACAACACAACCATCGTTATTGACGCGAAGTTTCCTTTCGCGAATTTTGAAAAGGCGCTGGCCAGCGAGAGTCCGAGTGAGCGCCGTCTGTACGAGGAGAAGTCTGCGAGCGACTTGCGCGAGCACGTCAAGGTCCTCGCTACCAAGTCGTACTGGCAGGCCCTGGACTTTTCACCGGAGTTCACCGTGTGCTTCGTACCGAGTGACGCCGCGCTCGCTGCGGCCTACGAGGCCGACGCCAATCTGCACACCTACGCCACGGAGAAGCGCGTACTCTTAGTGGGCCCGACGAATCTCCTCGCTCTGCTGTGGTCGGCGGCGGAGGTGCTCCAGCGTCACGCTTTTGCTTCAAACGCCCAGGAGATATTAAGGGCGGCTACTGAGCTTTACGGGCGAATCCGAGTGGTGGCGGGACCATTGGCCAAACTGGGCAAGTCCCTGAATGATTCGGTATCGAGTTACAACGAGGCCATTGCCTCGGTGGAGTCACGATTGATTCCCATCGCGCGCCGTGTGCGACAACTTGACGGCGCGACCGGGGCCAAGCCCATCGACGATCTCAAGGAGATCACTTCGAGCGCCAAGAAGCTCGACGCGCCTAAGTGGGGAGCCGATCTCGGCGATCCCGAACTCGCCCTGCAATCCGAGATCATCGAACTTGAGGCCTACGAAGAGGACGGTGATGAGGAAGTTGAGGGGTGGGGGGCGAGGGCTGAGTAAGTTCTTACGTCGTGGCACGAACTCGAGCGCATCGTCGACGACAGACTCTACGCGTCATCGTGGCGCTGATCGTGACATTCGTCGTGCTGGTCTTTGGGCACGAGGTGTCACGCTCGGCTCACCAAGAGACGTCGGCGCGGCTGAGCGAGAACCTGAATTTTGCGCAGTTGGCGGGTACTCTCTTGGGCCAAGAGAATGCTTTTGATACCAACTTGGCGAGTCTCCTGACTGGCGGGACTCACCTGAACCGCGTCACCTTTGCTGTGCAACTTTCGGAATTGACCCAGCAACTCTCAGCGTGGCGTGATGTTGCTTCGCAGATCAAGACCCCGGCCTTGTCCCCGAATCTCAACGCCACGCTCGCCGCGGATACATTGACACGAGCGAGTGACTATCAGGTCATATTGGCCTACGTGGCTCAAGCGCTCAACCTCGCGGGTCCGAGTACGCCGCCCGGCGCACCTTCACTGGGTGCGGCCCAGAGTTCGTTGCTGGCGACGGCGGCGTCGTGGGGAAGCGAGCGTCACCTACTTGCCAGTGCGCCGGGCCAGGTCACCTTGGTGGCCCTTAGCCACGCCAGTGCGGTTCTCAACGTACCCCACTACGTTCAGACGCTCGCAACTGCTCCCACTCTGCTGGCGACTCGTGCCATTGTCATCGCCGCCATTCAAGTCCAGCCGGCCCCCTTCCCTTCCCCGCCGCTGAGTTTGGAACTCGCCCCCACCACTTCTATGCAGGTGCAAGTGTCGGTGTCGAATCAGCGAGAGATACTTCAGCCAGTAACTCTCTCAATGGTCTTCACCCCGCGCACTGGCTCGGTGCAGCAGATTACGATGACCCAGACGCTCGCACCTTTGACTTCCTTTGCCTTCGCTAGTAATAACTTCGTTGTTTTTCCTGGTGAAACGGGAACTCTGAGTGTGACGGTGAACGGTGTCCCGGCCGCCGCAGGGTTACTCCACAACCGGACCTACTCGGTAAGTGTGTCCTCAGCAGCCGCAGGTTGACGAAAGTTCGACTGGGGTTACTGGTGAGTTCGCATACGATAGGTCTGCTACCCCAGACAGTGAAAAGAGAAATTGTGTCCGAGTCCATAACCGTGACCAACAATCAGACCGGTGAAACTCGCGAGATCCCCATTGTCAATGGAGGAGTCGCCGCGTCAGAATTTGCCAAGGTCGCGCCCGGAGTCTGGTTCTACGACCCAGGCTTCATGTTCACCGCCGCCGCGCAGTCGGCCATCACGTACCTCGATGGTGACGCGGGCATCTTGCGTTACCGTGGTTACCCCATCGAACAGCTCGCCGAGAAGTCGTCTTTCGTCGAAGTGGCCTATCTGTTGGTGAACGGGGAACTACCCAACGCCGCGCAACTCGACGTCTGGTCGACCGACATCAAGTACCACACCTACATTCACGAGAACATGCGTAAGCGTTTTCTCGAAGGTTTTCATTACGACGCCCACCCCATGGGCATGTTGATCTCCTCCATTGCGGCACTCTCGACCTTTTACAAGGAATCCAAAAACCTCGGTGATCTCGAAGTCCTCTACAAGCAGGTCGTGCGCTTAATCGCCAAAATGCCGACGCTGGCCGCCGCCGCGCACCGCTTCTCGGTGGGCATGCCGTTCGTCTACCCTGACAACAATCTGAACTACACCGAGAACTTCCTCTCAATGATGTGGAAAGTCGCTGAACCCACCTACCAGGCAGACCCGGTTTTGGCGCATGCGCTCGACGTGTTGTTCATCCTGCACGCCGACCACGAACAGAACTGTGGCACCACGGCGATGCGCACCGTGGGCTCGTCGCACGGCGACCCCTACGTATCGACCGCCGCCGCCGCCGCCGCGCTCTACGGTCCGCGCCACGGTGGGGCCAACGAAGCAGTTCTGAAGATGCTCAACAAGATTGGACACATCGATAACATCCCCGCGTACATC
>JABEUQ010000131.1 GCA_013044265.1 Acidimicrobiaceae bacterium
CCATCAATGAACGGGTGAATGGTCTCGAACTGCGCATGCGCTAGTGCAACGAGAGCGATGACGGGCAAATCGGTCCGGTGAATAAAGGTGAAGAGATCACCCATCAACGCCGGTACGCGTTCGTGGGCTGGCGGCACGAAACTAGCCAGTCGCGGACCAGCGTTTCCGGGTCCGATCCAGTTCTGTTCGACACGCCATTTGCCAGCGATCGAAGGTTGATCCTCCTGCATCAGGATACGATGCGTCTCCAGGATGGCGGCTTCATCAAGTGACCCCGCCGCTGCAATCGCGGACTGCATTGCTCGGGCGTTGGCGACAATGACTTCAGCGTTGCCTCCCGTGCCGCCGACGCCCGTTTCAACGGTCGCTATCGCTCGAGCCGACGCACTGAGTTGTTCTATCCTCGACGACGACACGGCCTCAGTTCTCAGCAACACGGACCCGTAGGGACCAAGCAGTGTACCGAACTCCGCGTCGAAGCGGACGACCTCGTTACTGGCCTCCTCAATTTCGGCCGCCAGGTTTGACGGTACGTCGAGTTCTGCGTTTTTAATGAACCGTGGAATCGAACGAAGGTAGGGGCCGGTCTGCTGACGACGTTCGCGGTTGGAGTGAGGAATGTTGAGGTCGGGCGTCCAAATCACCTCCTCTTCTCCAACGGCTGGCCAGGAACCACTTCCGGCCCCCAGCGATTCGACTTCCAGTTCAGTGGTCGACTCGCGACTAGATGATGGTGCGAGTTCGCCACCTTTGGTGCTGCCTCTCGGTCTACGCTTCTGAGGTTCCATGGAACCATATTACCTCAGTTATGTAACAAATGAGGTACACGTCAGTGTCTGTCCCTCAGGTAGCGGAGATCCCCGTGTCTCCGCCCACCCAACTCACGTCTCTCTCGGGCCTTCACACCCCGCTGAGTGATTCCCGTCCAAGGCGGATACCGAGTTAGGGCGCTTCATGAGTAGATTGGAAAGTCCTTCAAAATTCCCAGCACAACCTCAGCACAACAATTGCCGGGAGTGGTCGGGAATAGTGGGTGATTTCCCAGATCTCTGATGGCCTTGGAACTAGACCATTTACCAGTCATTGCACGGAACTTACTGGTTTTCCGAGGAGGAAGACGCACCCTATGGTTCGGCTTAGGAAACCATCGCTCTGTCCATACTGAGCTACGGGAGCATCACCCAACGGTCCAATCTTGGTCCATTCCTTGGAAAATACAAGATGTTGCGCTAGGAAGACTCAACATTACAGGCTGACTGGCTTAGTTTTCGGGGTCCGGCCAATATCCTTGCCGTAGAACTGGATGTTGGGCACCCGTCGCTGATGTCACCGACGACTCGCCGTGCCAGCAGAGTATTACCCGCGCTTCGAGGTTGTCGAACTTGCCGCCCTTTCAGCGAACGAGATAATTAGATCGCATGCCCGTGTGCGCGGTGCCTCCTAAGGCGAATGGATATTCTCACCTTGAGTGAGCCGTATGATTGACCCAGCAAGCTAGAGGTCGATCATCAAATCAGGCTGAGTCGCCGCCCGCACCTCATCTGTCGTGATTCCCGGCGCCAACTCACGAAGGACTAGCCCATCGGGCTCAACGTCGAGGACGGCTAAATCGGTGATGATCCGCTGGACGCAACGTTGTCCAGTGAGGGGAAGCGAGCACTCGTTTACAATCTTGGCCTCTCCGTCCTTAGACACGTGCTCCATCATGACAATCACTCGCTTGGCCCCGTGCACCAGGTCCATCGCGCCACCCATTCCCTTGACCATCTTTCCGGGAATCATCCAGTTGGCGAGATCTCCATTCGCGGATACCTGCATCGCTCCGAGAACGGCGACATCCACGTGACCTCCGCGAATCATGCCAAATGACGCGGCCGAATCGAAGAACGACGCGCCGGGTAGCACCGTGACGGTCTCCTTGCCCGCGTTAATTAGATCGGGATTGATATCGGCCTCGAGTGGGTAGGGCCCCACACCGAGAATTCCATTTTCCGAGTGCAGAACCACGTGGATTCTGTCGGACACATAATTCGGCACGAGGGTCGGCAATCCAATGCCCAGATTGACGTACTGTCCGTCACCAAGTTCTTGAGCGACTCTTGCCGCCAACTGGTCGCGAGTTAATTTACTCATGACGCCACTGTCTTTCTCTCAATTCTCTTCTCGGTATCGGGAGTATGGACCACCCGCTGCACGAAAATACCTGCGGTGTGTATCTGAATGGGGTCGAGTTCGCCGGGTTCGACGAGTTCCTCCACTTCGGCAATCGTGACACGACCAGCCGCCGCACACAAGGGATTGAAATTCTGCGCGCTCAGTTCGTATACGAGGTTGCCGTGCCGGTCGCCGTACTTGGCGTGGACAAATGCGAAATCAGTACGAATACCGTGCTCCAGCACGTAACTACGTCCGTCGAACTCGCGCTTCTCCTTAGCCGGTGACTCTAGAGCGATGCCGCCTTGTCCGTCGTAACGCCAAGGTAGACCGCCGTCGGCTACTTGAGTGCCAACCCCCGCTGGGGTGTAGAAACCGGGGATGCCGGCGCCCCCCGCACGAAGCCTCTCGGCCAGTGTGCCCTGGGGCACAAGCTCAACCTCCAACTCACCCGACAGAAATTGACGCTCGAACTCCTTGTTCTCTCCGACGTACGAGCCCGTTGTGCGACGAATCCGCTTCGCCGCCAGTAGAACGCCAAGTCCCCAATCATCAACGCCGCAATTGTTACTCACCGTCTCCAGATCGCTGACCCCACTCTCTAAGAGGGCATGAATGAGGACGTTAGGAATTCCACACAGTCCAAAACCTCCGACGGCAATCGACGCGCCGTTAGGGATGTCTGCCACGGCCTCCGCCGCACTCTCCACCACCTTGTTCATATCCACCTCTCTCCGGTTAACCCCACGACTCACATCCCCTCGCCCGCGCGTCGAAGAATCTGTCGGGCCTGCGCGATCATCGGACCGTCAACCATTACGTCGTCCAATCGAAACACGCCGTCGTAAGTGGCGGCAGCCTCTACCACCCTTTTGGCGCGTATCACTTGATCATCGGAAGGCCGATACGCATCGCGAACGACTGCTACCTGAGAAGGATGAATGCACGCCGTCGCCATGAAACCGAGGGCGGCAGCATCCTCGGCGTCACGACGCAGCCCCTCGAGGTTACCGAAGTCAAGAAAGGTCGTATCTAGAGCGCCGAGACCGTTCGCCCCCGCATCGACCAAAATCTTGGCCCGCGCGTAACGGGCGAGGTCTCTCAACGATCCCTCCGCCGCGCGGCTCGCGTAGCCCCCGAGCGCGGCGACGAGATCTTCCGATCCCCACATCAGAGCAATCGAATTAGCGCATGCGGCGATCTCGTACGCGGCGTGCACGCCGCGGGGTGTCTCACAGAGCCCTAGAACCTCGAATGGTGCGAGCGCGCTTACGTCGTTGGCAGACGACGCTTTGGCGAGCATGACCATACGAATATTCGTGTCCCTCAACGCGTCGACGTCGCGTTGGTGGTCATCTGTCCCCGAGGGGTTCAACCGAACGATTGTGGTATCAGAATCGAGGTCGGCACTGCGCAGCGCGGCACGAGCAGTTGTGCGACGGTCCGGCGCCACGGCGTCTTCTAGGTCAAGAATCACGACGTCGGCACTACGGGCGGCCTTCTCAAAACGCTCCGGGCGATCTGCTGGGCAAAATAAGAAAGCCGGGCCTGGTGGGACCCACCTCACGAGGAGATCTCCGGCCGACACCGCATCAGAGTGACACGAGTGCAACGCGCGACCACGACATCATTCTGGTTGCGACCCAGGTGTTCCAGAGTCACGACACCCTCACCCGTTCGACTCTCCGACAATCGCTTCGCAATGGCGCGCGTCTCGGCGTAGAGGGTGTCACCAATGAACATCGGTGAGGGAAAGGACACCTCAGAAAAGCCGAGATTTGCCACCAGAGTCCCCAGCGTCAATTGACTCACAGAGAGACCGACCATGGTTGACAAGGTCAACATGGAATTGATCAGTCGCTCGCCGAACGGTTGACCAGCCGACCACGCCGCGTCGAGATGAAGTGGCTGTGTGTTCATTGTCATCGTGGAGAACACGACGTTGTCAGCCTCGGTGACCGTGCGTCCAGGACGATGAACGTAGATCACGCCCTCGACGAACTCTTCAAACCAGAGTCCACGCTGTTCGACGTGCGGCCCTTCAGTCGTCTCGGATGACGCCATGATTTCCCTTTGCTTCCCCGTATCCACACGCCACGCAGGTAATGCCCGAAGCTACTTCTTACCCTTGAGGCCCAGTCGGTCGCGCGCCTCTTGGGGACTGGCCAAACGCCCACCCATGGCTTCGACGACCTCCTTAGCTCGAGTGACCAACTGAGCGTTGGAAGCCAATTGACCCTTACTGAGGTAGAGGTTGTCCTCTAGTCCGACGCGCAGATTTCCGCCAAGCAGCGCAACTTGGGCCACCATCGGCATCTCCATGCGACCGGGAGCGAATCCACTCCACTGCGCTCCCTCTGGCAGGTGATCGCGCATCGCAATTATGGCTTCGGGGGTCGCGGGAGCGCCATAGGTGAGACCCATGCACAGTTGGAATAGTGGCGGCGCATCAATCAGTCCCTCCTTTTGGAGATTCTTCGCCAGTTCGATGTGGCCTAGGTCGAAAACTTCCATTTCCGGCTTCACACCAAGTTCCTGAATTCTCTTGGCCTGCGCACGCAAGTACGTTGGCGTCATCACGTAGATGACGTCGTCATCGGAGAAGTTCATGGTGCCACAGTCCATCGAACAAATATCGGGATCAAGTTGCTCGACGTGCACGAGTCGCTCGAGCGCGCCCACGAAGTCGCTACCGGGTCCCGGCGAGTCCTCGGCACCCTTTGGCCCAACAACCATGTCGCCGCCCATGCCCGTCGTGAGGTTCAAGACGACATCCACTTTAGAGTCGCGGATACGCTCCACAACCTCGGCGAAGTATTCGGGCTTGCGGCTGCCCTTGCCGGTAGCCGGTTCACGCACGTGGACGTGGACAATAGCGGCGCCAGCGTGCGCGGCTTCAATTGCGGAATTTGCAATTTGCTCAGGCGTGATCGGCAAATCGGGGTGCTTTCCCGCCGAATCACCGGCTCCCGTCAACGCACAGGTCAAAAATGGTTCCCAATTCATCGTGAACATCCTTCCTTTCAACGTCGAGCCCCACCCGCCGTCGTCTTCAGCATTACGCTCACCATATCAGACAGAAAAAAGCGACGTCACTCTCTTGACTTAACCCCAAAGGCCGGTAAGAATGTGTCCGCACGGGGCTCTTCTGAGCCCTTACCGGAAGGACGCCATGACTCTGGAACTGAGTATTCACGAGATCACAATCGCGGTGAAGAATATTGGTGACGCCCAAACGACGTTCGCGGGTGCCCTCCAGGGTTCTTCAGATGAAATCCAGGGTTTCCCTCAGGACGCCTTTGAACTCAACATGGGCGGCGTCTGGATCGGTGACTTCCACATCGCTATGGTGAACGACCCCACCGGCAACGGTCCGGTCGGTCGTTTCCTCACGAAGCGCGGTGAGGGCGTCTATGAAGTCAACGTGCGCACGAATGACTTACCTGCGGCCATCGAGCACTTCAAAGGCCACGGGCTTCGCTTCATTAACGAAGAACCTAAAGTTCTTAAGAACTACGACGCTGGTCACGGACAAATCCTCAAGGAACTGCGCGTGTGCTTCGTCGATCCCCGCACCACCCACGGCGTGCTCATCGAAGTCGCCGAATGGGTCTTCTAATCCCCCGTCAGGTTCATTCATGAGCAATAGTTTTCGTCCCGGCGTCTGGTTCCAAGGTGGTCTCAATGTTGGCACTACCGTCGAACTCGCCGTGCGCGCCGAATCGGCCGGAGTCGACTCCGTTTGGCTAGCCGAGGGCCCGGTGGCTCGCGACGCCTTCATCACCCTTTCGGCAATAGCAACGAAGACGTCGCACGTCGAACTCGCGACCGGTGTCGTCAATCCCTTCACTCGCCACCCCGCACAGTTGGCCGCGTCCTTCGCCACCCTCGACGAACTTTCTCAAGGTCGTGCGGTCGCCGGTGTGGGCTTCGGCGCACGTGACTTCTTGTTGCCACTGGGCGTCGACGTTTCCAAACCCCTCACGACCGCACGCGAGATGGTCCAGATCATCCGAGGCTTGCTGAACCGTGAGACAATCGAACTGCACTCCGAGAAATTCGAGTTGGATAATGTTCGCCTCGGACTTCGGCCCTTCCGTCAAAGTTTGCCGATTTACCTAGCCGCAACCGGACCAAAGATGTGTGCTCTGGCCGGTCAGGTCGCTGATGGGATCTACCTGCTCTACGGTACCCAGTCCTACGTGACCAGTTCACTCGCCCTGGCCGGCGAGAAGCGCCCAGTCGACGCGGCGCCCTTTCGCGTAGCCAGTCCAACCCTCATGGCGGTCGACGGTGACGATAGTCGCGCGCTGACGGGGGCCAAAATTGGTCTGGGTCTGATGTTGACCGAACCCAACGGCGAGGGACTCCTCGAGGCGAATGGCATCGACCCCGAACTAGCTCAAAGGATTCGGGACGCTCTATCCACTGGTGGTGTCAAAGCCCTGGCCGCGGCAGTCGACGAGACCATTGTCGACAAGCTCATCATCAGTGGGTCGCACGCCGAGTGCGTCGAGCGCCTTGTCGAGGCCTACGGCTGGGGCGTCAACGAGCCTCAAATCCTGCTCGCCGGCGAAGACCCCACGGTAACTCTAAAAGTGCTCGCAGATACGAAGCAAGTACTCGCGTGAGTCCTTTGTCGCTCACAGAAATCCAGCGTGACGTCGTCACAGAGGGACGCAAACTTGCCGACCGATTCAACCTCGATTATTGGTATGAAAAGGATGAGGCGGCTGAGTACCCTTGGGAGTTCGTCAAGGCCTTCGCCGAAGCGGGTTGGATGGGCATCATCACCCCCGAGGAGTACGGGGGCTTGGGGCTGGGGGTCACTGAAGCGGCTCTGCTTTTGCGCGAGATTGCCGCCTCGGGTGCGGGAATGTCGGGGGCGTCCGCGTTTCACTTCTACGTCTTTCCCGCCACTCCCATTGTTCGTCACGGTTCCGCCGAAATGAAGGCGACCTTCCTACCGGCGATTGCCCGTGGAGAGATCACTATGGCTTTCGGTGTCACTGAACCTAATGCGGGAACCGACACTTCCCGCATCTCTACCCGGGCCGAGCGTCACGGGGGCAAGTGGATCATCAACGGACAAAAGGTTTGGACCACGAACGCCCAGAATGCCTCGCACATCTTGTTGTTGACGAGAACCACTTCGCGTACCGATGAGCGACCCCTCGATGGCATGACCCTCTTCTTCGCCCCCCTCGACCGTCAACACTGCACCATTCGCGCCATCAAGAAACTCGGACGAGCCGCGGTCGATTCCAACGAGGTCTTCATCAATGACCTCGAGGCCGATGATTCGCACATCGTCGGCGAAGTGGGTCAAGGCTTCCGCTACCTTCTCGACGGTCTCAACCCCGAGCGCATCGTTATCGCCATGGAGGCGGTCGGCATAGGTCAAGCCGCCCTACGACTCGCAACGGATTATGTCCGCGAACGCGTCATGTTCGGTCGTCCCATTGGTGCTTACCAGGCCGTCGCCCACCCATTAGCTGACGCCTGGACGAAACTCGAAGCCGCCCAGTTGATGGCGTTCAACGCTGCCGCACTTTATGACGCGCATCAATCCTGTGGCCCGGAGGCGACGTCGGCGAAGTACCTGGCCGCTGACGCAAGCTTCGGCGCTTGCGACGCCGCGCTGCAAGTACACGGTGGCTATGGTTACGCGCGCGAATACCACGTTGAACGACTCTGGCGCGAGTCACGCCTGTTCCGTCTGGCTCCCATCTCCCAGGAAATGGCGCTCAATTACCTCAGCGAGCACGTACTTAAACTGCCTAAGTCATACTGACTTTCCTCTAGTCGACGAGGAGTTCGTGCGCGACTTGAAGCACTAGCGCATCGGCCCCGACTGCTCCGACTACCAATACCCCTATCGGCAAGCCGTCGGAGGAGAAGCCCGTGGGAACGCTGGCACAGGGCTGTCCAGTCATGTTAAAGATTGGCGTGAACGGCATCCACGTCGTCCATACCGGTTTCACCGACGCTCCGCCAATCACGCTCGGCATTACCCCGTGAACGAATGCCGTTGATGCCGTGGTAGGTACAACAAGGACGTCGTAGCGCTGGAAGAATTCGCGCATGGTCGCCTGGAGTGTCCACCACTGATTCCACCGACGCGCGTAGTCCTGCGCGCTCTGAGGCGTTGCGATGCGTAACTCCTCGAGTGTCTCAGGAAACAGTTCCTCCCACGTCGCGGGGTTATCGAAGCCAGCCTGTCGCGCGTCGGGTACGTAGAGCCCTACGTAGAGATCCATCGGATCGTCCAACGTAGGGTGATCGCGATGAACCACGCATCCACGAGCCTCCAACGACGTCGCCGTGCACTCGACGGCCGACTTCACCTCATCGTCCACCGCGAAGAGTCCGAGATCATTCGAAAATGCCACCCGTACTCCGGATTGCAGGGGGACGGATAGCGCGTCACGAAATGATTGCGTCGGCCAGGTCCTCGACATCGGATCGCGCGGATCGTACCCGGCGAGCACATCCATGGCAACCGCCGCGTCGCTCACCGTCCGCGTGAGGGGACCGCTCGAGATAAAGGGAAGCAATGACGTCGACGCCGGAACGTTGGCCACGACACCGAGGGATGGCTTAAATCCGAACACCCCGCAAAACGCGGACGGTACGTTGATGGAACCTGCGGCGTCCGATCCGGTCGCGAGCGGTACGGCTCCTACGGCGACAGCGACCGCAGATCCTCCGCTCGACCCTCCCGCCGTACGTGACGGATCGAACGGGTTCGCGCAAGGTTCGCGCAGTCGATTCTTCGTCTCGCTGATTAGACCGAAGGCTGGAGTGTTCGTCTTGCCCATGACGATGGCTCCCGCAGCACGCAACCGGGCCACCACCGCGCAATCGTGAGCGGGCACATTCTCAGCGAAGCGCACTGATCCGAACGTCGTGCGCACACCTTGCGTTTCGTGCAGGTCCTTGACGGCGATGGGTACGCCACGCAGGAGACCGCCGACGCAGAGCGAAGGGTCGTTGTCCAGGCGCGTCCCTTCCTCGAGTGCTCGTTCCGCACACACCGTCAAGAACGCGTTCAGATGGTCGGTCTCTTCGATGCACCGCAGAGACGCCATCACGAGTTCTCTCGCCGATACGTCGCGCCGAGCGACTGCCTCGACCATCTGCTTCAGCGTCGAGAACTCCTTCACCGTGACGACCTATCGTCCTCGCCACACGGGGTCGCGCTTCTCGGCGAAAGCCCGCGCTCCTTCAATGAAGTCTTCACTCTCGTAGAGACGCTTCACCGAATCTATGTGACCCCCATTGAGCAGATCGAACGCCGCCTGAATTTCCAGCTCCTCGGTGACACGAAGAACCTCCTTAATGGCCGGGTAGAGCAAAGGCGGACCACCGACCAGTAAATCCGCGAGTTCTCGGGCCGCATTCATCAACTGGTCGGGCGCGTAGACCTCGCGCACCAGTCCCCATCGCTTGGCCTCCTCGGCCCCCATCCACCGACCCGTCATCAACAAATCCACCGCCACGTAGTAGGGGATACGCCGACGTAATTTTATCGTGGCGCCGTCAGCCAGGATTCCGGCCCGAAGTTCGGGCAGTGAAAACCGCGCGCCCTCGGCGCACAAGATGAAGTCCGCACACAGAGCCAGCTCGAAGCCACCGCCGAGCGCCATACCATTGACCGCCGCAATCACCGGCTTGTTGAGATCGGCCATTTCCTGGAGCCCCGCCCAACCTCCGACACCCAAGTCGTAGTCAGCGACCCCCTCGTCGGCCACTTTCTTGAGGTCCCAGCCCGCGCAGAAGAACCGATCACCCGCACCGGTCACAATGGCGACACGCAGTTCCGGGTCATCACGAAAGGTTGTAAAGATGTCCCCCATCTCGCGACTGGAGGCACTATCGATTGCGTTGGCCCTGGGGCGGTCTACCGTCACTTCGAGGATGGATCCCCGCCGCTCGACGTGCAAAGATTCGCTCAAGTCACCTCCTTCGTCACACCGTACGTGCCGATGAGCGCATCGATGGCCACGCAGCCCTCATCACTCACTAGTACCGGATTGATATCCAACTCTTTCATGACGTCGCGCAACTCGTAGGCGATACGTGATATCTGACTCGCAACTTCGCAAAACGATGTGAGTGCCTGTTCACTCAGCGTCGCCGTCGCGACCCGCCACACTGTCAGCTCCGCGAGAGCTGCGGCAACCTCATCGGGCGACGCCGGAGCCAAAAGATAGCAATGGTCAGCCAGCATCTCGATCAGCACACCACCCGCGCTCATCATCAGCACGGGACCAAACTCACTAGGCACAATACCCAGAGCCACTTCCAAGCCGCTACGCATGGGAGCGACTACCACGCGAGGACCAAGCGACGCGGCCATGCTGCGATAGGCCTCGCGCACGGCCACGTCATCGCGGAGTCCGAGCCGCACGCCACCCCGCGCGGCCTTGTGGGTAATACCCTCATCGGTCTTCACCACGACGGGGAAACCCACGGCGCTCGCGGCGACCAATGCCTCGTCCTCGTTCGCGGCGCGTCGGGTCGGCACGACCGGGACTCCAAGCGCCTCCAGCAATGAGAGCGCCTCAGCCTCCAGCAGTTGATCTGACGAGCACAGGAGCTGACTCGCGCCTCGTAGAGCCTCCTCTTCTAGCTCCGTCGACCACCCCGAGCGCAGTGTCCAGCGAGTACGGAACTCGCGTACGTCGAACGCGTGACGCATGGCCTGCATCGACGTGCGCATGCCGTCGAGCAACGCAACACCGTCGTCGACCAGTTTGAGCATCAAGGTGGGATTGACCTGGCGACTCGTGTAGGTGGTCGCGAAGATTGGCTTGGTCGTCTGCGCATGCGCTCGTCGACAGGCGTCAGCCACGTTGGGGGCGAATCCTGCCCGTTGAGACTCTCCGTAAGTGGTGAAGGCCATGAGCGCCGCCGTCCCGGGGTCGTCTGCAAGCACGCGTAAGAGGTTGCGGGTATTCGAATGGCGGTCAGCATCGCCAATCCAAAAATCAATTGTGCCGACTTTCGGTCCCTCGACTCCCATCATCTCTGCCAGTTGCACTGTAGTGGAATCACTGAGTTGGGCGAGGGGAACGTTGAATTCTTGGGCGTAGTCCAAGAACATGGCGAGACCGCCACCAGAATCCATCACCGCCGCCAAACCACCTTCGGCTAGGGGTCGATCGGCCCCGAGCAGTGAAAGAGTCGTCCACCAGTCGTCGGGCGAGTCGGCGCGCACCACGCCGTAATGGCGACACAGCCCCTCGAGTGCCGCTCGGTCCCCCGCGAGGCGACCGGCGTGGGTCATCATTTGGGCTCGGGCCTGCTCGGTGCGCCCCGCGTACAACGCAACTACCGGCACGCCCCGGTCGGCCGCGAGTTCGAGGGCTTCGACGAACCCGTCAACATCACGAATCGTCTCGACGTAGAGACCCACGACGCGCGTCGAAGGGAGATCCAACGAGTAGCGAATGAGATCGGCCATCGAGATGGTCGCTTCGAGGCCACTATGGGCGTTGAAACTGAAACGAAGTCGTGGGTCGTTGGTGTTTGCTTCCCAGTAAACAGTTCCCGACTGTGACACGATGGCAATACCGCCGGCCGCTGCGGGCTCGGGGAGGGCCCACGTCGCGGCGACGCGCTGGTGGAAATTCACGAAGCCCAGAGTGTCAGGTCCGAGCAGCGGCAGGTTCGCTGCGTGCGCGATTTCGGCAACTCGCAGCAGCCAGGCATCACGCCGCTCGTCGGGAATCGGAGCGCCTAAGACCAGCGCGCCGCGAGCTCCCTGGGCCGCAGCCTCTTCGAGCTCGGCTTCAATACGATCACTTGAACTGGCGATGACCACGAGATCAGCAGTGGGGGCACTCGCGAGATTTTCGAAACACGGCAAACCCAATATCTCTTCATACCGCGGCGTAATGGGATAGACGAATCCCCGAGGGCCCATCATCTGCAAGGCCTGGATCACGAAATGACCGGGTCGGCCTTCGCGGCTACTCGCCCCCAGCACCGCCACGGACCTAGGCGCGAAAAGTCCCGATAACTCGGTGGAAGAAAATCTCGTTGTCACGTGAAAGATCTAGCGGCTACGCCGACGAGTCGCCGCCTCGGCGCTCTCTCTACGAGCTTTCATCACGGCAATGATGGCCCGGTCCCGGTCAAGGACCATCTCGTCAACGCTACGTCCCGCCGACTCACGGTTGCAACCATCAATGACGGCAGCGCGCAATTCATCGGTCAGTTCGGGAGCAATCAGTCGCGTCCAGGGTTCCTTAAGTGTGGGTCCAAAATGATCCAGAACGTGCTTCATGCCATCAGGTCCTCCGGCGAGGTGGAAGTTCATCACGGGGCCGGTCACCACCCAACGCAGTCCCGGTCCTTCAGTGATGCAGTCGTCGATCATCTCGACGGTGGCCTCGCCGGCGGCAATCATGTGTAGAGCTTCGCGCCACATAGCTTCTTGGAGACGACTCGCGATGAATGCCGGTACTTCGCGCTCGAGGAAAACCGGGTACTTGTCGAAGGTGCGGTAGAACTCCATGGTCCACTCCACGACTTCGGGATCGGTCTGCTCTCCACCCAACACTTCGACCAGCGGAATCAGGTAGGGCGGATTGAAGGGATGCCCCGTGGCAGTGCGACCGGGGTTGGCACAGTCGGCCTGGATTAGCGTCATCGAAATCCCCGATGTGCTGGTCAAGATGATGGTGGACGCAGGGGCCACTGCATCGATGTCGGCGAACAATTGTGTCTTGATCTTCACATCCTCGGGGGCGGCCTCCTGCACGACGTCAGCCGTGGCGACCGCGTTGGCGAGGCTCTCGGCGATGACGAGGTTCCCCATTCGCGCGCCCGTTCGCAAACCAAGTTCCTCCATAATCGGCCACGACATGGCCACCATCTCCGAGATGCGAGTGCGCGCAATCGGCGCCGGGTCGTAGGCCCGCACCTCTAGACCCATGCGCAAATAGTGCAAAATCCACCCAATCCCGATCACACCACTGCCGACCACGGCCACGATGCGAACATCGTTCGGTGACTTCAATGTTCTGGTCATTCAATGCTCCCTCTCAAGTACTCCGCTCACTACCGAGAACGGGGTAGTCCCAAAACCCGCTCGGCGACGACACTGCGCAGAATCTCCGATGTTCCCGCGTAGATGGTCACCGAACGCGACATCAGGTACCAGAACTCCCAGAACTTCGCGACAGTGACCGCCTGCGTCGTCGTATTCGCCATGGGTCCAAAGAGGCCATAGGCCAGGCGTGTCACGCGCTGATTCACCTCGGACCACGCCAATTTTAATATCTCGCTCTCGGCCGGGGGGACCGGGGAATGCTCGAGCGCCAAAAGACACCGATACTGCACCAGGCGCACGGCTTGTAACTGGCACCACAACGTGGCCACCTGCTGACGGACGTCCTCGCTTTCGGAGAATATTCTCGCCTCGTCGCACCAATCCGATAGGCAATCGAGAAGGCGGTCAACGAGGAAATCAAGTTCGCCGATGTCCTCACAGGACTCGATGACCCTCTCAATGGCCAGAGTCATGATGGCAACTGACCAACCGTCGTTGACGGGTCCGAGAACGTTCTCGTCACCCACGCGAACGTCCGTTAAGAAGATTTCGCCAAATTCGTCAGTGCCGGCTATGTCGCGAATAGCCCGAATCTCGACGCCCGAGGCCTTCGCGTTCACGATGAAACACGTGATACCCCGATGACGCGAGGCTTCGGGGTCAGTCCGGGCGAGTACGAACAGCCACTCAGCCACGGGCGCGTAGGTGCTCCACGTCTTTTGACCGTTGAGTACCCAGTTGTCACCGTCGCGCGTCGCTCTCGTCGTGAGCGACGCGAGGTCCGAACCCGCATTCGGTTCGGAGAAGCCCTGAGCCCAGAATTCGGTCTCAAGGCGAATTGGTCCGAGAAAGCGAGCCTTCTGTTCGTCTGTGCCATATTCCATCAACAGTGGCGCGACAAGGTCGCTGCCCCCGTCGCCGTGAGAGACCCGCGGGTGGGCCCTAATGACTTCTTCGCGAAAGATCGCAGTGTGCAGCGCCGACTCAGCCCGACCTCCGGCGTCCACCGGCCAATGAGCGACGAGCAGACCCGTCTCATTCACGAGATGCTGCCACCGTTCTTTCAGCTCCTCGTAGACGTCGAGGGGGCTCACCAGACCCAGCCCGCGAGCGGCAGTCGGCAGGTTGGCCTCAATCCACTGTCTCGACGACGCCCGGAATGCGGCGATTTCTTCGCCATCGAAGAGTTCAACGACCTGGGGCGAGCGGCGCTCATCCAAGAGCGCCGACGCGATGCGAGCCCGATGCGTACGTGATGAGCCCTCGAATTGATCGATCCAATGGGCGCGTCGTAGATACCGGTGAAAATGGTGTTCCCAGGTAAAGCCAATGGCCCCCGACACCTGAATTGCGACCTCCACGGTTCGGATTGCCGCCTCCGCACACGCGGCCTTCGCAGCGGCCACCGCTATGTCGGCGTCCTGGTTCATGTCACAGGCCAGCGCCGCCCACTCCGCCAACGCTCGCGCGAGCTCAATCGCCACGTACTGATCAGCGAGAGGCGCCGCTACTGCCTGGAACGCACCGATGGCTTTGCCGAACTGCTGGCGAGTACTAGCGTAGTCCACTGCATCGCGCAGAACTTCCTCCGCGACGCCGAGCGCTTCGAAGCTCAAGGCGACACAACTCTCCCGAGCCACGCGCGCGAGGACGAGAAGTGCCCGGTCGGGACCGACTAGGAGCGTGGCCGGCGCATCGAGCATTTTGAGCGTGCCGGTGCGTCGAGTGCCGTCCACGGAGGTCTCCGGTTGACGAGTAATACCGGTTGCATCGGCGCGCACTAGATACAACGAGACGCCGTTGTCACCGCACGCGCTCACGATGATTTCGTCGGCGACCTCGGCATCTGGGACGCGCAGTTTCACTCCCGTCAACTTGAACTCGTCACCGTGACGCCGTGCCGTGGTCGCAAGAACGGTGGACGACAGAGAAGTGGACGCCGCTTCCGCCCACGCCAAGGTAACGACGGACTGGCCCTCGGCCAAGCGACGAGCGAGTTCATCATCCTCGACCACGCAGGGTGTCACGAGAGCCACGCTCGAGAAGAAAGGTACTGGAGCCAAGCATCGGCCGAATTCCTCAAAAAGTACGACCCGCTCGGACAATGCCAATTCCGCGCCGCCTTGAGATTCAAGGAGTCCTAGGCCGGTCCAGCCCAGTGACGCCAGTTCCTCCCAGAGTCCTCGATCGTGCTTCACTGAAGATGTGTCCGCATATGCGCACACATCTTCTCGGCGAACCCTCGCAGCGAGAACTTTGGCCGCCGTGTCACGGAGCATGTCGCCTACGGCTTGATCAATCATATGAACAGTCTCTCCGAACTCGTTACGCAGTCGGGCCCCGGGGTAGACTTACCCCGGGGCCCACTCATTGCTCGCACTTACTTACTACTGACAACGCCCTTGACGTACCAATTCCAAGTAGTGAACATGAAGTTGGGCGACACGGTCACTCCCGCCTTGAAACGGAGTTTGCCCGCCTGGTCGTAAATGGGACCGACGATCAAGTTCTTTCCCGCCACCGCCTTCGCAAAAACTGCCATGACTTTGGCCTTCACACTGGGCTTCACGAACGATCCGAACGCACCGAGGCCGGGGTTACCTGGTGACTTCGACAAGGCGACGAAGTTGAAATGCGATCCCGAACTCTTGAACTTTCCAGCCAAGATCGCGCGTGCTTGACCCTTGAAGTAATTCGCGAAGTTCCAGTACGTGGAGGTGATAATCGACTTGGGGCACGCCGAGTGGTAGTCGTTAAACTGACCCACCGCGAACACCTTGTCGTTCTGGGCAACCTTACAGAAGCTGGGGTCGTCGATCCACCCGCGAATCACATCAGCACCCGAACTGATCAGGGTCTGAGTAGCCTGGGTCGAAGCGGGTGGATCGAAATAGTTGTTGTCAAAAATGACCTTCTCGGTACACTTAGGGTCAACACTCTGGCAGCCCAGCAAGAACGCATTGATGTCCAGCACATCCCCCGGATATGCACTCGGGCCCACAAATCCAATCACGTTGGTCTTAGTGGTTAGACCAGCCGCGACACCCGCGGTGTAACCAAGGTTCCAGTCAGGTAGCCAGAAACTAGTGGCATTGGGAATCTGGGGCGTAGGGTCGCCACCCCCGTAGCAGTACACCTTCGGAAATTTTTTACACACTGACGTCAAGATGCTCCCCAAGCCCATGGTGTCGACTATGACGTTGGCGCCCTTAGAGATAGCCTGCGTAATGATGGAACTTGTCTCACTGGTGTAGCCCAGGTTGTAGATCCCCTGCACCGTGGTGTTCGGGACCGTTGCCATGGCGTTCATCGCCACCTCTTGAGAAGTGTTGTAGCCGCCGTCGTTCTTCGGGCCGGTATACAACCAGACGGCGTCGATCTTCTTTAGGCCTCTCGCGCTCGCAGCAGTGCCCGTCACTGCGATCATCAGAGATCCGCAGAGACTGAGTACTGATACGGCCACGAATGCCTTGCGCGTCAACTGGTTCATCGTTGCCGCCCTCCCCCTAAGTCGTTGCAACCGCGGATCACCATGATCATCGGCGTCATTCTCGTGTGAAATCAACCGAGTCCCCACCCAAGCGAGCTTCGTTCGAAATCGCGCACTGCGCGCAAAGTTAGCGGTATCGACCCACGTTGTCAAGAGAGTGACGTCGCTTTTTTTGAAATTAGTACTCTCTCGCCGATGCGACGAGATCGTTATTTTGGTGGTCGCATTGAGCCTTCTGACCTTTATTTCCCTTATTCACGCTCCGATTTACACGCGATCCATAATAAAAAGGTGACGTCACTCTCTTGACATCAGCTCCCCTTCTTATTAGCCTCAATTCCAATGCGAGTCGTCCTCACGCCTGTAACCTGTCGGACCAGTTTGTGGTTGAAACACTTCATGATGCTACGACTGGGCGACGTCGCGTGCGTCGCGTCACAGTCGTAGCGTTGAGCCCGGGGGGGCACGCGAGTGACCATCGTGAATAATCACAGTGACGCCCTTACCCTGCGCGGCATCGAGAAACGTTTTGGCGAACTCGTCGCGGTAAAGAGACTTTCCCTCTCCTTTCGTCGAGGTGAAGTCCACGCGTTACTAGGTGAAAATGGTGCGGGCAAGTCGACTTTGATGAATGTCGCAGCTGGCTTCCTCACACCTGATGAGGGTGAAATTGAAGTGGGTGGCCAACGTCTAGGTTTCGGCTCGCCCCGGGCGTCGTTGGCCGCCGGTATCGGCATGGTGCACCAGCACTTCCGCCTGGTTGAGAAATTCACGGTCGCGGAGAACCTCGCCGTTGGAGCAGATGACGTGAGTTCCATCTCCACGCCACGCCAACTCATAGAGAGGGCCCGTCTGCTCGCTGAGAAATTTGACATAAGCGTCGACCCAGCGAGTCCCGTCTGGGCACTGTCCGAGGGGGAAAAGCAGCGCGTCGAGATCCTGCGTACAATGTCGCGCGGCGCGCGCGTGCTCATTCTCGACGAGCCAACCGCAGTGTTGACCCCTGATGAAGCTACGCGCCTCTGCACCAATCTGCGCGCCATGGCAGCCGAAGGCACCACCATCATCTTTATCTCGCACAAACTCAACGAAGTGCTGAGTGTCGCCGATCGAATCTCAGTGATGCGACACGGTTCCCTGCTGGAGACCAGGGAACGTAGTGACTCCACCGTGGCAACTTTGTCGAAAATGATGTTTGCCGAACACGAGACCGGAACCAACCAATTGGGCCACCGCCAGCGCGACAGCGGCGAAGAGATTCTCATAGTTTCGCACCTCAGCGCTGACGACGACAGGGGAGTACCCGCACTGGACGACGTGTCTTTTGTCGTTCGTCAGCGCGAGATTGTCGGCGTGGTCGGCGTCGCGGGTAACGGTCAGAAAGAACTCGAACAATTAGTCACGGGAGACCGGCGCCCCCAGGAGGGCTCCGTTACTATTGACGCGCGTCCTATCGACGGCATTAGAAGTGCCATCAAAGCGGGGCTGGCTTACATCCCCGAGGACCGCAAGGGCACCGGCCTTGTTCCTTCGCAATCGATTTGGCGAAACGCCATCCTGCGTAACTATCTTGAGCAACCCGTGAACAGACACGGGATAATCCGCGGACGTCACGCGCGTTCCTTCGCTTCGGAACTTGTCGCACGGGTAGAGCTGTCCACCAGTGACACCGCTACCCTCGTCCATCAACTGAGCGGCGGCAATGCGCAAAAACTACTCGCCGGGCGCGAACTTGAGCAGCGACGTCGAATTGTCGTCGCGGTGAACCCCACCCAGGGCCTCGACATCAAGGCCGCCGAAGCCGTGCGAACGTCGCTCAGCGACGCGTGTGACAACGGGTTGGCCATTCTCCTCATTTCGGCGGACCTCGACGAAGCGCTGGGACTCGCCGACCGTATCCTTGTGCTCTACGAGGGGCGCGTAGTGGGGGAATTCACCGCCCACGACGCCGACCGCGATCACATTGGCATGTTGATGGGAGGAGCCCGGCAATGACCATCGAATCTCCGCGACCGATGCTCTCGAATTACGCGGGGCTCTCGCGCGCGTCACGATTGCGCTGGCGCATTGAACGACGAGCGCATCCGCTCAACCTCGGGCTCTTTCGCTTTGGCGCGGTATTCGTTGGTATTTTGTTATCCCTGGCTGCCGCACCACTATTCACCTCTGCATCTGCCGGCACACTTTATAGTTCCATGTGGAGTGGAACGCTGGGCACCACAACTGGCTTCGAGAACGTTCTCACCATCGCCATTCCACTCATATTGAGCGGACTCGCCGCCTCCATCCCCTACCGACTTCAGTTGTGGAACGTAGGGATTGATGGACAGATCTACATGGGAGCGTGGGCAGCCACCGGAATTTCGTACCATCTCGCCAGCCAACGCAGCTTCGTGATAATTCCCCTGATGCTACTGGCGGCCATGGTGGCCGGCAGCGTCTGGATTCTCCTACCCACTCTCGCTCGCGTCTATCTCGGGGTGAGTGAGGTCATCACGACCTTTCTTATGAACTTCGTGGCCCTTGGATGGCTGATGTATTGGGCGACTGGACCTTGGTACGCGCCAAGCGCCGCCGGAGGTGTCTTCGCCATTGCGATTCCGACGCAGGCCGACCTCGGTCTTTTGCACCTCAATAATATTGTCGTCGATTGGGGCATCTTGATTGCCCTGGGACTGCCTCTGGCCTTCTGGGCCGCGAACCGCTATTCGCGCTGGGGCTACGAAGTCACCATGATCGGCGCCAGCGAAAAAGCTGGCCGCTACGCGGGCATGAACGTCAAGCGCACCCTCATCGGTACCATGCTCATCGGTGGCGCCCTTGGTGGGCTCGCCGGGGCCCTTAACTTGATGGGCACCAACTACCAATTGACACCGGGAGTGACCAATAACACGGGATTCAACGGACTAATTATCGCGGTTCTGGCGGGGGCCAACGAGATCGGCGTCTTGATGCTCGGCATCGTCTACTCCATCCTGCTGTCAGCCGGTGACGCCATCCAAGTGGTGGGAGGATCCGCCGATATGGTCTTCGCCGTGATTGGCATCACCCTCATTTTCGGCACTTTCGGTGAAGCCTACGCTCGACTCCATTTAGTGCGCACTCGAACTCCCGGGATGTCCTCCACCGAGCCGGAGGTTGGCCCATGAACGACACTCTTCTCGTCGCGTCGATAGCCAGCGCCATCTCGTCGAGCACCGCGGTTCTCATTGCGGCTACGGGAGAACTTCTCGTGGAGAAGACCGGTGTCTACAACATTGCCCTCGAAGGGGTAATGCTCGTCGGGGCTCTCGCTGGTTTCTTAGTTGATCTCTCCAGCGGATCGTGGCTTCTCGGTCTGTTGGCCGCCGCCGTCGCCGGTGGACTCTTCGCGTTACTCTACGGCGTCATCACCGTCTTATTTCGTACAGACCTCATTGTTGTTGGCGTGGCCCTCATCCTCGTAGCTCAGGGCGTGACCGATACCCTGGGTACTAGTCACGTGGGTCAAAGCGCCAAATCGGTGATACCAATCTGGAACCTGCCACTTCTTTCTCGGATACCCTTCGTGGGGCCTGCCCTCTTTCGACAATCGATCGTGACCTACGTCGCCATCCTCTTGCCGGTGGGTGCCGCCTATCTCCTCAATCGGACCCGGCACGGTCTCAACATCAAGGCCATCGGCGAGAATCCCGAGGCCGCGGACACCTCAGGTATCTCCGTGATTGGCTGGCGGCTCTTCTACACCGGCGTCGGCGGAGCCATGGCCGGCATCGGTGGCGCAGTCATCACTTTGGGCATCGTCAAAGACTGGGTCAGTGACGTCACTGCCGGCGAAGGATGGATTGCTTTCGCCGTCGTCTTCTTCTCAGGGTGGCAGCCAGGGTGGGTTATTGCCGGCGCGTACTTCTTCGGCGCCCTGAGCGTGCTTGGCGACGTGGGACAAGCACTCGGTTGGTCCATCCCCAGCGAGTTTTTCACTGTTCTGCCCTACATCGGCACCATTCTGGTGATGATCCTCCGCGCGTGGCTGCAGCGTCGCCGCGGCGCCGTTAGCTGGCCCGCCGCCCTCGGACTACCCTTCTACCGTGGATAGGTGTCGCCGAGTGCGTGTCACTCACAACGATAGATTTCACCTCGGGCGCAGGCGATTCGCACTGGCCGCCATACTTCGTGGCACGCCACGTTAGTGACGGGAGAACGAAGATGACGGCAACCCCGACCACCAAAAAGGGCCTGCAAACCAGGCAGAAGGTTCTCGACGCCGCCCGACGAGTCTTCGCCCGCGACGGTTATGTCGAGGCACGGATGCTTGATGTCGCTGTCGAAGCGGGTCTGTCCACGGGAGGTCTCTACCGGTACTTCGACAATAAGATTGACCTTTTCGCCGCCGTTGTCGCCGATATTCACGAGGAGTTTTTCCAAGTCAGCGGCCACACCCGTCCCCGACTCGCGAGTGACCCTTACGCCGCCCTGATGGAAGCGAACCAGGGCTACATCGAGCACTACTTCGTGCACCGTGAGGTGATGCGCGTTTTCATCGAAGCGGCCTCAATCGAGGAGCAATTCCGTGCGATTTTACGCTCGATGCGTGACCGACACGTCAAGAGATTCACGTCCGCGTACCGGCACCTTTATGGCGATGGCGACGTGAACGGGATAGCGATCGACGTGGTCGCCGAAGCTCTGGCCTGTCTGACCGAGCAGTGCTGCTACGTGTGGTTTGCTCAGGAGAGCGACAACGGTCGCCCAGTATCAATTGACGAGGCGGTGACCGTCACCACGCAAGCCTGGTACACGATGCTCTTCGCGGGTCGGGGTCCCGCAATCTAATTACGCCAGGCTCAACTTGCCGCTCACAACGGTACCCACGCCCTGCACGGTTGCGACGTAGGCGGTATCGTGATCCGTCTGGTAAAGCGATACGTCCAAGGTCGCACCGGGCTGAACGGGTGCCGAGAAGCGAGCCATGATCTGGCGCACGTCGAGCGGACTTCGTCCCTGCGCCTCGGCCACCCGCATCGCTACTGCGCCGAGGGTACACAGACCGTGTAGAATCGGTCGCTCGAATCCGGCGGCCTGCGCCAAGGACGGATCGATGTGCACTGGATGACGATCTCCCGTCAGTCGATATAGCGCCGCTTGGTCGGGCGTCGTGACGACCTGCGTTGTTCGTGAGGGTGGGTCCGTTGCAATAGCACCCACCGCACTTGGACCTCGTTCGCCACCGAAACCACCGGCTCCGGGTACGAAAATCAGATAAGTCGTCGTGAAGTAGTCGCTCGTCACCGCGATCTCTACCAGGGCGGCCGCACCCTTGTCCCATACATTGGAGATAGTGGCACCCATCTCGACAGCACCCGCCACCGGCATTGCGCGCGGCACTACTAACTCCTGGCCAACGTGCAACGACCGTGCGTGATCGTAGGTCGCGAGAGCGCCGGCGGCTTCGACGGCCCATAGCCCGAGCGGCAGCGCAAACGTGGGCAGCACCTGAAGGTCCCTTTCGTATACGAGATCGAGATCAGTGGCGTGTGCACCGATGGCCAATGCGTACAACATCACGTCGCGATCGTCATAGGAGGCGACGTGACTCCCGAGGGAGCGACCCACTAATTCCTTCATCGAGGGGGCATTCATCGATCTAGTCACCCTTCTTGCGCCGTTGGGTGGCGTGCGCCAGGGCCTCACGACGTTCATCGGACGCAAGAAGAGTCTCGCGCCTCGCCGACCAGTGAGAGAGATCACTGTCGTCACTGAGTAATTCGCAGATAAGTTCCT
Organism: Acidimicrobiaceae bacterium; assembly: GCA_013044265.1. Classification (GTDB taxonomy): domain Bacteria; phylum Actinomycetota; class Acidimicrobiia; order Acidimicrobiales; family RAAP-2; genus RAAP-2. The sequence goes on from JABEUQ010000131.1 coordinate 22,467, forward strand.
TCGTGGCACTCACGGCAGTTGGCGTCGCGCGACTGATCCCTTCACAGAGCGCGAAAGCCATCTCGACCGCGGCACCCCGCACGCACGTGTGTGTCGCTAACCCCGCGCGGAGAGCTTCACTCGAACCGAGACGCTCGTTGAAGAGAAGAAGACGCGACACTGTGTCGCGACCCACATGGGCCACCAGGCTCGCAATTCCCTCGGGCCGATAAAGCAGGCCTAACTGAGTGGCCGGCACCGCAAAGAAACTGCCCTCCGCAGCTACCCGCGCGTCGCACGCCAGAACGAGTTCAACGGCGCCACCAATACACGGGCCCTCAATTGCGGCCACGATGGGAACCGGCGTGGCGCGCACTTGTGCGATGGCAGTGGCGAGCAGATCATCAACATGGACATCGTCGATTCCATTCCCGAGTGCGCTCAGGTCCACTCCCGCGCTGAAGACCTCATCGTCGCCGGCAAGAATCACCGCGAGAGCGCCCGCGCTGATCTCTTCACCGACAAGATCCACGAGTTCCGTAAGCATCGCGAGGGTCAAGGCGTTGCGCTTCTCGGGACGCGAGATTCGAAGCAGTGCGACACCGCTGATTCGTTCGACGACCAATGGACCCATGACTAGTTGTTGAGGACCGCGTGGCCCCACCGTCTCTTCATGGTCTCCACGGTACTGGGGAGAGCGGCTTCGAGCTCCTCACAGAAATCAAGCAGTTGGCCCTCGCCGTGGTATCGAGCCACTATCTGGAGCCCCACGGGCAGGCCCTCACTCAGACCAACTGGCACGCTCGCCGCGGGTGACCCCGAAACGTTAAAAGGTGCCGCGAAGGGGAAGGGACCCCATAGCGAGTCAACTTTCACACCGTCAATCACGCTGGGGCGTTGGCCGAGCGGGAACGGCAGGCACGCCATGGTTGGCGTGATGATGAAGTCGTAATCGGAGAACATGCCCGCCACCCTGCGTCGAATCTCTTCGTGCATCAAACCCGCAGAAGCGAGATCCGTCTCTGTGATCCGTCCGCCACCTTCGATCGCCCTCCGCGCGTAGAAGGTGAGATCGTCCGCGCTCTTGAGCAGGTGGCGTCGGTATCGCCATTCGTCATAGAGCACTGGGGCGCCGAAGGCTGTCATCCAACCTTCGAGAGGCAGGGCTACTTCTTGGACTTCGTGACCCATGTTCGCGAGGACCGTGACCGCCGCCGTAGTCACCTCGCGTACTCCCACATCGACGGGGTGGCCCTCGGGTGCCGGACTCCAAGCGATTCGACGGCGTCCATGCTGATCGCCACGCGTCAGGTCGCGTCGTAGTTGCACTTCGAGCAGTTGGCGCGCATCGTCGACCGTCCGCGTAATCGGGCCCGCGCACACGAAGTGTGACATCGCCTTGAAGGCTTCGTCGGCGGGGAGTTCCGCGAAGGTGGGCTTCAGTCCGAAGAGGCCGCACATCGCGGCGGGAATCCGGATTGAACCCCCGCCGTCCGACCCGAGAGCCGCACTCGCCAATCCCGCCCCCACGCTGGCGGCCGCACCACCACTCGAACCTCCGGGCGTGCGAGTCGGGTCCCAGGGGTTCGCGCAAGCGGGTCCGAGCAAATTGTCGGTAGTGGCACTCTGACCGAACTCGGCGGTATTGGTTTTACCCGTGAACACCGCACCCGCAGCCCGCAGCAAGGCGACGGGCTCTGAGTCGACCGCCGCTGGCTCGCTTCCGTACAAGTTCGAGCCGAGAGTAGTTACAGCTCCTCGAACGTCGAAGAGGTCTTTGACGGAAACTGGGACACCCAGTAGCGGAGGAACGTCGCCGCCCGATTGGTACAGTCTCTCGGCGAACCGCGCTTGCTCCAGCGCGATATCGGGTGTCACACTCACGTAACTGTGGAGTTGGTCGTCAATTGCCGCAATTCGTTCGAGAGCACTCTGGGTCACTTCAACAGGAGATACCTCGTGCTTCCGATAGGCCTCGATCAACTTCGCGATCGGCCAAAAAAGGTAATCGTGATCAGCCATGTGGCAAGACCCCGCCACTGATGCCATAGGTCTCTCCAGTGATGTAGCCCGCACGATCACTGAGCAGAAATGACGTGAGTGCCGCTACGTCCTCGGGTTTGCCCACGCGGCCCACGCGACTCCGGCGCTCCGCGTACCCCTCGAAAAATTCTTCGGGGTAGACCTTCAGCAGGAAGTCGTTGTAGATGAGTCCCGGTGCGATGGCGTTTACTCGAATCCCGTGCTCGCCCACCTCCGCCGCCGCGACACGGGTCAGCGCGGTTACGCCGGCCTTCGCGGCCGAATAGGCAACGCCGTGTTCGGTGGACGTTTCCCACGCCGCAATCGAAGAAATGTTGACGACGGAACCCCCACCACGCGTGATCATCACAGGCAGGACGTGCCGCAGGCAGTTGAAGGTACCATTGAGGTCAACGTCGATGGTCCGCAGCCAAGTCTCCCGTTCCATTTCAATCAGCGGCTGTAATTTGGTCCAGCCCGCGCTGTTGACCAGAGCGTCCACCCCTCCTCGCCACGCGACTACCTGATCGACGGCATCCTTCACTCCGTCGAAGTCGGTCACGTCAAGAGGGATAGCAAGGAATTCGCGATCATATGTGTCTTGGAGCGTCTGAGCGAGTTCGTGGCAACGACGTTCGTGCGCGTCGGTAATGACCACGTCGTACTCCTGGGACGCCAATTCGCGCACGATGGCCGAACCAATACCGGCGCCGGCGCCGGCGGTGACGAAGGCGACCTTACGGGGTGAAGTGGTCATGAAGCCTCCAATTGATCGACCCATGGTTGGGCTACTGCGAGAAATTCCGATGCGGCCACGTCGGTCACCAGATGTCCCACTCCAGCCAACTCTTCAAATTTGGCGTGCGACAGATGCTCCATCATGATCTCGGCCGCCCGTCGCGGGCACCAAGGATCCAGTGATCCCGTGACCACTAACACGGGCTGAGAGATGACGTCCAACCGAGGATTAAGTGGATTCTCGCGCATGTCGCGTACCGCCCTTGCCGCATTGAGATACCCGCGCGCGTCGCCGATCGCGAGAATGCGATCGTTTACGATCGCGGCGAAATCGACGTCAGCGCCCGCCAATTGTGAACGAGTATCTTGCTCGATTATTGCCCTCATCGTTTCTGCGTCGCCTGCCTGCACTTCAGCAATGCGCTGATCCATCGACTCCGCAGCAGAACGACCGACCACCGAGGATGTCGCCACCGCGACGACGCCGAGCACCAGATCGGGACGTTCGGCCGCGGCCCACAATGCGATACTGCCCCCCAGAGAAAAACCTACGCACACAGCTGGTCCGACGAATTCGAGGAACGACAAAAGATCGTGTCCCAGCTGAGCAATTGTTCCTTCGTCCTGGCCGACGCTCGTGCCCCCGTGACCTCGGAGGTCGTAGGCGAAGGTCTCGTGACCCGACCACGCGCCTAGAATTTCGCGCCAGATTCTCGAATCCTGACCGAGACCATGAATGAGGACGATTCGGGGACCCTCACCAGATTGACGATACGAGACGTCGACGTCATTCAACGTAACGCGCTCGAGTGGAGTTCGGTCGTTCGTCGTCACGCCATGCCTTTCTCGCTACGTAGAAATCCACTTTAGCGATAGTGACGTCACTTTACTAGTTTTTTTAAAACCCCTTGAAATAAAGTATTTTTATAGGTGGCGGTTTTAACTGGCGCGATACCTATCAGCCACTATCTTCCACTCGGCCAGCCAGTTCTCTGGCTCGCTGGCACCGGTCAGGTCACCAATTTCACGCACGTGGGACGCTACGTCGATAGCAGTCAAGGGTCCCTCGTTCGTGGGGTGTTTGTAGTAGCCCGGGGCGCGAGCCGTAAACACGCGCGCAACGCTTCCCGCACCTACCGACCAGATCTCGCCATTCACCTCGCACTCATCAGAGCTCAGATAAGTGACCACGGGAGCGACGTGTTCCGGGCCGACTGCCTCGTTGGGCAGTTCGGCGTAGAGATCGTCGCCCGCCATCCGAGTACGCGCCATCGGAGCCACCGCGTTCACCTTGATGCCCCAGCGCTCACATTCGAGACGCAGGGCCGACATGAGTCCATCAATGCCGCCCTTGGCAGCGGCGTACACGTCGGCGCCGTAGATACCGAAAATGCCCAACCCCGACGTCGTGAAAACAATTCGACCACGGTTCTGCTTCATCATTACCTGGTACGCCGGATGAGTCACGTAGAAAGCGCCACCCAGATGGACATCGAGCACCTCGCCGATGCTCCTCACATCCAATTTCGCGAACGATGACAATCGCATATTGCCCGCATTGTTGACGAGAATATCGACGCCCCCATATTCGTCCATGGCGTGCTGAATGATGGCTTCACCTCCCTCGGGCGAGGCCACGCTCGTGGTATCGGCCACCGCCTCGCCACCTCGCTCAATAATCTCTTTGACGACGCTTTGCGCAGGTGTGTCATCATGGCCGACTCCATCCAAAGCCGCCCCAATGTCATTAACAACGACCTGGGCACCGCGGGACGCTAGTTCGAGAGCGTAACTTCTTCCGAGCCCGGCACCAGCACCAGTCACGACCGCGACGCGGCCTCGCAGGTTCAAGTAGCAGCCGCAGTCGCTCGATCCCTCGCACCGACAATCCTCGCACGTACAATTCACACAACTGCAACGGTCATTCGCGCATTTTCCGGTCGACGTAGCCACTGAAGTCTCCTTTAGTTTTGACCAACCTCTTTTAGCAGACCAATCAACGAGGAGTGTCAACGGCTGCTGATTCCCAGTCGCAAATCGACTGACCCGACGATCTGCATTTGACAACGCCAACCATGCCACCTACAAAATTGCATTGCGTCAAATTACGAAGTCTGCTTAACTCTTAATCGACTCCGGCCGGAGAATCGCGCTGGAATCAAGAAATTGGGAAAGGATTCGCTCAGATGCGAGACCCGCGTGCATGCTTCTCTGAGCGCAATTTTAGGACACATAATGAGTATCCGTCATTCCAAAGTATTCGAAATGGGCTCGTGTGAACGTTGTCGTATGCGTCAAACAGATTCCTGATCCCGTCACACCTCAGTCGCTTAATGCTGAGCACAATTTGGACCGTTCTGGGAAAATGATTCTCGACGATGCCGATACCTACGGCGTCGAACTTGCGTTGCAATTGGTCGACAAATCCGGAGGCGGTGAAGTCACCCTGGTCTCGATGGGTTCGGCTGACGAAGTCGCAGGAATTCGCGGTGCCCTCGCGATGGGCGCGACCAAGGCGGTCATCATTAGTGACGACTCGCTTCGAGGCACTGACTCTCTCGGGACGGCGAAGGTGCTCGCCGCCGCAATCCGTCGCAACATGCCCGACCTAATTTTGTGCGCGACCGAATCCAGTGATGGCTATACCGGTATCTTGCCCGTGCAATTGGCCGAACTGCTCGAACTACCATCCATCACCTTCGCCAAGTCAGTCACCGTCGACAACTCAGTGCTCAAAGTTGATCGCCAGACCGAGTTTGGCTACGACGAGGTGACCTCGCCGCTACCGTCGCTCGTCACGGTCACCGCCGGTGTCGTCGAGCCTCGTTACCCTTCCTTCAAGGGCATCATGGCTGCCAAGTCCAAACCCATCGAAGTACTGAGCGTGGGGGATCTCGGCCTCGCGACCGAAGTCGGTTCGGTTGGCGCGCGTCAAGAGATAATTGAGGTGAATGTCACCGAGTCGCGAACTGCCGGCGAGAAGCATATCGATGAGGGAGATGGCGCGATCAGAATCGTTAGATTCCTCGAAACCATCAAGGTCTTGTAGGAGAGTCGTGAACGTATCGTCCATCTGGGTGGTTGTCGAGGCGTCGAATGGTTCACTGACGGCAACGTCGCTCGAACTGCTGAGCCACGCTCGCACGCTCACTCCGTCGGTGTCGGCCGTTACTTGGGACACTCACGACTCTGTTATCGCCCAACAAGTCGGCGACTTCGGCGCCACCACTCTGTACGAAATAGACCACCTAGATGGAATGCTCCCAGGCGTGCCGGTAGCGTCGGCGATAACTGCACTCATCGATTCGCAAGGTGCCCCCGCCGCGATTCTCATCCCCGCCAGTTACAACGGACGCGACATCGCAGGCCGGTTGTCGGCGCGCCTCGACCGGCCAGTACTGGCCAATGTGACTAGAATCCTGGACGAAGGTGGCCTCGTCACCGAACACCAGATCTTTGGTGGCACCCAGACAATTAAGGCGCGTTTCACGGATGAGGGAACTGCGATCATCGTCGTGCGCGCCAAGTCGTTCACTGCCTCTCCGAACGAAGGTTCAGTCGCGACAGTCGTTAAGGCACCCATCGGCGACGTAGGTCCGACTGGCGCTGCCGAAATCACCAAAAGCCATATCGAAGAACTCACGGGACCAAAGCTTGAGGAAGCCCCCATCGTCGTGTCCGGCGGACGAGGACTCGGCGACACGTCAGGATACCGGCTCATCGATGAAGTAGCGGCCCTGCTCCACGGCGCCCCAGGGGCTAGTCGTGCCATCGTTGATGCTGGGTGGGTGCCCTACTCCCATCAGGTCGGCCAGACCGGCAAGACCGTGAAGCCAACTGTGTACATCGCGTGTGGCATCTCTGGTGCCACACAGCACGTGGTGGGGATGAAGGGTTCCAAGTACATCATCGCCATCAATAAAGATGCCGATGCGCCAATCTTCCAAATTTCAGATTTAGGCATTGTGGGCGATGTGCACAGCGTGTTGCCGGCATTGATCGGATTACTGAAAACTCGCGAATGATTCCGCGAGGCGATTTGTATTTACCAAGGTAGCGGCACAGAACTTATCCCATCCCATTTCGTTTAAATGGTCGGTTTCTCTCAACTTTGAGAGAAAGGAATGGTCGCGATTCGAAGGAGGATGTTGTGTTGTTACGCGTTATCTTCGGACTTGGCTTCACCGTTGCGTGTGCCTCGATAGCCGGACGACGATTCTGGTGGCTCTCGCGACTCATCCGGAGCGGAAAAGCTGCACCACGCCGGTGGCAGGGCTTTAGCAAGGCGGGCGAGGCTGAACTGATCGAAGTCGCCGGTCAGCGCAAGCTACTCAAGTGGACGGTGCCAGGCATCGCGCACTTCTTCACCATGTGGGGCTTCACCGTCCTCATGACCACCATCGTCGAGGCGTATGGCGCCCTCTTCAACCGTAACTTCCACATCCCGCTCATCGGCCAGAGCAACTGGCTCGCCTTCGTCGAGGACTTCTTCGCCACCGCCGTGTTGGTCTCCCTGGTCGTGTTCTCAGTCATCCGACTGGTGCAGGCGCCCTCTCGTCGAGAACGCACGAGTCGTTTCTACGGTTCGCACACCGGGGCCGCCTGGGCGGTGCTGGGCATGATCGCGGCCGTCATTCTCACGTTGCTCCTCTACCGCGCCGCGCAGATCAACACGGGCCACTTCCCCTTCGCCCAGTCGCACTGGGCCTTCTCGAGCCACGTGCTCGCTATCTGGCTGCGACCCCTGGGCAGTGGTGTGAACTCAGTCCTCGAGGCCGTGTTCCTCCTCGCCAACATCGCCGTCATCACCGGGTTCCTCGTGTTCGTGGCGTATTCCAAGCACCTGCACATCTTCTTGGCGCCGATCAACGTGGGCGTGTCGCGTCGACCCCGGGCCTTGGGTGCCCTCGACAAGACCCCCGACATGGACATGGACAGCGTCACCGAGGACACCGTCTTCGGGGTCGGTCACGTCGAGGACTTCACGTGGAAGCAGATGCTCGACTTCGCCACCTGCACCGAGTGCGGGCGGTGCCAGTCGGTGTGTCCGGCCTGGACGACGGGCAAGCCCCTCAGCCCCAAGCTCCTCATCATGGGCCTACGAGAGAACATGTTCGCCTCAGCCGACCGATTGCTCTCGGGCTCCGCAGACTCAAACGTCGCGACGTTGGTGCCCACCACGATCGATCCCGACGTGCTCTGGAGCTGCACCACGTGCGGCAGTTGCGTCGAGCAGTGCCCGGTCGACATCGAGCACGTCGACGCCATTATCGACATGCGCCGCTACGAGGTGTTGATGGAGAGCCGCTTCCCGCCCGAAGCGGCGTTATTGCTACGCAACTTAGAGAACCAGGGCGATCCCTGGGGCATGGGGTCGTCCAAGCGCAGCGACTGGATGAAGTCCCTGAACTTCGAGGTGAGAGTCATCGACGGGCCGATCCCCGTCGACATGGAGTACCTGTACTGGGTCGGCTGCACGGGGGCCCTCGACGAGCGAGCGCGAAAGACCGTGGAAGCAACGGCGCGCCTTTTGCACCGCGCCGGGGTGAACTTCGGCGTGCTCGGTGCACGGGAGACCTGTAGCGGTGACCCGGCACGGCGCATGGGTAACGAGTACCTGTTCCAGGAGATGGCCAAGGCCAACATCGCGACCTTCAATGAGGTCGGCGCCAAGAAGATCGTGGCGAGTTGCGCGCACTGCTTTAACACCATCAAGAACGAGTACCCCGAACTGGATGGGAACTACGAGGTCGTGCACCACTCGGAACTGCTCAGTCACCTCATGGAGAACGGTCGTCTCGTGCCGGGCGATTCCTACCAGGGCAAGGTCACCCTGCACGACCCGTGCTACCTCGGTCGTCACAACCGTGTCTTCGACGAGCCCCGCGCGGTTCTCTCCGCCGTCCCCGGAGCGACGACCATCGAGATGGCGCGCAGCCGCGCGACGAGCTTCTGCTGCGGCGCGGGCGGAGCGCGCATGTGGATGGAGGAGACGATTGGCAAGCGCGTCAATTCCGAGCGGGCGCAGGAGGCTCTCGCGACGGGCGCGGACGTGGTGGGCACGGCGTGTCCGTTCTGCATGATCATGCTCGACGACGCCGTCAAGGGAGAGGGGCGTGGCGAAGAGGTCACCGTTCTCGACATCTCACAGGTGATCGAACGCTCACTTTCCTAGAAGGACGCCAAGGGCGGGTTGAGGGAGTGAGCGCATCGGTCCTGGAATTTATAGGTCATGCGCAATCAGATTTCCAGCACAACCTCAGCACAACAATTGCCGGGAATGGTCGGGAATAGTGGGTGATTTCCCAACTCTCTGGCGACCGTCGAATGAGGCCACTCTCCAGTAATCGCAAGGAAATCATTGGGTTTTCGAGGAGGAAGCCTCGCCCCATAATTCGGTTTAGGAAAC
>JABEUQ010000132.1 GCA_013044265.1 Acidimicrobiaceae bacterium
GTGGAGCCTGGGAGGAGATTCGAACTCCTGACCTGCGCATTACGAATGCGCTGCTCTACCGACTGAGCTACCCAGGCGCGACTAGAAAGACTACCCGATGTACACCCCTACTTCACAGTTGGCTCAGCGCCAACATCAGGTCCACCAGCAGTAGGGACTCGTCAATATTGGTCGAGAGTCGATCGTTGGTCTCGACGAGGATGTCCAGCGCCTGCAGGGAGGAGGACACCCGATAGTGAGCGCGACCCTCAGTCGAATCCCCGGATTTCTCCAGTTCGATCAAGGCGGTCATCATGCGGTCGCGGTACACGCCGGTCAATACGCTCAGCCCAAAGTGCAATTCCTCGGCGCGAAAACGACGTTCTTCGCGTTTGAACTGTGCTTCAATCTCCTTGCGGTTACCCACTGAACGAAGACCCACGTCCTTGGCCTCGCGCGTGCGCCGAGCGATCTCTTCGGCGTGCATCACCTCGAGTGGCGCCATGGCCGCATCGATGGCGCTGGAGATCTCGAGGGCGATCCGTGCGGCCCCCGAGGCGGTGCCCTTGAGGTGCTCGGGGACCGAGCGCCAGGTGTCGAGTCGATCGCCCAAGCTCGGATCGCGCACGAGCACGCGGGCTCGAGTCAAATTACCGCCCGCCGAGCGTGCTGCGGTCTGTGCCACTTCGGCGCTTGCACCGTCGCGTCGTAACGCTTCTTCCAGGTCGGCCTCACTCATGGCCTGGAATTTGATCTCCACGCATCGCGACACGATGGTGTCCAGAGCATCACTCACCTCTTCGGCAGTCAGCAGGAAGATGGTCTTGGTCGGTGGCTCCTCGAGGGATTTGAGTAGTGCCGGCGCCGACGGTGCGGCACCCGACACCGTGAGATCGATGTCGTTGATGATCATCACCTGATAGCCCGCACCCAGGGGGCGCCGTCGCGAAATGCGATCGACTTCGCGCAAGTCATCCACTCGCCACGAGACGCCCGCGCGCTCAGCCACGTGCACGTCGGGGTCGACGTGCTGGAGCACTTTGCGACACGATTCGCACGTACCGCAGCCGAACTGGCGACACTGCAGGGCCGCGGCGAAAGCCACCACCGCGTCATTCACGTTGGAACCAGTGGGCCCACTGAAGAGGTACGCGTGCACCGGGTGGCGCACGTGCTGTCGTAGTGCGGCCACCGCGCGGTCCTGGCCGACGAGAGCGTCGAAAACGTCGCTCACCAGTCCAACGCGTCCAGGCGCGCGTCAATGGCGGCGGCCACCTCCTCGGGCGTGGTGCGACCGTCCACCACGAACCAGTGGTTGGGATCGCTCTTCGCCATGATGAGGTACCCCTCGCGCACACGTTCGTGGAACTGCACGTCAGCCGATTCAAAACGGTCTTCGGCGTTACGCGTGCGGCGCTCGTTGGCCGTATCGATGTCAATATCGATCAATATCGTCAAGTCCGGCCGACACGTGCCGATGGCGAGTTCAGTAGCCGCTTGGAGATCAGCCAGGTCGACGCCACGCCCGTAGCCCTGGTAGGCCAGGGTGGAAGCGTAGAAGCGATCCGCCATCACGTGGGTGCCCGCAGCCAACGAGGGTTCGATCACCGTGGCCACGTGATGCGAACGATCCGCCAACATCATGAGCGCCTCGGTCACCGGCGTCATGGGCGCCGACGCGTCCAGCAACCATCTACGCAATTGCGCACCCAGGGGTGAGTCGCCTGGCTCGAAGGCAAAACGTGCGGCACGCTGGGCGGCCACGCGGCGCGCCTGGGTACTCTTGCCACAGGCGTCAATCCCCTCAAAAACGACGAATCGACCTCGTGGCACTAGTCGCGGTCCACGAGCGCGGCGGCCGCTAACGCGGCGTTGGCCTTTGCGCCCTTCGCAGTCGCGGCGCGCTTGGCAGCGGCGGTGACCTTCGCGGGCGTGGTCTTCTTCGCACTGGTCTTCTTAACGACGCCCTTCTTTACTGCCTTCTTAGGGGCGGTCTTCTTCGCGGGCGCCTTCTTTGCCCTCGTGGAGGGCTCGGCATTGCGTCGCTCGGCCAGCAACTCACACGCACGGTCCAATGTCAGCGTCTCGGGCGTATCGCCCAAACGCAGAGTCGCGTTCACCTCTCCGTCGGTGACGTACAGACCAAAGCGACCCGATCGCACGACCACGTTGCGCTTGGTGACCGGATCCTCACCCAAATCCTTCAAGGGACCAGCCGCGCTGCGACGACCACGCTGCTTGGGTTCGGCCAGCAACGCGAGGGCGGCCGCCAGTTCAATGGTGAAGATCTGGTCTTCACTCTCGAGCGAGCGCGTCTCCTTACCCCACGTGAGGTACGGACCGTAGCGTCCATTCTGGGCCAACACCGGTTCATTATCGGTGGGGTGGACCCCAAGGATGCGCGGCAACGACAGGAGTTTGAGCGCGTCCTCCAGAGTGACGTTCTCGGGTGACATGGTTGAAAAGAGAGAGGCCGTCTTGGGCTTGTCCTTGGGGTCGCTTACTTCGCCGACCTGGAAGTAGGGACCGTAGCGCCCGGCCTTGAGAAAGATCGCCTGACCGTCGCCGTCCACGCCAAGTTGACGGTCGTTGCTGGGGGCCGCGAGGAGTTCCAGGGCGTGCCCGACACTCAGTGAGTCGGGTTCGGTGGCTTCGGGAATCGAGACGCGATCCTCGCCGTGCACCAGGTAGGGCCCGTAGCGACCCGAGCGCACCGAGACGGCCAGCCCATCACTAGCGACGCCAAGTTCGATCGAATTGATAGCGGCGAAGTCGAAGTCGTGTGGTTCGTGGGTCATGTGCTCCAGCCCACGCCGAGCCAGTTCGGTGGTGGCTTCGGGATTACCGAAGTAGAACTTGCGCAGCCACGGCTCTAGATCCTCGCGTCCGTCGGCGATATCGTCGAGTTGGTTCTCCATCTCGGCCGTGAACTGATAGTCCACGAGGTCCGCGAAGTACATCTGCATCAGATTCACGACCGCGAAAGCACGGAACGCCGGTACGAGGGACTTGCCCTTCTTCCACACGTACCCGCGGCGGTCGATGGTCTTCATGACGCTCGCGTACGTCGAAGGGCGCCCGATACCCAGGTCCTCGAGCTTCTTGATCAAGGTGGCTTCAGAGTAACGGTCGGGTGGTTGGGTGTCGTGACTCTTCATCGCCACGCTCTGCACACCGACCGCCGCACCCTCGTTCAGCGCCGGCAAGATGCGCTCCTGGTCCGCCAGTTCGGCCTCGGGGTCGTCAGTACCTTCAACGTAGGCGCGACGAAAACCTGGGAACTCAATACGCAGACCCGTCGCACTCAGACCCGCCTGGACTCCACCGTCAAAACCCGTTATCGCGCCGACGTCGCAACTCAGTCGAACACGGTCTTGGGTGAGTCGCGCATCCACCATTTGTGAGGCAATCGTGCGCTTCCAGATCAGGTCATAGACGGCGAGCTCGTCACCGCCCAGACTGGCCTGGGCATCGTCGAGGGTGCGAAAGCTCTCGCCAGCCGGGCGTATGGCTTCGTGGGCCTCCTGGGCATTCTTGACCTTACGGTCGTAGCGCCGCGGCACGTCGGCCACGTAGTCGTCGCCGAACATGGAAGCGGCCATCGAGCGTGCGGCGTTGATGGCCTCGTTGGACAACGTGGTCGAGTCGGTACGCATGTAGGTGATCCAACCCTGTTCGTAGAGACGCTGGGCGGCCCGCATCGTGCGCTCGGGATCGAAGCGCAGTTTGCGACTCGCCTCGATCTGTAACGAGGACGTCATGAAGGGCGCCTGGGGCTTTTGCGTGCGCGGCGTCGAAGTAATTGACGTGACCGTGACGTCACGCCCGCTCAGGGCGTCGGCGAGGGCGCTCGCACTCGCCTCGCTCAAGACCTCAACGCTCGCCGATGCGTCGAGCCGTCCGGCCGCGTCGAAGTTCTTACCGGTGGCGAGTGACGCACCGTTCAAGGTGTCGACCGTGGCCTCGAAGGTGGTCGCGGTGGCGTTGAGGGTCGCGGTGACGTCGAACCACGTCGCCGAGGTGAAGGCCATACGCTCGCGCTCGCGCTCGCACACCAAGCGAATGGCGACGGACTGCACTCGACCGGCCGAGCGCGCCTTGTCGACGGCGCGCCACAAGACGGGTGAGACCTCGTAGCCCACGAGTCGATCGAGAAAACGACGGCCCTCTTGAGCGTCGACGAGTCGCAAGTCGAGGTCGCGGGTGTCGTTGACGGCCCGTTCGATCGCCGCGGGCGTGATCTCGTGAAAGACCATCCGCTTGACGGGGACCTTAGGGTTGAGCACCTCTTGAAGGTGCCAGGCGATCGCTTCACCCTCGCGGTCTTCGTCGGTGGCGAGGTAGAGCTCGTCCACCTCTTTGAGAGCGGCTTTGAGTTCGCTCACGATCTTCTTGCGATCACTCGAGATCACGTACACCGGCTTGAAGTGGTCATTGACGTTGATACCCAGGCGCGCCCATTTCTCACTCTTCACCGACGCGGGAATGTCGGCGGCACTCTGGGGTAGGTCACGGATATGCCCAATCGAAGGCTTCACGATGTAGTCCGACCCGAGCATGCTCTGAATACGGGTGGCCTTCGCAACCGATTCCACAATGACTAGTGCACGTGCCATCTTCACCACCTCTCCTCATCTCGCTGCTCAGTGGTACCTAAGTTAGACACCCAGGCCTCGGGCGGCCGCGATGAGTTCGCGACCGAGTATTTCTAACACTCACCAATGGTCGCCACAATGACCAGGGCTAATCGTCGCTGGCGGGCGCGGCCACAATCTCATATTGGGGATTGAGAATGACGGCCTCACGGCGCAACGAAGTGACCGTGCCGCGCACGAGGAGTCGCGTGCCACGTTCGATACCCGGAACTACGGTCCGACCTTGGAAAATGAGAGCGACGGACCCAGTGTTGTCGACGATCATGCAGCGAAGGTCGCTGGTGCCATTCTCGCGGGTGATCGTCATCGCGCGCACGCGTCCCGCGATTTCTACAAAATTCCTCTCGCGCAGTCCTCCAATAGGCGCCGCGCCCCCGGAGCGCTCCGCCAACTTAACGTCGGCCTCGAGGTGCGACTCCTCGCGGACACCACCTCGCACCACCTCGTCGCTAATGGGCACTTCGGTCAAATCACCCTCGGCCAGACGACGTCGACTCGCGCGATACGGGATGATGGTCGCCGCCGTGCGCGGAATCTGCATCACCGCACCGGCCATTGAGTCCGCGGTGCGGTCGTGCAAGAGACGCTGCAAACGAGAAACGAAGCCTCGTCGCGGCAGGATGACCATGCAAAAGACGTCGGGGTCGCGTACCACGTCAGCCACGAGCTCCAGGGCCGCTCGATCGAGTCGACGGTCCTCGCACTCAACGACCTCGAGGCTCACCGACTCTGATGCCGTGTTAGGAAGCCCCCACTTCGCCTCGAGCGAGCGCGTCACCATGGGGTCAATGTCGAAGTGCACCGCGCGCACTGAGTACGCGTTGAGGGTGTTGCAGTACTGCAGGGCGCGCTCCGTCGCCAGGTCGTACTGGTCGACGAAGACCACCACCCGATTCGTGCGGATATTCATTTGCTCGCTCGTGGCCGACGACTCAAAGGCGTGTTCTTCACGTTCGTACTGCTTATGAAAACGCAGCAGCGCGAGGTACATGATGGGACCCACGAGCACGATGATCCAGGCCCCCTCCTTGAACTTCACCGTGATGAAAATCAGGACCACGATGGCCGTCACCGTCGCCGACAGACCGTTGACGAAGACACCACGGCGCCAATGACCATCACGCTTACGCAGGTGCATTGCCACCATACCCATGCCGGCCATCGTGAATCCAGTGAAGACGCCGATGGCGTAGAGCGCAATAAGGGAGTTGACGTTGCCCTTGAAGACGAGGATCAGCGTCAACGAAACCACCCCGAGCAGAATGATCCCATTGGAGAAGGCCAGGCGGTGCCCACGCTTGGTGAGCTGTCGCGGCAAGTACTTATCGGTGGCGACGTAGTTGGCTAGGAACGGGAACCCGTTAAAGGACGTATTTCCCCCGGTGTAGAGGATAAACACGGTGGCGAATTGGACAACGAGGTAGAAGATGTGACCCGCACCCACGGTGCCAAAGACTGCGCCAACTTCCTGAGAGACCACCGTGGGCGAACCCGAGTTGTAGGGCAGGGCGTGCGTCCAGTGTGCGAGCAGCGCAGTGCCAATGAGCAAGAAGCCCAGGACGCTCGACATGACGATCAACGTCTGTCGCGCGTGCACCGACTCGGGCCGCTTGAAGCTCGCCACGCCGTTGGAAATGGCCTCGAGCCCCGTCAAGGACGATCCGCCGTTGGCGTACGCGCGCAACAATGAGATGAACGCCAGGCCCATGAGCGGACCCGAGCCCTTGACTCCGAGGTGATATCCCAGGGCCGTGTTGCTCGGAATCGCGACGGTATGCAGCGTGCCGGCGAAGTATTTGTAGTAGCCGAAAATGATCGTCGAGGACAACGCGAGGATGTAGAAGTACGTGGGGAGCGCGAAGTAGCTGCCCGCTTCTCGCAGGCCGCGCAAGTTACCCAAGATCAAGATCAGCACGATCGCGACGGTGATCTTGAGGGCCCACGGCACCAGGGCGGGGATGGCACTCGTCAGTGCGTTCGTGCCCGCCGCCACCTGCACCGCGACGGTGACGGTGTAATCGATCAAGAGCGCTACCGCGGCGATCTGGGCGATGCGCGGACCGAAATTCTCTCTCGCTACCACGTAGGCGCCGCCGGCCTGAGTGTAGAACTTGATCACGTCCCAATAGGACAGGGTCACGAAGAGCAGTACGCCGATGATCACGAACATGATGGGTACGACGAGGGAGAACGCCGCGATGCCGATGAAGGGCGTCATCTGCACGAGAATTTCCTCCGTGCCGTAGGCCGATGACGAGATGCAGTCCGGCGCCAGGACTCCCAGAGCGATGACCCGACCCAATCTTTCTCCGCCCAATTGCTCGGTGACGTAGGGACGACCCAGCACGATGCGCTTGATGCGATATCCCAGACTCTCGGGGTACACCGCCGCCAAGTTGGCGTGCGATGTCAGTACTGGCGAGTTCTTGGCCAGTTGTTTATCCGCTTCAGACACGATGACCACCATAGACGTCAGAGGTCAAAAACGTTGGAAGTTGCGGGTTCTTCGTCAAGTGTGATGAGATAGGCCCGTGCATATCGTCGTAGTTGGTTGTGGCCGCGTGGGCTCAGGATTGGCGATGCAACTCTCCGACGAGGGCCATTCGGTCGTGGTCATCGATAAGAATCGTGACGCTTTTCGCCGCTTGGCGCATTTCAACGGTCGCACCATCCACGGTTCGGGCTTTGACCGCGACGTCCTCGCCAAGGCGGAAGCGGGCCAGGCCGATGCACTAGCCGCCGTGACGAGGGGTGACAACACCAATATCCTCTGCGCGCGCATCGGGCGCGACAATTACGGCATCAAGAACATCGTGGCGCGCATCTATGACCCCCAGCGCGCGGGAATCTACATGAAGCTCGGCATTCCCACCGTGGCCACGTCGCTGTGGACCACCCAGCAGGTCAAGAAGTGGATCATTCCCGCCGACGACACGGTGGCGTGGTCCGACGGCACCGCCACTCTTCAACTCGTCGAGCGCGTCGTACCCGACCACCTGGCCGGGCGCGAGTTCAGTCATTTCTCATTCGGGACCGAAGTGCGCCTGGTGGGGCTCATCCGCGGTGGCCGCGGTCGAGTCGACATCAACGGGCTCTTCGCCCAAGAAGACGATGTTCTGGAGTTCATGGTGACGCCCGAGGGTTTCGTCGAGCTCAATAATCACCTCAAGGAGCCGGGCTAATGCGCGTTGTGATCGCCGGTGGTGGCTCGGTGGGAACCGCGATAGCGCTGGACTTGGTGGACCGCCACCACGACGTGACCCTGATGGAGCA
Organism: Acidimicrobiaceae bacterium; assembly: GCA_013044265.1. Classification (GTDB taxonomy): domain Bacteria; phylum Actinomycetota; class Acidimicrobiia; order Acidimicrobiales; family RAAP-2; genus RAAP-2. Next base: position 7,908 of record JABEUQ010000132.1, read on the forward strand.
CGAGACCGAAATTGCTGAGAAGTTACGCGGCGCCCTGCACGGGGTGAACGTCGTCACCGCCGACGCGTGCGAGTATTCGTCCTTGTCCGCGGTTGATCTGCGCAGGGCCGATGTCATGATCGCTGCGACGGGTGACGACGAGGACAATCTGGTGGTGAGTTGGCTCTCCAAGCAGGAATTCGGTGTGCCGCGCGTCATTGCGCGCATCAACAACTCGAAGAATGAGTGGCTCTTCTCTGAGACCTGGGGCGTGGACGTCGCGGTATCCACGCCGGCCCTCATCACCTCGCTGGTGGACGAAGCGGTTGAGGTGGGTTCGATGATCAATCTCATGGATCTGGCGCACGGACGCATGCACCTGTGCGAGATCACGCTCGCTTCCGATGCGCCCGCGGTGGCCTACGGCCACACCCTGGATGAACTTCGCCTACCCGATAGCGTGCGCGTCGTGACCATTGTGCGCAACGACCAACCAATGGTCCCCGCCGAAACAACGCGGTTCCTCGAGCACGATCACGTGATTCTCATCACTCGCGGCGACGCTACGGATTCATGCACCGCCGCCTTCATTGGCTAACAACAACCCGCTCGCGACGACTCGCGCCCTAGCATGGTCAACGTGCGAGCCGCCTTCTTCGACCTAGACAAAACTGTCATCGCCAAGGCGTCGATGGTCGCGCTCGGACCCGAATTCCACGCTCGCGGACTCCTGCGCAAACGCACGCTGATCCGGGGAGTGTTCTTGCAGATCCTCTTCCTTCGCTTCGGCGCCAGTGAGGAGCGACTAGCAAAAATACGCCAATCGGTTCTCAAAATCACCAAGGGCTGGGATCACGACGAAGTGCGCACTCTCGTGGCCGAGACCCTCAACGAGATCATGGAGCCACTGATCTACTCCGAAGCTCTGGAACTCATTGGGCACCACTTGGAATCGGGCGACGAGGTCTGGCTCGTCTCGACGTCACCGGCGGAAATCGTCGAGCCCTTCGCCGCCATCTTGGGGATCACGGGTTCGATCTCGTCCAAGGCCAAGATCGATGAGAACGGAAAATTTACCGGCGAGATGGAGTTCTACGCAGTGGGCGAGAATAAGGCCGTCGCCATGAACGAGGTCGCCGCGGATCGCGGCATCGACATGAGTGAATCCTTCGCCTACTCCGACTCCGAGACCGATATCCCGATGTTGCTCGCAGTGGGTCACCCCTTCGCGGTCAATCCCGATCGGACCCTAACGAAAATGGCCCACGACAACGAGTGGCCAATTCTGAGCTTCACGCACAAGGTGCGCGCCCACGACGGGCACCGTTCGCGCACGCCCTTCGTAGTGTCCGCTGCGGTGCTCGGTGTCCTCGCCCTGATTGGCCGGAGCCAAGCGAAGCGCTAGAGCGTCAGCAGGTCGCGCGCGCCGGTGTCCGAGGACGGGTGACGGAGCTTGCTCATTGCGCGCGCCTCGATCTGACGAATGCGCTCACGCGTCAAGTTCATTTCGGCGCCCACGTCTTCGAGGGTCCGTATCTCGCCGGCTCCGTCGAGCCCAAAGCGCATACGCAAGATCTTCTGCTCGCGCTCGTCGAGAGGCTGCAACAACTTCTCGATAGCGGCGGGCATCATCTTGACGGCGGCCACGTCAAAAGGTGACTCGGCCGAACGATCCTCGACCACGTCGCCGAGTTCGGCGTCGCCATCTTCGCGTAGGGGTTCCGACAGCGAAATCGGCTCTGATCGGAAGCGCAGGGCCTCGATCAACTTGTCCTCGGGCATCTCGCACTCATCGCAGAGTTCCTTGATGGTCGGCGGGCGACCGAACTTGAGCTCGAGGCGCGACTGCGCCTTCTGCACGCGCGCCAAGGTGTCACCCGCGTGCACCGGGAGGCGAATAGTGCGTCCGGTGTTAGCGATACCGCGCGTAATGGCTTGGCGGATCCACCAGGTTGCGTAGGTCGAGAACTTAAAACCCTTACGCCAGTCGAACTTCTCGACGGCGTGCATCAGGCCGAGGTTGCCCTCTTGGATCAGGTCCAAGAGCGGCAGGCCCGACGCCTGATACTTCTTAGCAATCGAGACGACCAATCGCAGGTTGGACTGAACGAAGTCTCGCTCCGCCTGGTCCCCACGGTGAGCGGCCCGCTTGAGAGCGGCCTTCTTCGCGGGGGTCAACTTGACTTTCTTGTCGTTCTCGGCGGACTCGAGTTCGGCCTTGGCCTCGCGGCCCTCCTCGATCGTCTGAGCCAGATGAACTTCGTCATCCTTGGTCAACAAGGTGTACTGACCAATGTCGGAGAGGTACAGTCGAACGAGGTCTTCATCGTCGCGGTCTACGCGGTCCTTGGCCATGGCACTCCTTGAGTCGTACCGGGGAATTCCGGCAGTAGTAGTTATACGGGTGCCCGCAACCAGTTCAGTTTTTAAGCCCTTTGACCAAGACTTTCGGCCATTCCGGCCCCGTCCATGACATCCACCAGGGCGCGCGCGGCGTCCGCCCACGCCGGATCGTCCAGTGGCTCGTGTCGTGCCACTGCGGCCCCGACCGCACTGATTTCGCTCACCACCAGGTCCGAACCATGGCTAAGGACCCGGCGACGATTCTCGTCAGTCTCCACCTGCAGATAGTCGCGCAGGGTGACCAGTAGCCGTGGACCAATCACCATCGCCAGTGCGTACAGCGTCAACGCACCCGTCGGGTCTTGCGCCAGGGAGTTGCCGATGAGCGCCGCGACCAGCGGGTCGGGTACCACCTCGTCCTCGCGCACTTCAAGGGCCAGGGCGCCAAAGGCCCGGCTCGCCTCGTGCAGTCGCACCACGAAAGCGTCAGTACTCACGTGTCGCGCACCCGCCCCCAGTGAGCCATACAGCGCGTCGTAAATCTCAGCGAGGTGTTGACCGGCCGGCCAATCGCTCACGGGGACTCCGGACGGAAAGCGTTCGTGATGGGCATGCGTCGATCACGGCCGAAGGCCTTTTTCGAAATCCTCACGCCCGGCGGCATCTGACGACGCTTGTACTCACTGAGGTCCACGAGACGCGTGATGCGCAGCACCAACGCGTGGTCGTGGCCCGCATCGATCATCTCCTGGGCGGTGGCGTCCTCTTCGACGTAGAGCTCGAGCAGGGGGTCGAGCTGTTCATAGGGTGGCAGGGACTGATCATCTCGCTGATCCGGGCGCAGCTCCGCCGATGGGGCCTTCACCAGGACTTCGAGAGGAATTGGTTCGGGGTCACCCTGGGCCACAGCCCGTTCGTTTCGATAACGACAGAGTTCGTAGACCAGGGTCTTGGAGACGTCCTTGATCACCGCGAACCCGCCGGCTGAGTCACCGTAGAGGGTGGAGTAACCCGTTGCCATCTCAGACTTGTTCCCCGTGGTGAGCACGATCGATCCGGTCTGGTTCGACACCGCCATCAACAAGACACCACGAATCCGTGACTGCAAGTTCTCTTCGGTCAACCCCTTGAGGGGCTCGTTGAGGGCGAGTTCGAGCATGCCCATCACGGTGGCGTGCGCCGCCTCGATGGCGATGGTGTTGATGTCGATATCGAGTCGGTGCGCCAGTTCGTAGGCGTCGCGCACCGAGTGCTCCGAGGAGTATCTCGAGGGCATTGCGAAGCCACGCACCGCGCGAGAACCCACCGCGTCCACCGCGATAGCCGCGACGAGCGATGAATCGATCCCGCCCGAAAGACCAAGGATGGCTGAACGGAAACCGTTCTTTCGTAGGTAGTCGCGCGTCCCCATTACGAGAGCGTCATAGATCTCGGCAATCTCCGACGCGGGTTCGGCTACGTGGTTGACGTGCGGAGAGAGGGCGGATCGCTCGTCGCGAGCGTAGGTCGCGTCAATCACGACGCCGGCGGACGACAGCTTCACGTCGAGCTCGACCACGAGGAGCTCTTCTTGAAAAGCGCTCGCACGCGCAATCACTCGCCCGTCAGCGTCCACCACCACGCTCTGACCGTCAAAGACCAGTTCGTCCTGCCCCCCGACCAGATTGACGTAGGCAATGGGACAGCCGGTCTCGAATGCCCGCTCGCGCAACATCGACTCGCGGTCGTCGCGACGGCCACGCGCGAATGGCGAGGCGTTCGCAACCACCAATAATGTCGCGCCCTGGGCCGCTAGTTCCGCGGCCGGTCCGGCGAAGGTCCACACGTCCTCGCAAATCAACAGCCCCACGGCCACCCCATCAATATTGATGATGGTGCCGGGTCCAAGCCCCGGATGGAAATAACGCTGCTCGTCGAAAACGTCGTAATTGGGCAAGAGACGTTTCGTCGCGATCGGACCCACGCCCTGGGAGGACACGCACGCCAACGCATTGGCAATGTGGGGCAGGCGCACCTGTCCCTCATTCACCAATCGAGTGACGTCACGTCCGTCCATAGAGGGAGCGAGCACCACGCCGGCACCCTCGGCCATGATGGTACCAACGAGGAGCGGCGGCAAGTTCTCCGACCGGGCCAAATCACCTAGTGCCAGACGAGATGAATCACAAAAACCCTCCTTGAGTAGGAGATCTTCAGGAGGGTACCCCGTCAACGCGAGTTCGGGCGAGATGACCAGTGACGCACCGACCGAACCCGCTTGAGTGCGCAGGCGGTGCAACGTCTCGACGTTCTGACTGAGTCCCCCGACCACCGAATTCATTTGGGCCAGGGCGATGCGGATCACGGGCACGCACCGAGCCTACCGGGGACGCCACAAAGTCCCAGGGGTCAAGGTTTACACAGGGTTAACAGAACGGGGGGTCGGCCTATGTTGCCCTCCGGCAAACTTGGGTGTCGCGTGCAACACGCGCCGATTTCGTAAGGAGCAATCATGTCGTATCAGGCTGAATACATCTGGATTGACGGAACCGAGCCCACTCACGAGTTGCGCTCGAAGACGCGCATCATCGCCGACGGTAAGAAGCCGATCATCTGGGGCTTCGACGGCTCGTCGACGAACCAGGCCACCGGTCACTTTTCGGACTGCGTCTTGATGCCGGTATGGACCTGCAAGGACCCCCTGCGCGGACCAAAGGACATCCTGGTCATGTGTGAGGTGCTCAATGCCGACATGACCCCACACCCCACCAACAACCGCCACCTCGCCGCCGCCGCCGCGAAGAAGTACGCGAGCTTCGATCCCATGTTCGGCATCGAGCAGGAGTACACCTTCTTCCAGGACGGGCGCCCCTACGGCTGGCCCGAAGTGGGTTACCCCGCCCCCCAGGGTCCCTACTACTGCGGCGTGGGCGGATCGAAGATGCCCGGGCGCGACATCGTTGAGGCGCACACCCTCGCCTGTATGGAAGCCGGCATCTCCATCGAGGGCACCAACGCCGAAGTGATGATGGGCCAGTGGGAGTTCCAGCTCGGTGTGCTCGACACTCTGGCGATCTCGGACCAGATCTGGGTCGCGCGTTGGCTGCTCAAGCGCATCGCCGAAGAATTCGATGTCGAGGTCTCCTTTGACGCCAAGCCGGTCAAGGGCGACTGGAACGGCGCGGGTGCGCACACGAACTTCTCGACCAAGCAGATGCGCGCCGAGGGTGGATGGGATGCCATCATCGCGGGCTGTGAGGCCATTGGTACTCGCGTCAAGGAGCACATCGCGGGATACGGCGTTGGCATCGAAGACCGCCTGACCGGTGCTCACGAGACCGCGCACTACACCAAGTTCTCCTACGGAGTCTCGGACCGTGGCTCATCGATCCGCATCCCCGGTGGCGTCGCACGCGAAAAGAAGGGCTACCTCGAAGACCGTCGCCCGAACGCCAACATCGATCCCTACGTGGTGACGCGACTGATGGTCGAGACCGTGTGTGGCGCAGCGGCGGCCAAAACCCCCGCGAAGAAGGCCGTGGCGAAGAA
>JABEUQ010000133.1 GCA_013044265.1 Acidimicrobiaceae bacterium
AATCGATTCGTCTCTCGTGCAGCGTGAACTCTTTGTTGCGCAACGTGTAGCGGACAGATCCATTAGTCAACTCGCCGATGTGGGAATACTGACAGAGGTTTCGGGCTACAAGCGCAACCGACGCTGGGTGGCTACTGAAGTAGTCAGCGCCCTCGACGCGTTCGCGAAGCGTGCCGGTAGACGTCGAGCGCGCTAGCCACGTTCTCAGCAATCGCGATCGCCATTCAGAAAATCCTACGGAAAATCCCACATACCAATCTGACACCACCGGACAGATCCGACACCACCAGACGAGTTTTCGTTCAAATCCGGACAGATCCGACACCAACGGACAGATCCGACCGATTGCAGCCACGTCATAATCCCTGGGTCGTGGGTTCGATCCCCACCGGCCCTACGACACTAGTTCAACACGCCACGAGGTTCCGGTGCGGGCCGACGTCCACATCTACTCGACGCGACTAAGGCGGTGCCGTGGTCACATATTCAGCGACGTATCTCCCTAGCATTTCACGCCCTGTTCGCGAGAAGTGCGCTGCCGGCGTTGAGGTACAACGCTCACCCTGAACCAGGCGGGTGGAGGATTGGTGGCATGGTTGAGACTCGTGAGGAACATTGGCACTTAGGCGAATCGGCTTCTTCCGCTTCGGCGAACTCAGCTGTTGAAGCAGGCGAAGTTCTTTACTCGGTTCTTACGTAAGTCTCTGTGAAGTGGGTCGAAGGTTAAACATAAGATGTGCAATCAACGTAAATGGAGTTTCCTTGCAGGCAATCGCGTTCCTGGCAATGAATCCGTGACGAGTACCGCCTCGAACACGCCGGTTGGGTGGACTTTCCACGATTCCGTGATGCTCTCCGACGTGGCCCGCGGTCTTTCCGGAGTGCAGTTGATCGGCGACGTCGAGATTCGAGGCATTACTTTTGATAGTCGCGCGGTACACCCCGGCGATGTGTTCCTGGCCTACTGCGGCGAGCATCGCGACGGTCACCTATACGCCGGAGAAGCTGTCCAACGTGGCGCGACGGCGATTGTGGTCGAAAGAGTGCTCGATCTCGCGGTGGCCCAATGCGTCGTACCCTCGGTGAGTGAGGCGGCTGGCCACATCGCTTCCAAGTTCTACGACCATCCCTCTCGGAGCATGAGCGTGGTCGGAGTTACCGGGACGAACGGGAAGACGACGACGTGCCAGTTGCTACGCGCCTGTCTGGGCACGGAGGATCAACCCGCCGCCCAGATTGGAACGACCGGTTCGTTTCTGGGCGATGAGTTGATCATGCACCCGAGCCTCTCAACCCCTGAGGCCCCCACACTTCAGTCGCTCTTCGACCAGCTCCGACTGCGGGGCACGCGCCGAGTGGCCATGGAAGTCACCTCGCACGGACTTGATCGTCATCGGGTATCGGGCACGCATTTTAACGTAGGCGTGTTCTTAAATCTTTCGCCTGAGCACCTCGATTACCACGGTTCGATGCAAGAGTACTTTGTCGCAAAGCGAAGAATGTTTGAACAAGAACATTGCGACGCGGCGATTATCTGCGTGGATGATGAGTGGGGGCGCAAACTCGCCGGCTTGTGCTCGATTCCAGTAATCACCTTCGGACGCCATGAGTCAGCCGATGTGAAGATGAGCACCCAGGGGATGGGTCTCGACGGACTGCTCGTGCGACTCGCCGGACCCGAAGGCACGACCGAGATCTCATCGAGACTGATTGGTGAGATCAACGGTTGCAATGTCGCCGCCGCATTCCTCGCCGCGAGGTTGCTGGGCGTCGAAGCATCTCGGGCCGCTCATGCAATAGCTGAGTGCGTACCTCCGCCCGGTCGTTTTGAGGTGATCACGCGTGACGAGCCCTACCTCTCGGTGGCCGATTACGCACACACCCCCAATGCGCTCGAAGCGCTCATCGCCACGGCGAGAGAAGTGTCTGAGGGTGAGGTCCACCTCGTGCTCGGAGCCCGTGGTCAGCGTTACAGTGCCAAGCGACCAGAAATGGCCAGGATCGCCACCCAGGCAGATCACATTCGTTTGACCACGGATAGTCCGTGCGACGAGGATCCGATGGAAATCATCAATCAAATGCTGTCGGGAGTTCCCCCAATGCGACGTGATCGCGTGAGCGTTGAACTCGACCGAGCGACGGCCATCCGCCATAGCGTTCGCGATATGAAACCGGGTGACATCCTCCTCATCACTGGTCGAGGTCCGGAGGGGACCCAGCGCTTCGGTGAAGAAGAAGTCGTGTTGGACGATCGAGTCGTTGCCCGCCTCGCTCTTGACGCGCGAAACGAGGCCATCGGTGATTCGGATCCAATGGGCGTGTCAGTAGTCGTTGTGGCGAGCAATGCGGCTGAAACCCTCGCCGCCACTCTTCGCTCGGTCGTTGAACAGACGGTCAAGGTACACGAGATCGTCGTGGTGGATGATGGTTCGACTGACGACACCGTTGAGGTGGCCCTGAGCTTTGCTCCACTCGTCAGGGTGGTACGGCAACCTCGTTTCGGATTCGGTGCCGCCCGGAACGTGGGTGTTGCGCAAAGTTCGTCACGATGGGTGGCTTTCTTGGAAGCGGGACACCTCTGGCATCGTAAGAAACTCGAACTGCAACTCTCAGTGCTGCAGAACTCCGATGCGGTGCTGTGCGCCTCTGACTGGTCGGGAGAAGATCACGACGACCGCCGAGAGGTTGACGTACAACTAATGGTGAGTACTGATGTCGGTGGCGAGTCGATCTTCGAACAGATTCATTCGTGTACCGTGCTCGTGCGACGCGACGTCTATGGTCGTACTGGCGGCTTCGAACAACTCGTTGAAAGTGACGAGGCCAACGTGTGGCGTCGATTATCGACGCTGGGCCCAGTGCGAAAGATCAAGCAACCCCTTACTTTTTGCGTCACGCCCGACCGTGATTTTGAGCAACAGCCGAGTGGCGAGAACTCGCCGCGACGCAGCGACGACGACTCACAGGCGGTAACGTCCGTCACCTAGTCGGCAACTCGGGAAGTCGCACAGTGGGGGACACGGTGCGCCACTGTGGGCAGTGGCGACGAGAGTTCTATGTGAGTTCAGCTCTCTGGATGGCGCGACGTAGGAGTGTCCAGTACTGCTCTGAGAGTGTGACGATATTGTGGCGGGCGAGAGTCCCGGACTGGGTCTGCTCGCCGTCGAACATTGTGACCGTCACACGTGATCCGTTCAGCAGGGGGGAAAGATCATCCAACGCTACTGAGGCGAGGCCGACCACTTCGCCGTCGGGGAAGATGAAGGAATCGAGTGTCCTGTCACTACGCCACAGGTACACACGAGGTTTCTCACGGTCGCGGCCGTCACGAAGTGCCGTGTCCAAAGTGGCAATACCTACGAACTGCAGGTCGGCGAGTTCGATGACAACCCCGAGTTCCTCAGCCACCTCCCTCGCACCATCTTCGCCCTGGCGAATGTGACCCGCGACCGAGACATCCCACATATCGGGGTAGTGCTCCTTGTTCGGCGAGCGATGTTGGAAGATCAAGTGACCTTCTCTGTCCAGGATCCACACGTGGACCGTGGCGTGCCAGATGCCATCTCGATGGGCGAGCGACTTGGAGACTTCACCCACGATCTCACCGGTCACGGGGTCTGCCTGTGCGATCAACTCATCCATACTCCCACTTTCACGACTCGTGCTTCAGCCAGCACAATTTAGTGGTCGAGGGTGAATACACCTCTTAAAAATGGCTGCATTCGTAAATTTTTGGAGGGCTCAAGGGGTGACCACATCGTTCGGTGAATAAGTCTTGGTCTGTCAGTTCAGCGACGCGGTCCGACGGACCGTGCCCTGGAATTCTGGATCTCTTTAACGACGACAACTCGCACGGTGTCTGTGCTCAGGACGGGATGAATTGAGTCAAGAGGTGTACCTCTACTGTTTGGTTGATTGACGCCATCGTTGGAGGAAGATGGAATCGGAACTTTGCGGATGAATCGTTGAGGGTACGCGGTGTCGACACTGACCACGACTGCGCTTCGTAGTTCTCGAATCCGCCGGAAGCGTGCATCGTGCAGGGCGGTGATGGTGTCTGAGGTGCCCACGACGTCGCAGTGTTCAAGATTCGCGTCGTCGATCATTTCTTCTCACTGCGGTCTGCAGCGCCGGTCGGGGCGAGCATCTCGAGTTAGGCGGAGGCCCTGTTTCCATCTCGACGGGTCGTCTCGAGGGGTGGAAATCATTCTCTTCCATCTCGCGCGTGTCAAGAACGATTTTGCGATACTTCGGATGCGCCGTCGGTCGACCGGCGGGTCGAGACAGTGCGAGTTCGGCCCTCGATCATGCGGTTCGCGCCAGGTGGTGATCTAAGAGGAGAAGAATTCTTCTCGACGTCGTAGTGCTCCCCTCTCGAGTCGAGCCAGGGTGTCGTATTCGGCGAGGATCTTGTACCTAGCAGAGAACTTTCGTCAGCCGGCCGAGTGCTCCA
>JABEUQ010000134.1 GCA_013044265.1 Acidimicrobiaceae bacterium
ATCGAATCGGCGTGTGGTGCGTACCCCACGGGTTTGCGCGACTCCAAGCTACTCAGCGCCGCGGCGCGGGAGCGACTGATTGATCCATTGCGCGGCTGGGTCAGCGACTATGCGGTGGGGGAGGCGAGTGCCAGGGAGATCGACCAATTGGGCCTCACCTCGGCATTACGCCTGGCTGGTCGGCGTGCGTTGACGACGCTGAGCATCACACCCGAACTGATTATTCTCGATGGCTCACATGACTGGCTCAGTATCGCCACCGAGTCTCTGTTCGACGCGTCCTACCCCGTTGCTGAGGTAGCGCCGGTGCGTACTCGAGTCAAAGCTGATCTGACCTGTGCCTCAGTGGCCGCGGCCAGCGTATTCGCCAAGGTTCATCGTGACCAACTGGTGAGTGAAATGGCTCGACGAGTGCCGGGCTACGACCTCGAAAACAACAAGGGGTACGCCACTGCAACCCACAGGGCAGCCCTACGTCTCCTTGGCCCGAGTGAGTTCCACCGAATTTCGTGGAAATTACCGTCGCGTGTCGCTGACTAAGAGCGTGTGTCCTATTGGGCGAGTGCGCCTGGAAATGCGATTGGCATCATCAAGTCGCGGCCGACTCAAGCGATCTGACCGACGCCCCTTCGAACCTCTGCTCGTGCCTCGGTCTCAATGAGGACCAACACGGTTGCGACTTTCGTCAGGTCCGTGACGCAAGTGATGACGGCGAACCGGTGGGACCACATGCGACACACACAGTAAGTAGTGGCTTCAGCATTACCCGAGGTGCAAATGCTCAAAGGCCGAGCGCACTTCGCGGGCGAGCAAATCCGGGTGCGAGAGGTGAGCCCCGTGCTGGGCCCCCGCGAGCTCACGCGCGGAAAAGTATGGACTTGATGTTTCGAGTTGACGTGCGAGGGCGTGGTAATAGGTCGCGGAACGTTGATCCCCGTAGAGATAGCGCACTGGCACGGTGATTTCGTCGAGGTCAAAAGGTGCGAGAGGAGCCGTCATCTCAGCGAGGTCCGCACTGAGTGCCGGTCCGTCGAGACGACGCGACTCTTGTTCGAGGGGGTGGAGCCGTTCCCACGAGGAGTCTGATACGACACGACGAAAGAATCGCTCGGCTTCGAGAGCCCCATTGGCACTTGGTGCAGGAGTCGGAGTAGGGCGCGCGACAATCCAGGGAAGGGGGGACTCGTACGCGACGACCACTTGTGCGCTCGCTGGATGGCGCGCCATCAGCGTCATCGCGACCAACCCACCGAAGCTGTGACCTAGGAGAACGACCGGTCCCGTCGCGGCGGCCCAATCTATAACGCGTTCGAGGTCGTCGACGTGTTCATCAAGGTTGCCGGGACCGAGAGATCGGGATCTTTGATACCCCCGCCGGTCGTAGGCGATGACGTCGAATTCCTCGAGACGCCGACTGAGTCGGGTGAAGGAAGCAGCCCGGTCGAGACCGCCATGTATCGCCACGACGGTGGCACGCGGCGCGCTGACGCGGTGCTGGGCGAGGGCGAGCTCACCGAGCGGCGAGGGTTCGATGTATCGCAGTCCCGAAGAGGTTGGGGCACTGTCCACGGAGCCAAGTTACCCGCTGGTCGAGGTCATCTCGGCGTCGTGAAGGGAACCTGGACCGAGCCTTTCTCAACCTCGTCCGTCGGGTAATGCAATTAGGCTGGAGAATGTGACGACTCCACTTGATTCCCCCATTTCTCAGCCGCATAAGGGTTCATTCGGACCCAATGCCTGGCTCGTCGATGATATGTACGATCGGTTCCTCAAGGACCCCACCGCAGTATCGGAAAGTTGGCGTGAATTTTTCGCCGACTATCAGCGTTCAGCGGTACCAACCGTGAGTACCAGCCACTCGGTGCAGGCCGCACCAGCGCCCAAGGCGCTCGAAGTGAACTCCGAGGCGACGCCGTTGCGAGGCGCCGCCGCGCGCATTGTGACCAATATGGAGGCATCGCTCGCGGTGCCCACTGCCACCAGCGTGCGCACCGTTGCGGCGCGATTGCTCGAGATCAACCGGGCATCGCTCAATGAGTCCCTCGCACGCACGACGGGGGCCAAGGTCTCCTTCACTCACCTCATCGCCTTCGCGATCATTCACGGACTCAAGTCGATTCCATCGATGAACGCGACCTTCGTTGACGCGGTCGACGCGAAAGGAACGCCCGGTGTGATTCGCCATGAGCACGTCGGGCTTGGTCTGGCTGTCGATGTGGAGCGCCCCGACGGGACCCGCAATCTTCTCGTGCCGGTGATCCGTGACGCCGACACGATGGACTTCCGAGAATTCTTACTCGCCTACGAGGAGCTCGTGCGCAAGGTGCACAATGCGACGTTTGGTGCCGACGATTTCGTGGGGGCCACGTGTTCTCTCACCAACCCTGGCACACTCGGCACCGTGCAGTCGGTACCACGACTGATGCCCGGACAGGGTGCGATCTTCGGTGTCGGTGCGCTCGCGTGGCCCGCCGGATTTGAAGCCGCTGATCCTCACGCCCTCGCCGAGCTCGGGGTGGGCAAGATCATGACGCTGACTTCTACGTACGACCATCGAATCATCCAGGGAGCCGAGTCGGGCCTCTTTTTGAAGTACGTCGCAGAATGCCTGACTGGGGGGCATCACTTTTACGACGAGATCTTTGAGGCGCTCGGGATCCCCTACGAACCCGCGCGCTGGTCGAAGGATCTGCGCGCCGCGAGCGGTGTCAACGATCACGACAACATTTTGAAGCAGATCCGCGTGCAGGAGCTCATCAACATGTTCCGCATGCGTGGTCACCTCAATGCCCACCTTGACCCGCTCAATACCGAGCCGCCGGCGTTGCACCCCGAACTGGACTTGGCGAGTTACGGACTCTCGATCTGGGACCTGCAGCGCACCTTCGTCGTCGACGGCCTGGCCGGACGAACCGAGGCGACCTTGGAAGAGATTCTGGCGATCTTGCGTGAGGCGTACTGTCGCACGACGGGTATCGAATACGGCCACATCATGGACCCCGAGCAGAAGCGGTGGATCCAGGCGCGCGTCGAAGGAGTGAAGAACGTCACTCCGGTCGAAGAGCAGCGTCATATCCTCAGTGCCCTCAATGAGGCTGAAGTGTTCGAGCGCTTCCTGCATTCGCGCTACGTCGGACAAAAGCGCTTCGGCCTCGAGGGCGGTGAGTCCACCATCGTGGCACTGCAGACGATCCTCGACGCTGCCGCCGATCAGGGTGTTCGCGAATCGGTTATTGGTATGGCGCACCGTGGTCGACTCAACGTGCTGGCCAACGTGGTGGGTAAGTCCTACAGCGATATCTTCTCTGAGTTCGAGGGTAATCTCGACCCCGAGAGCGTCCAGGGCAGCGGTGACGTGAAATATCACAAGGGTGCGCGCGGCGTCTACAAGAACGCGAACGGTGCCACAATCAGCGTGTCGATGGCGTCGAACCCGTCGCATCTCGAAGCGGTCAGCCCCGTCGTCGTCGGCATCGTGCGCGCCAAGCAGGACCAAGTGGTGCGCCCGAGTGATGGGACCAACTGGGTGGTCGGGCCCGACCACTTCCCGTTCTTGCCAATCCTGGTGCACGGCGACGCCGCCTTCGCCGGTCAGGGCGTGGTGGGCGAGACGCTCAACCTCTCACAACTCTCGGGCTACCGCGTGGGCGGAGCGGTGCACATCGTGATCAACAACCAAGTGGGCTTCACTACCGCGCCGGAGTCCGCGCGGTCGAGTTTCTACCCGACTGATATCGCCAAGATGATTCAGGCCCCGGTCTTGCACGTCAATGGCGACGACCCCGAGGCCTGCGCGCGCGTGGCGCGGCTGGCCTACGACTACCGACAGGAGTTCCATCGCGACGTGGTGATCGACATCGTCTGCTATCGCCGTCACGGCCACAATGAGGGTGACGACCCGAGTTACACCCAGCCCCAGATGTACAAGATCATCGATCAAATGCGTTCGGTGCGCAAGGCTTATACCGAGACCCTGATTCGCCGCGGTGACATGACCATGCAGGACGCCGAACTCGCCCTCGACCAGTTCAATGAGCGGCTTCAGAGTGTGCTCGACGAAGTGCGTACCGTGCCAGTCCCTGAACTCGAGCAGATCCCGGTCGCGGAGATTCCAGCCGACCTGCCCGCACCCGAGACGGGAGTCGCGAAAGACCGCCTGCTCGAAATCGCGCACGTGACCATGTCGGCTCCGGAGAGCTTCACGATCCACCCCAAGCTCGAGCGTCAGTTCGTCCAGCGTCGCGCACTGCTCGAATCGGGCGACGTCGACTGGGCGCTCGCCGAGGCGTTGGCCTTCGGAACGCTCACCATGGAGGGCACCAACGTGCGCCTGATGGGTCAAGACTCGCGTCGAGGCACTTTCTCACACCGTCACGCCGCACTGATTGATTACGACAACGGGGCGCAATACGTGCCGTTGGCGAATCTGAATTCACCCGGCTTTTTCACGGTACGCGATTCGTTCTTGAGCGAATATGCGGCGCTGGCCTTCGAGTACGGGTACTCAGTTGAATCCAACAGCTCACTGGTCATCTGGGAAGCGCAGTTCGGCGACTTCGTCAATGGCGCCGAAATCATCATCGATAACTTCCTGGTGGCCGCCGAGGATAAGTGGGGCCAAACCGCCGGTCTGGTCATGCTGCTGCCTCACGGCTACGAAGGTCAGGGACCCGAACATTCCAGCGGACGTATTGAACGTTTCTTGTCATTGTGCGCACGAAACAATATCCGCGTCGCTCAACCCACCACGGGTGCCCAGTACTTCCATCTCCTGCGCAGCCAAGTTCGTCGTGAGCACGTGACGCCGTTGATTATTTTCACGCCCAAGTCAATGTTGCGTGCGGTGCAGACGCGCTCGCCACTCGAGTCGCTCGAACACGGTTCCTTCTCACGCGTGCTCGACGACGTGGTGGAGGACCGCACCGCGGTGACGCGTGTGGTGCTCGCCAGTGGCAAGGTTTCGCACGAGGCTCTCGCTCGACGTAATGAGCTGGGACTCGCGAACGTGGCAGTGGTGCGGGTGGAGCAGATCTATCCGTGGCCGCTCGAGGACATTGAGTCGGTTCTGGCTTCGTACCCGAATGCCAACGAGGTGGTGTGGCTCCAGGAGGAGCCCGAGAACATGGGTCCATGGCCGTTTGTTCACCTGCAGATGCACAAGGCCCTGCGCGACAAGACCGTGCGCCACGTGGCGCGCGCAGAGTCGGCGAGTCCCGCGACGGGTTCACACCTCGTGCACGAGGCCGAACAGGCTGATTTGCTCGTTCGAGCTCTCCAGTGAAGGCTCCCGTCATTCGAGTCGTCGTGGACGGCTCGAACTTGGCGACCGAAGGTCGCACCATCCCGAGCCTCGTCCAGCTCGATGATGCGGTGCGTGCATTCCTCGAGGAGTACGCCCACGCCGACGTGATTGTCGTAGTTGACGCAAGTTTCGAGCACCGCGTTGCGGCCTCGGAGCGTGAGCGCTTTAAAGAGGCCGAGATCGCGGGCGAGATCGTCACGCCCCCGGCGGGCGCGGTGGGCCGTGGTGACGCTTTCATTTTGAAGATTGCGCAGCGCATTGGCGCCGTCGTGCTGTCGAACGACTCGTTTCAGGAGTTCCACGAGCAGTACCCCTGGCTCTTCGAGGTCGGTCGCCTGATTGGCGGCAAGCCGGTGAAGGGGGTGGGTTGGGTGTTCACTGAGCGACTACCCGTGCGTGGTATCAAGTCAGCTCGGGCCACACGGGCCGTGAAGAAGTTGGCGGTCGAGCTCCCCGAAGGTGTAGTTCCCGCAATTGGTGACACTCTCACCCCAGTCAAGGCGCCGCGCGTCGCCAAGCGAGCCGTGGTCAAAACTGAGCCAATCGTTAAAACGAGTGCCACCGTGAAGGTCGTGAAGAAGGCAGTGGTTGCTGACCTCAAGGAACCAAAAGAGGCCAAGTCTGCCAAGGAGCCCAAGAGTGCTGCGGGTGCTGCGGGTGCGGAGAACGTCGCCACGTCCCCGGTGAAGGCTCCGCGCACGTCAAAGAAGGTTCCCGCCGTTAAGAAGACCCCGGCCAAGAAGGTGGTACCCGCCCCGGCTGAGAAGGAAGTGAGTGAGCCGGCACCGGCTCCGGCGGTAGCCCTTCGTCGCGGACGTCAACCCGTGAACCCCGAGGGTGGTTTCGCCGCGTTCGTGAAGCATTACAAGATTGGTGCGAATCTCACGGGCGAGGTAGTGGCTTTCACCTCACACGGTGCGGTCATCAAGGTGACACTGAAGAACACGACCCCTATTGAGTGTTACGCCCCCACGACGTCGCTCGGTGACCCGGCACCAGCACGAGCACGAGATGTTCTGAAGCGAGGGGACCAGCGGAACTTCCGATTGGTTACTGTCGATAGCGAACGACGAATTGCGGAGCTAGCCCTGATATGACCAATCTTTCACTCAATCCGGAAGACTGGATCCCTCACCGGGCCCCTTTTTTGTTGATCGACACGCTCGTGAGTATCGAGCCAGGGGTGCGCGCTAGCGCTCACTGGACCCTCAGCGGCGAGGAGTGGTTCTTTGCGGGTCACTTCCCGGGCCGTCCCACTACGCCGGGAGTTCTGATGCTTGAGGCGGTCGCTCAAGTGGGAGCGGTAGCGGTGCTGAGTGACGAGCGCTTCGCTGGGCGACTCCCCCTCTTTGGGGGTGTAGAGAATGCACGCTTTCGACGCCAGGTCCTGCCGGGCGACACGCTGCTACTCGAATGTGAAATGACACGTTTGTCGGCGCGCGGCGGCAAGGGACACGGTCGGGCGTCGGTCAACGGCCAGGTAGCCGTCGAAGCCGATCTCTTATTCATCCTCGCTGACGTTCAGTGAAGGTCGCCACCTGGAACGTCAATTCGTTGACGGCGAGGTGGCCGCGCGTGCAGGAGTGGATTCATCGTCACGAACCTGACGTTCTGCTACTCCAAGAGACCAAGCAGAGTGATGACAAGTTCCCGTTCGCGGCGCTGACGGAGATGGGTTACGAGGCTGCGCACTTCGGCCAGGGACAGTGGAATGGTGTGGCGATCCTCTCGCGCGTTGGACTTAGCGATGTGCATCATGGTCTCGAAGGAGATATCGAAGCTCGATTCATCGGGGCAACTTGCAACGGGCTGCGGGTGTATTCGTGTTACGTCCCTAATGGACGCGCCCTCAACGATCCCCACTACGACTACAAGTTGCGCTGGCTCGAAGCATTGCGAATTGTACTCTCCGGACGTGACCGCGCTCAGCCCGTGATGGTGGGCGGTGACTTCAACGTGGCCTTGAGCGACTTTGACGTCTACGACCCCACCGCCTTCGAAGGGACCACCCACGTGTCAGTTGCCGAACGTGACGCCCTGGCTGCGCTATTGGCGACTGACTTGGTGGACCTCGGGCGCTACTTTCACGCTGATGAGCCGAATTACACCTGGTGGGACTATCGAAATGGAGCATTCCGCCGTGGTTGGGGATTGCGTATCGACTACCTCCTATGCGACGGGGCGACGGCCGCGCGAGTGAGCGACGCCTACGTGGACCGCGACGAACGTAAGGGCGAAAAGCCCTCGGACCACGCCCCGGTGGTCACTGAATTCAGCTGGTAGACCTCGAGCGACCGAGCACGGCGGGCGACTCCTGGTCAATGGGAGCGGCGGATTCGAGCTCGCGACGAATCGCCGCGAGGCGTTGGCGCCGACGCTCACCGGTGACTGGCTCGTTACGTAGGGCGATCTCACGAAGTACGAGTTCGATCGGTCCAAGATAGCGCGAGGGGACACGATCGGGAAAGCGGGGGTCATTGCGTCCCTTGCTCCAGGTGATCAACAAACTGGACTCGGCGCGGCTCAGGGCCACGTAGGCCAGTCGCTGCTCCTCGGCGAGCTCCTCGGCGGAGGTCGCGTTGTAGTGGGGGAGTTGGCCCTCCGCCCAACCAACGGCCACCACGTGCTGGAACTCGAGTCCCTTCGACCGATGGATCGTCGAGAGGGCGACCGAGTCGGTGTTTTCAGTCTCTATTCGACGTGACAGCAGTTCTGGTGTCAAAAGATCCGATGCCGGGGAGTGTTCGGTGCCACGACGTTCAACCGGGATACCCCTGGCGTGCAGCGCACCTTCGACGGTGTCGAGTTGCGCGTTGGTTCGTGCCAAGACCGCCATGGATTTCCACGGACTACCGGGCTGGTGATGTGCGGAGAGCCACGTCGCGACGTGCTGGGCCTCGTCCAGGTCGGTCGCGTACGCGCGCACCAGGGGTACGTCGCCATCGTCGTGAGCGGGGACGATACCGCGTGCGCCGGGTTCGAGCAAGGTGTTCGCGACGGCAATGATGTGCGCGGTCGAACGGTGATTGCGGGTCAGGTCCAAGATCATCGTGTCGGGCCAGGTGCGCAGTATGTCACCCAGTAGTTGGGGATTGGCACCGTTGAAGCCGTAGATCGATTGGTTGGGGTCGCCGACGCAGAAGAGGTCGGGGTCGTCGCCAGCCATCTGTGCGAGCAGCATGAATTGCAGCGGGTTCATGTCCTGGGTCTCGTCGACGAAGAGTGCGCGCGTGCGATGACGGAATGCCGCGCGCACGTTGGCTTCATCGCGCAGCAGCGTGATCGCCTCACTCAACAAGAGGTCGAAATCAAGGACCCCTCGGCTGCGACACAGCCCCACGTAACGATCGAGCACGTCGGCGAAGATGTTGGGCGGCAGGGGGGCGTCGCGGCGCGACTTCTTCGCGGCGCGCGCGTACGTGGCACCGTGGAAACCTTGACTCAGCGCCCACCCGATCTCCTGCTCGAGTCGCGGCAACTGCCAATCGTCGAGTTTGACCTCGCCGTCGTCACGAAGTTGCTGGGCCAGAAGTGCAACGATGCGTCGACGGTTGGCCTCGATTGTCAGGGGCTTGAGATTGTGGTCGCGGCGGTAGTCGTTGACGATATTCATCGCGGCGCGGTGAAATGTCCCAGCGCGCACGTCGCGGATCCCCGCGCGGTAGAGACGTTTGCGCAGTTCCTCACCCGCCTTGCGCGTGAACGTCATGGCCAGGACCTGGTCGGCGTCCACCTCCTCGAGTGAGATGCGGCGTTGAATACGCAGCGTCAGCACGTGGGTCTTGCCCGATCCCGCGGTGGCGCGCACTAGGAGGCGTCGCGCGTTGGACGTCACGGCCTCGCGCTGCTCGGGAGTGAGGCCGATCAAAAAGTCGTCGGAGAAACCGATCTCGTCGCTCATGGTGTCCCCGACGCTACCGTTCGGGCGTGACGTGGGGTGCAAGTGAATGCGCGCAAGTCGTGCGTGGGGCGTCAACGACGGGTCGATGTCGGAGGCTTCAGTAACCTGAATGACGTGCTGCGTGCCTACGGCGAGGGAAATATCTTTGGGGAGGCTCACGGTGATGGACCTGTTCAGGTGCTCTGGCTGCACGGTTGGGCACGCACCAGCGCCGACTTCAGCGCCGCGGCGACTCTGCTGGCGCGCGACGGTATTGCCTCTCTGGCCCTGGACCTGCCGGGCTTTGGTGCGTCGCCGCTGCCCAGCAGCGCTGGCGGCAGCGCACTCTACGCTCGAATCCTGGAGCCGGTCCTCGCCCAGCTCGGTGCGACGCCGCTGGTGCTGGTAGGTCACTCCAACGGTGGTCGGGTGGCTACTGCGCTCACCTTGGCGCATCCTGAGCGGGTGAAGGCGTTGGTGTTGAGCGGTGCGCCTCTCATCCGTCTCGACAGCGCACGCCGTTCGCCCGTGGCGTATCGGTGGGTACGTGCACTACACGGCCGTGGACTCGTGGGCGAAGCGCGAATGGAGGCCGCTCGACAAAAATACGGGTCGAGGGACTATCGCAACGCCACCGGACTTTTACGCGAGATCCTGGTAGCGAGCGTGAACGAGAACTTCGAGTCTCAGCTCGATCAGATCATTGCCCCGGTGTCGCTCGTGTGGGGGGCCAACGACCGCGACGTCCCACTCGAGGTGGCCCAGCGAATCAGCGCAGGCCTGGTGCATTCGACCCGCGTGGAGCTCGACATACTGCCCGAGACTGGTCACCTCGTTCCGAGTGAACAGCCCGCGGAGCTCTCGGCTCGGGTGCGTCGATTGGTCGTGGGACCATGAATGTGATCTGGATCGTCGTGGGCGCAGTGGGGTTGATCCTGGGCTACGCCCTTCAGATGGCGCGCTGGTTGCGTGCTTTGCAACGTGAGCACTACCAAGGCACCTCGATGTTTCGCTTTTGGCGCCGCTGGTCGTGGCCCTCATTTCGCTCGCTGACGTTCGCCACCCTGTGGCGCAGCGGCACCTTGGTACTGTCGTTCCTTTTGTGGTGTAGTTTGCCGGTCGCGCTGGTCGTGGCGATAGAGGCTCACGCCCCTGCAATTTTCGTGATCGACGCGATCATTTATGGCGTGGTGTGTCCCTGGGAACTCACTCCGCGCGGGCGCACCTCCAAATTGCAGTGGACTCGACGTCTGGGTACCGTCGCATTGTTGGGGCTCGTGATCTCGGTCGTGTTCGTCGTGCTGGGTCTTTTGGCGCACGCCGAGTTGCTCGTCGGTGCCCTGATGGTGTGGATGACGCCCTTTACCCTGGCGGCGGCCGCCGGGTTGCTCGCTCCCTACGAGGCGCACCGGGCCGCGAACTTCGTCGATACCGCACGTCAGCGACTCGCCCGCGTACACCCCGTGGTCGTCGCCATCACGGGCTCCTACGGCAAGACGTCCACTAAGAATCATCTGGCGGATCTGTTGAGCGCCGACGGCGGGGTGGTGGCCACGCCTAAGAGCTTCAATAACCGCGCGGGCCTCTCGCGCGCCATCAATGAGAACCTGGACGAGGGGACGAGGGTCTTCGTCGCCGAGATGGGTACCTACGGGCCCGGTGAGATTCGCAACTTGTGCGCCTGGTGCACCCCCGACATCGCGGTGGTCACCGCTATTGGCCCAGTTCACTTGGAGCGAATGAAGACTCTCGACATTATCGAGCAGGCCAAGTTCGAGATCACCGAGCGCGCGCCGGTCATCATTGTGAATATCGACGATCCACGGCTGGCCCTGTGGCCCGCGCGACTCCGGGATCGTCGCGTGCGCACCGCGGGGTCGAGAGCCACGTCGGCCGACGTGCGAGTGGTGCCTGAGGGTGCGCGCTGGCGTGTGGTCGTCGACGCCGAGGACGTGGCTACCATGGACCCTGTCGTGGGCGTGCAGCCGACCAACGTCGCTTGTGCCATCGCGGCAGCCCTCGAAGTCGGAGCGCTACCTTCGGAGCTGGAGCGGCGCCTGTCCAACGTGCGCGCGGTCGCCAATCGAGCCACCGTGGCGACAGCCGCCTCGGGTGTCGTCGTCGTTGATGACACCTTTAACGCGAATCCGGCGAGCGCGCGCGCCTCACTCAGCGTGCTCGATGAAGTGTCTCGAGGTGCTCGCCGGGTCGTGGTGACTCCCGGCCTCATTGAGTTGGGCCAGCGCCAGGGACCCGAGAACGAAGAATTGGCTCGAGAAGTACATCGCCGTGGCATGGAACTGGTCATTGTTGGACGCACCAATAGTGCCGCCCTCCTCGAGGGATACGGCCCCCAAGCCCGTCGTTTCAAGGTTCGAGATGACGCAGTGGCCTGGGTGCGAGAGTCTTTGCGCGCTGGTGACGCCGTGTTGTACCTCAACGACCTGCCTGACCACTACCCTTGATGATCTGGACGAGTGGTGAGGTAGTTGGTGACAATAGGCGTATTGTTCGGTGGCCCGAGCCCCGAGCACGATATTTCAATTTTGACTGGCCTGTTGGCCCTGCGCGAACTTCAACGAGGACCCGGCGAGGCCGTGGGTATCTACTGGACGAAGGCGGGCGACTTCTTCCAGATCCCAGCCACCAGCGAAGCTGAGACGTTCCTCGAAGGCGTGCCCAAGGGCTCGACGGAACTCTCGCTGCGTCTGGGCGCCGAGGGTGGCTTCTACGCGCCAGGTGGTCGCCTGTCGAAGGAGCGTCGCCTCGATCTCACGACCGTGATTATGGCGACTCACGGAGGTCCCGGTGAGGACGGCACTATTCAAGGTGCCCTCGACATGGCCGGTGTGCCCTACAGCGGCCCGAGCGTGGCCGGGGCCGCGATTGGTATGGATAAGTGGGTGTTCTCTTCGTTGGTAGCCCAAGCGGGGCTACCTTCACTGCCACGGGTGTTGCTCACCAACGACACGGACACAATAGGTTTTGAAGGTCCTTATATTTTGAAGCCACGCTTCGGCGGATCGTCGATTGGCATCGACGTGGTCGCGGACTTGACTACCGCCAAGGCCCGTTTGGTCACGAATGTCCACCTGGCGCGAGGCTGCGTCGTGGAGCCCTTTCGTGCTGACCTCACCGACGTACAGATCGCGGTGCGGACTTTTCCGCGCGTCGAACTCTCGGCAATCGAGAAGCCAATTCGACGCGCCCCCAACGCGGAGATTCTCGATTATCGCGATAAATACGTGGGTGGCGAAGGTATGGTGTCGGCCCCGCGTGAATTACCCGCGCAACTAGTGCCGGGTCAGAGCGAGGCCGTTGAAGCGGCTGCGCGCAGAATCGTCGACGTGGCCCTCGTGCGCGGGGTGGCGCGTATCGACTTTCTCGCTAGTGATACCGAGCTCTATATCAACGAGGTCAACACCATCCCGGGGTCACTTTCCAAGCACCTCTTCGTGACCCCGCCGCTGGCGTTCTCCCAGTTGCTGAGCGACTTAGCGGCCGAAGCGCTCGAACGCCCAGCTCACCGCTACAGCGCGGCTGGCGCGGACGGACTCGTCTTGCGCAGCGCCAATTCCATCTCCTCGAAATTGGCGTAATCGCGGCACGCGTTCGAGCGCGTCGCTGAGCTCGTCGGAATCGGGGTCCAGTAATAGTCCTTGGCGCAGGGACCAAAAGGCTGTTTCCACGTCGCCGCGTCCCAGTGCGGCGTCGTGGAGGGCAAGGGCTACCCATTCACCATCGCGCTGGAGCTGGGCGCGGTGGCCTTCGAAGGTGAACCATTCGAATCCCTTTAAGACACTCGCCAGTGGCTCGCCGTGTACGAGGCGCAGAGCTTGCACGTAGAGTTCGAATGCTTCGTCGCTCGAGGACTGGCGGCTCCGTGCGACTAATCGATGAAAGTCCGCCACGTCGAATTCGACTTCTCTTTGGTGATAGAGGCCCGAGGACACCGGTTCGAGTAGGTAGCCGTGCTCGTCGCTACCGAGCGCTCGGCGTACCGACGACGCGGTATTGGACAGAGTGGTCTTGGAAGCGTCAACGTTGGCGTGTAGGAGGACCCGGGTGCGTAGACGATCCCCGGTGACTGGTTCACCCGGGTGCATGGCGAGATAGGCGACCATTTCGACGCAGCGCCGGCGCAGGGTGGGCACGAAGTCTTCGACGAGTCCCTGCACCTGGGGGTAGGCGCGTAGGAGTTCGACACGGACGTGACGTGAGGGCGTATTGGTGAAGAGAGTCGTGCCACTCGCGGCACGCAACGTAACGCAGAGTTCGCGTAATTCCTCGTCGATCTCGGTCGGGTCGCCGAGGAACACCACCAGGGTGGACGCGTCGCGACGGCGCGCCAGGGCTCGCACAAGTTCATTATCACTTTGAGCGAAGCGCACTGCGCCATCGTGCAGTGCAACGATAGTGGTGGCGAGGTCCTGGTAGGAAATTGTGAGATCGACGGGAAGGGAGCCACCTTCGCGCGCGTAACCGAGGGTCAGACCCTGTGGGCTCGATTCGATGAGAGTGACCACCACCGGGTCAAAGTCTGCCCTCATCGGCACTCCGAAAGAATCATTACCCACGTGAACTTCGCCATCGAGCTCCGAGCCGATAACGTCACGCAGGCGCGCGATGAGTTGCGCATCACCAGACTGCAGGCGTTGTGCCAGGTCATCGAGAACATCGTCGGTATCAGAATCGTGCGAGTCCGGGTCGGTGCGCAGTCGGTCGCGGCGGCCCTTTGCGGCAATTGCTAGGGCGAAGAGTCCATACCCTTCGGACATCGGCGAATGCGCCCGCGCACCGATGGTCGCGCTCGGAGCTAGCTCCGAAGACCTGGTCGGTGAGCTCACTGCGGCATTGGATGGCGTGCGTGTCGTCGGAGTGAGAGCTTGAGCACTCGAAGAGACGAGGA
>JABEUQ010000135.1 GCA_013044265.1 Acidimicrobiaceae bacterium
AAGAAGCAACCCACCACCGACCGTGTCACCGAGGTCGCCTAACATCAATGAAAAGGAACCCGCGTCAGTCGGCTTTTACACCACTGCTGGGACGCCACCCTCGTGCCTACGCCGAGGCGGTTGCAATGTACCTGGCATTCGTTGTCAGCAAGATGACCGATCTTGGTAACTCGCTTTGTGGATGGGAGCCGATCGCTCAGTGCCCGCGCCATCTCTTCGGCATGCAGTCGATCCCCATGGTGTGGGACTTTGCGGAAGCGAATCCCTTTAGCACTTCGTCAGGTTCGTGGAAGGTTCTCTTGGATGGCATCACAAAGGCAATAGGGCTCCATCTAGGGCTTTCCAATGCTCCCGGATGGAGTACGCAACTTGACGCGCAACACCAGACTTGGACAGCAGGGAAAATCGTCTCGACTGACCCGCCCTACTACGACAACATCGGATACGCCGACCTCTCTGATTTCTTCTACATCTGGCTACGAAGGAGCCTCAATTCTACGTACCCAAAACTCTTCGCGACCGTGGCGACACCCAAGACGGAGGAATTGATCGCAACTCCGTATCGACATGGATCGAAGGAAGGAGCGGAACAGTTCTTCCTCACCGGCATGACCGAGGCAATGGCGCAGTTGGCAAATCAGGCTCATCCGTCATTACCCCTCAGCATCTACTACGCCTTCAAGCAATCCGAGACCACAACTTCTGAAGGAACAACGTCGACTGGCTGGGAGACTTTTCTCGAGGCCGTCGTGCGTGCGGGATTGGAGGTCTCTGGAACGTGGCCACTTCGAACAGAAAACAAGAGTCGTCGAATCGCGCAGGGTGCCAACGCTCTCGCTACATCGATTGTGCTTGTGTGCCGACACCGTCCTGAAGATTCCTCATCGACATCACGCCGAGAGTTTGTTTCTCGTCTCCAAGCCGAACTACCTCGAGCCCTCGCACTTCTTCAAGATGCGACTATTGCGCCTGTAGACCTCCAGCAGTCGGCACTCGGGCCCGGCATGGCGATCTACACCTCGTACCGTGAAGTCCTCAATGCTGACGGATCTCGTCTCCATGTCAAAGAAGCGCTCTCGCTGATAAATGAGACTTTCGATGCCGTAATCTCGCAGCAGGAAGGTGACTTCGACGCGGATACTCGATGGGCAATCAGTTGGTTCGAACAGTACGGGTTTGAACCAGGTGACTATGGAGTAGCAGAGCAAATCTCCGTATCAAAGAACACTTCCGTTGCGGGCATTGCCTCTAGTGGCATTATCCACTCCTCAAGAGGAAGAGTCCGACTGTTGAAACCAACTGAGCTCTCTCCAGAGTGGGATCCAGTCAAGGACACACGACGCTCGACCTGGGAGCTGCTCCATCATCTGATTCGCGTTTTGGGCGAGGATGGAGAAGCAGGTGCCGGCTCCCTTCTCAGTTCGCTCGGTTCCGATGCAACGACAGCACGCGAGCTCGCCTACCGGCTCTACGTGGTGGCCGAACGAGCCGGTCGCGCCAGTGAAGCACTGTTGTACAACGGTCTGGTCCAGAGCTGGACCGAGATTCAAGTCCAGGCCGGTACAGCTCCACCAGCCCCAAGTCCCAACCAACTGTTCTAAGGCAACCCATGGCTACGACCAATCGCGATCGCATCAATCGAACCCTCGACCTTCTACGTGATGGCCTCGGACCATTCGTCGAACGCGAGCTACTGCGTGTGAGCAAGGTCGACGTCACGACCCTCGCTGAGCGATACCTCCCCGACGACCGGATCAATCGAGGAAAGCCCCCCCACGAGTGGGACACGGGAACGTTGCTCAAGGCCATGTGGGACACGTGGCAGTCGGTGTTTCACACACCGCTCGGACACAGTGAACGTAGCCTCGTCTCCGAACTGCGCAATGTCCGCAATAATGCGGCCCATCAGCAGACGTTCAGTTTCGATGACACCTATCGTGCGCTCGATTCGGCCGAACGGCTCCTCAACGCGGTCTCGGCGGCAGAGCAGGCGGATGAAATCGCTCGCTCCAAGGCCGAACTCCTGCGCCTGCGTCACGAGGAGCAGTCCCGGACTGAACGCAAGAAGGCGACCGAGGCGACTGTCTCGTCTCAGGGATCAGTGCAGTTACCGCCGTGGCGTGATGTCGTAGCCCCCCACGACGACGTCGCCAGAGGTGTCTACCAGAACGCCGAGTTCGCGGCCGACCTTTGGCAGGTCTATCTCGGCGGTGCTTCTTCGGAGTACCAGGATCCTCGAGAGTTCTTCGCCCGCACCTACTTGACCGAGAGTTTGCGGGCGTTGCTCCGTGGCGCACTACAGCGTCTGTCGGGCAAGGGTGGGGATCCCGTAATCCAGTTGCAGACCAACTTCGGAGGGGGTAAGACCCACTCGATGCTCGCCCTCTACCACTTGGTCTCGGGGGCCGAAGCGTCGTCATTACCCGGGATCGAAGAGATCGTGAAGGAAGAAGGCTTCGACACCCTTCCGCTGGCGCGACGAGTCGTGCTCGTGGGCACCAAGATCTCTCCGGCGACACCCTTGGTCAAACCCGACGGCACAACGGTACGAACCCTCTGGGGCGAACTCGCCTACCAGCTTGGCGGTGCCGAAGCATACGCACTCGTCGCCGAAGACGACGAGCACGCCACCAGTCCCGGTGACGTGTTGCGCACTCTCATGAATGCCTACGGCCCGTGTGTCATTCTCGTCGACGAGTGGGTCGCCTACGCGCGTCAACTCCACGACGACTTCGACCTCACCGGCGGTAACTTCGACACGCAGTTTACGTTTGCCCAAGCCCTCACCGAGGCCGCGAGCGCGGCGGACACATGTCTCCTCGTCGTCTCACTACCCGCATCAGACACCGGTTCAAGCGCAAACGAGGATATTGAGGTCGGCGGTGAGCGAGGACGTTCGGCACTTGCTCGTCTACGCAACGCCGTTGGCCGCGTCGAGACCTCGTGGCGCCCGGCCAACGCTGAAGAGAGCTTTGAAATTGTACGACGCCGACTCTTCAGCCCGCTCACGGAGCGCGAGCAGTTCGTTGCTCGCGACGCGGTGGCCGCCGCCTTCGGAAAGCTTTACAAGACCAATCCCGAGGCGTTCCCGACTGAGTGTGGGTTCCCCGAATATGAGAAGCGCTTGCGCGACGCTTACCCCATCCACCCTGAGGTCTTCGACCACCTCTACGGCGACTGGTCGACGTTGCCCAAGTTCCAGCGCACTCGTGGTGTACTTCGTCTGATGGCCGCCGTCATTCACGCCCTCTGGGCGAACGGCAATCGCGACCCGCTAATCCTTCCTGCTCACCTACCCCTTGATCACGATGCGGTGCGCAGTGAACTCACTCGCTACTTGCCTGATAACTGGAATCCCATCATCGACGCTGACGTTGACGGACCTGCCTCATTGCCAGTGCGACTCGATGCAACACCCGAGTTCGGGCGTTATCTCGCCGCGCGCCGCGTGAGCCGTACGATCTTTCTCGCGACTGCCCCGACCACGCAGGCGGCCAACCGCGGCATAGACGACCGTCAGGTGCGACTCGGTGCAGTGATGCCCGGTGAGCCACCGGCGAAGATCACCGACGCACTTCGTCGCCTCACGCATTCCGCGACGTACCTGTACAACGACCAGGCGCGCTACTGGTTCGACACTCAGCCGACCGTGACCAAACTGGTTACCGATCGCTCGCTTCGACTCCAGCGCGATCAGCCCGACGAGATCTACCGAGAACTCCGAGCCCGCCTCGTGGGGTCGACGGGTAATGAGTTCGCGGGCGTCCATCACCTGCCCGACGGCGGCGCCGATATCCCCGACCTGCTGGCAACGCGTCTCGTCACTCTTCGGCCCGAGGACGCCTACCTAAGAACGCCCGACGATGAGAGTCCTGCCCAACGCCGAGCTCGTGACCTGGTGGAGTCGCGCGGAACTGCCCCGCGCACGTATCGCAACGCTCTCGTTTTCCTGGCGCCCGATCAAGCCCGCTACGACGACCTGAAGGTGGCGATCTGTGACTACCTCGCCTGGTTTGAAGTACTTAACGACCGCGAGGCGCTCAACCTCACTCCTTCCCAGGTTCGCCAGGCAGAGGCCCAACGCGAGGCGGCCAACCACCGTCTAGACGTACAACTACCCGAAACGTACTGCTGGCTCATCGTGCCGACGCAGGCTAGTCCGAAGCACCCTCTCGTCTTCGCAGCCCATCGACTCACCACCTCGGGCACGCTCGACACTCGCGCCAAGCGCAAGTTGGTAGGAGACGGACTCCTCGCCCCCGTTCTCGGTGCGACCACGCTGCGTCAAGAGCTCGATGGCGTGCCCCTGTGGTCATCGGAAACGAATTCGGTGCCCATCGCCAAACTAGTGGAGTACTTCGCGAGCTACCCGTACCTCACGCGGTTGAGCGACCCGAGTGTCTTGCATCGTGCCATCGAGTCTGGCGTCAGTCAACTCATGTGGCAGACCGACACGTTTGCGTACGCTGAGAGCTACGACGGAACCACTCAGCGTTTCCTCGGACTGCGCGGGGGCGAGTCACTCACGATCCACGAGAGCGATCCGGGTCTGGTTGTGCGGGCGGACGTCGCTGCAGCTCAACTCGAGCGTGACGTGCTGGCCACCTCTGTGGCCACGGAGGCGACAGGCGAAACAGACATCTTGCCCGTGGGACAAGGCGGCGAGGACTCGGCGCCGGCACAGTCTGTGCTGTCCCGACCCCGTCGCTATCACGCCACCGTTCACCTCGATCCCGAGCGCGCCAGCAAGGTGACCCAGATCTACCAGGAGGTGATCGCTCACCTCGTGAGCGCGTCGCTGCGCGGTGTCACCGTAACCCTCACGTTGGAGATCGAGGCGTCGAGTACCGAGGGCTTCTCCGACGGAGTTGTGCGCGTCGTGAGCGAAAACGGCAACACCCTAGGGTTCAGTCAACAGTCATTCGAGGAGCGCTAGCGCAGAGTGTCTTCGGAAGGGCAGCGCGTCCGAGCACGGCGCGTCCAGTGAGCGCCGGCGAGCTCCAGCAGTGGCCAGGCGCCAGATTCGGGACATCGGACACCGCGGTGCACGCCCGGAGCCAACCTGAGCTCGATGCCGGCGATGCAGTCGGTCGAACAGTCCTCCGGGAACGTCAGCGCCGAGTCGCTAGCCAGAGCCTCGGTGTTCGAGTTTCTGTTCCCGTCGCCCCGCACTAACCAGGACTATTGGCTGGACGGAGGATTCGCGAATTCGACCAATGTGGGTTCGCCACCGAAGCACCACCTCGCGTCAGACCGTGGTGCACAAACACAGGTCCGTGCCTCCGCCCATTCCACCGGGAGAGTAGGCGCCATGATCGCTGATGCCCCCCCGACTCACACTGTCCACCCGAGACCACGCAACCGGGCAATAACCCAGTTGGGCCCGCGCGCCCAGTGACGTCTGGTAGGGGCTGGCGTCACCAGTTGCCATTGAATTACGGGCGATCTCGCCCGTCGCGTGGTCTGATGTTGCCACACAAGACACACACCAGCACGCGACAGTGAGATCCATCCTTCACTTGCTTTCGGTGCTACCTGACTTCCTAGCGCGAAGCTGTACAGCGTTAGCGAGCGACCCGGTGGCAACCTCGTTGGAGACTCCTGCCGTTCAAGAGCGGCGTCTGTCGCAATTGAGGTTGAACTTCTCGCCGCCTGGTCACGTGAGACAAGCAAGGCCGGGGTTGCCACCAACCGCATCATGACCGAAGTGCGAAAGCGGCTTCAGCTGCTTGGCGTTCGTTCCATGCCGCGCGTCCCTTCTTGATAGTCCCTGTTGCCAGGTTCTTGGCGCGCTCCAGGAGTTCCTCTGGAATCGCAGTCGGTACTAGCGCCAGGTTCAGGTAGACCGAGGGAAAGACCCGTTCAGGCTCAAAGGGGCTCCGGCAACACGTTCGACACAGGAGCGATCCGGGAACTTCAGGAACTCGCACGACGGCCGTCGCCGGTGCGTTACAGGTACCACACCAGATTGAGGCCATCGAGTTCGCCTCGACGGTGGTCGAGCAGTCCCACACCCCGAGACGGCGAACAGACGGCTCCCACGTCGGCGTCGTGGCCCGGATCCTCGGCAGCGTCATAGGGAGCAGGTCAGTGTCCTTCACTCCTAACTCGCGCGCAACCACACGGACCTGGTCAACCCGTGCCTCTCCCCCCATAGCGGCAACCACGTCGGCCAACGCCTGGCGCTTGGGGTTGGTCTGGCAGTAGACACCTTTTGCCCAACCAATGAGTGAGTCGTATCGCTGACGAAGGTACTCATTGAATTCGTGGTGGTCGAACTCGTCGTCCACTCCTGGCCAATTTGGCTCTCCCCCCAACAGGGCCTCAGCTAGTTGGGGGAAGGGGCAGATGCTGACCGCCCGGGCAATGGCGTAGTTGAGGCCCGACTTCCCGAGTTCATGAACCAGCACACGTCGAGTCCGTCGATCGATTCCACCGGCCTCAATCGAGCCACGCTCCGCTGGAGTCATCAAGCGCCCCAACCGATCGACGGAGCCGGTAATTGGACCGAACCGCGCAACGGTGCCGTTGGCGGGGATCAGCCAGTTGAACGAGAACGCAATGCGGTGATCACTGGCTTCCCAGACCTGCAAGTTGTCAAGAACCTTGTCCAGAGCCTCTGCCACGTCTCGGTCCACGGCACCACTCGGATCGAGCAAGGCACGGATTCCCGCAAGAAGGAACTCCACCTCGCCTGAGAATCGTTCAGGGAGGCTCAACTCCCGCTGCGCCGACTCGGCTTGGGCCAGTTCGGTTTCGAGGACCTTCGCCGCTAGTGTGTGCTCTCGAGCGTCGTCGCGGTATTCGTCCGCGACCCCTCCATCCTCTTCGCCAGCTGCGCGCAAACGTAGACGTTTCGCGATCCGACGCTCCTCGGCGAGACGGGCCTTCAGACTCTCGCGTCGGGCCTGGCTACGGTCGACCATGACGAGACGATTGCTTGCGTCAAGGGCCGCCAGACCGTCGAGGCGCACGGCCGGCACGCCGCTGCGGAAAGCTGTGGCGCTCGCGCGAACGATCGCCTCGTGAAGTTCACGACGGTCAATAACTGCCAGCTTCTGGCCATTGGCGGAGCTACCGGTGTGCCACGCACCACTCACGAATCTCCTCCGCTACGCACGCGTAATTCGTAGTGCTCGGCGTCCATACCTTGAAGAAGATAGTGAAGGCCTCCCTGGGTCCACTGGAGTCCGGTGAGTGGGGCCACCCGTTGGTGGGATCGACCTCCCTGACGCTCACGCGGCCTTTGGCGCACCTCGAGGGCAGTCGCAATGACCTCATCATCCACCCAACCGCCCTTGGGCAACCCCCAGTCGTAGTCGAACTCGAGGTGTCCGTGCGGATAAGCCTTCGTCAAGGTCGGCTGGACGGGGAGAGTGGAGATGTGCTCGGCACCGGGGAAGGGGTTCTTCAAGCGCTGGACGTGACACCCTGTGCGGTACAGGTCGGCGTAGCGAAGCAGGTGATTAATGAAGGACTGCGGATCACTCATGTCGCCCACTGTCTTGTCATCTCCGCGGCGCAACATCGCTGGCGTCGTGACACCTGCGTCGGCGAGGATCCTCACGAACTTCTCGGCCGTGACCGACGGGTCGGCAAGCAACGTCCACGCCAAGGCAACGTTGGTCTGCTGGCTCTCGTCAAGATCCAGGTTCTTCGTTTCGGGATCGAGCACGTAGCCGAGAGGCTGGCTCGCCCGACCGCGCACCCATTGCCCCCGTCGGTACTTCGCGACGACGCCGGCGGTCAGCCGCTGGACGATCAGATTCCGTTCGCTAGCGCTGATTGTGGTCAAGGTCGCCCACAGTAGGTGGCCGCTGCCGTCGCCGCCCTCGGCCATACGGATTGTCGTACCGCCCGCAATCACCTCGTCGACATGGGACGCCACTGCGTGCTGCACGAGGCCCGACTGCGAGAAAGACCGAACCAATCGCGACAGCGCCACCGCGTGAACGCGCTGGGGCCGTAGCCGCTCGAGCACCGTGTTGAGGATCACCGTCCAATGGTTATCCCCTCTTTCGTCAGTGGCAGCGGCAGACGCCTCAGAGTAGAGGAAGGCCGTCCCGTCCGCCGACCAGAGCACCGCCTTGGTCTTTCGGTGCGAGAGCGGGATCGTCGTCACGTTGCCTGGCACACTTGATGGGCTCAATAGAGGGTCGAGACCAATCGTGCGTGCAGTCTCGTAACCAGGTACAGATTTGCAGTAGCTGAGGGTGTGCTGAATGCAGCCCTCCATCAAGATGTGGTCATAGACCGCAGACTCGCGAACGACCACGAGATTGCCAATCCGCTCGTCGAGCCGGGGGATCTGTCTCGCAACACCGCTTGCCGTTCGCTGGGAAGTTCCATCAAGGACCGTCTCGTCGCCCTCCAAGTCAAAGACGTCATCATTCATTCTCATTTGCTCTCTCCTTCTTGGTGGCTGGAATCTTGAGTCCGGCGCGGGCCAACGTGGCCCACGCCTCGACGCACTGGGCGCGTCGCAGGTCGTTCAGCTCCATCACTTCGAGAAGGTGCGGACCGGTTGGTGGGGACTTGGAAACTTTTGGCATCAACGTCAACGATGACTGGTGGGTGTGACTTCTCCAAGACTGAGTTCTCCCTGGAAAAAGTGCCAAAACTATTCGCGAAAGTCCGTGTAAACATTGCCTTTCGGACTGCGGATTGTCCCCCCGCCAGAAGCGCGTCAACGGCGTCGGCGACCTCGCACGATGCGAACAGTGCTGACTCGGTGGTAGTCGAGTTCGAGTTATCCATGACCACGACTGTCCGTGCCTGGAGCAATGGCGCAATCACGTCACTCCCGGACTTCTTGCAGAGAGAACATCCCTGCTCCATCGATGACAGAGCGACTCAAGGAGCTGGACGCGAACGTCCTCGAGTTCGTTGATCTCTGAGAAGTCGCGGCGTCAGTGGCGACCTAGGACCGCGTTGAGCTTCTGCGGACGAGCCCGTCACCCTGGGTCACTCGTAGCGGACGAGACCGCTGGCGAGAAGGTCTGGGCGATAGCCCGTCATCCAGTGCTCCACCGACTCCGTCGTGTAGCCGCCGTGGGGTCCTCTCTGCAGTACGCCCTGCGCAACCAGCGCACGGGTGCCCGCGTCGTCGAGACCGCTCCACTCCTTTAGCTCGGCGGCCGAGACGATGTCACGTCGTTTCATCCCCCGTCTGTCCAACTCGACTTGCACCGACGCTCGAGTGATGAAGCGCCGGCGGGAGCCGTCCGACTCGGCATCGGCGATGAGCTTGCCTCCCGCGATCCACAGGCCGATCGAGCTGTGGCTCGCGTGGAGCAAGCGGGCAACTTCAGTAACAGTCATCGAGCGACGTCGGAGCTCTTCGATCCGTGAATACTCGCGAACGACGTCTTCAGCCTGCTCCACGGTCAACAGCACCTGTCGGGTGTGGTCGTCGGTCGTCAGCTCCAGCGCGAGACGTTTGACCGTCGCGTACACCTGGTGGTACGTAGCACCGACTCTCTCTGCGACGTCCTCGATCCGCACCCAGCCCGCGAGGCGATCACGATACGCCTCAACGTCCGCCAAGCGCGCTCGCCACTGGCCATCCTGCTTAACCGCAGGAATCTGGTCAGGGAACAGTCGTCTTGTGGCGGTCACCGCCATCGACAAGATGGCGGCCGCTTCGGCGGCGCCGACCCACCCCTCCTCCAGCGTGCTGACCTGCCAGCCGATTTCGGCGAGCGCGGCGGCGCGCGCCGCGCGCGACGAGGGCTCGAAGTCTCGACCGTACCGCGGGCGCCGCGTCGTCGGCACCACGAGCGTGCGGATGGATTTGGCAATCTCCGCCTCGACCGCCTCGGCTGCAGGCTTCATCGCTTCGCAGAGACGGTCGTCGAGGGTGTACACGAGATCGAAGACGTCCAGTCCCCCGCGGTGGCCCATGGCTCGTCGCTTCACGATGGCGTCGAGTTGGGGCGTCCACGCGAGATCGGTGGCATAGCCCTTGCGCATATCGTGAGGGATCACGAGGTCCTCTTCGTTCACACCTCCGCCGAGACTGCAGCTGGCTGCTGCCAAGGCGGAGCGGAACCCATCAGGACCACCTTCCTCAGCCTGGATCGTCGGTATGAGCCGCATGGAGCCATCGATCTCCCCCGTGAGCGGGTCGGTGGCAAAGACGTCGATGACGTGCAGGATGAGGCTGGTCAGCGAGTGCGGCAGCGCGATGAGGCGATACCCGGCATTGGTCTTCGTTGTCTCTACGCGGCGAGAGGTGACGACGCATTCGTCGTCGTTGCGGGTGTCGAAGGCGCGTCCGCCCATGGCGTCAATCAGCAGGTAACCCCACTCGCCGTCGAAGACGAAATTCGAGATCAGCAGGCCATAGGCCTCGCTGATGCGAAGGCCCGCCACGCGCAAGAGCCACAGCACCAGTTGGTGGATGACGTGGAGTTCGCCGGCGAGCGCTCGGGCCTCGAGAAATGACACGAGTCGCGCCTTGCGCTTGGGACGCTTGCGGGGCTTCATCGCGGACATGCCGCTGGTGATTGCGGGTTTCACGTCACTCTTGCTCTGCACGACGGTGACGGGAGCACCCGTCGTGTACGCGTAGAGCAGTACCTCCGAGATGATCCAGAGCATGCCGTCAACGTTCTTTTGGGAGTAGGTAGACGCGTCCTCATCAATGGGGTCGCCC
>JABEUQ010000136.1 GCA_013044265.1 Acidimicrobiaceae bacterium
GTGCTGAGCGATGACGGCGGATGCTTTTTCGTCGGGAAAGAATGGAGCAACAACGACGAATCCCGCCCGTACCCAGGAGTTAAGCAACGCGGAGTAGATGTCGGGTGAAACGTCGTAACCATGGGCGAACACGATCATCGGATAGCCCCCAGGTCGCGCCAAGGGAGTAGCTCCAGGAATGGATACGGTCGTAGCTGCCCTAGAAGACGTCGGGTATCTAATCTCGGTGAGAAGGGTGCGGACATTAGATCGCAGAGAGGCAGGTGTCGTCGAGTAGTCCATGACACCTCGAGTGGTGTCGATGAAAGTACAATCACTCACGCCGACTGCTAACGTCGTCGCGGGTCTAGTCACGTGTTGCGGCGGCTGTGGCCTAGGTACGGTGCTTGTGACTGGAGTCGGCGACGACGCAACGTGCACACTGGATGAGGCGTTTGCGCCGCCCGAAATCATGGGCAACGCCCAGAACGTCAACAAAGCCAACAGTGCGAGTGCGGTAACACTCGTGGCCAACCGTCGTCGTCGTCGACGTCGGCGAGCACGCGACAGCGCCAACCTGGTGATGGGCGGTGGATACCTCATTTGAGCTCGAGTGGTTGCGAAGCATCGGAGCAACCGTTATGACTAGGCGCCGCTATGCCGCAGTTGGGAGCCATAACATCTCCTCACACTGGGACACTGCGCTCAACCTACCAGTTGTGCTGCTTCTTTTGACGTGTGGATGGACATTCGCTCTCGCTACCAGACGCACGACCATTTCTGTATCTTTAAACTCTGGGAATATATGCCGTGCCGAATGACGACATTAGCTAAGGACTGTGGGGTGCGAACTTCCAATGGGTCGCAATAAAGATGAGGTTTTCGGCGGTGATAGCTGGGAGCGGAGTAATTTACGCAAAGTTCCAGCAGAGTCGATGAACTCTTGATGATCGCGCGCAAACTCGAGTCGGAGTATTCGCCACGATGCTGTGAGCGACTCCGCAGACGTAGATGGGACTTTGTCTAATGCAGGAGGGGCTGGCGCGTCACCTCTGGCGATGCGCCAATGAATTTGAATCGAGGACTGTAGATACCTCGTACGCAGTGTGCACTTGAGGATGTCGCTCGACACCGTTTGAGGTCGGTCAATGAATGAGTACCTTGTTATTGGGGTACTAAGGAGATGACATGAAGATCGGGATTATTGGTGCCGGTAATATTGGAGGCAACCTCACTCGACGTTTGACTCATTTGGGGTATGACGTCGCGGTTGCGAACTCGCGTGGACCAGAGACTCTCAGTGAATTGGTTCAACAGACCGGTGCTCGTGCCGTCAGCGCTTCTGAAGCAGCGATGGGGGCGGACGTGGTGGTGGTGACCATTCCAGAGAAGAATGTGCCGAACTTACCGGCAGGGTTTCTCGCCGGGGCCAACCCAGGCGCGATAGTGATCGATACGGGGAATTACTATCCCCAGCAACGCGATGGTCTTATCAGCGCCATTGAAGATGGAACAACGGAGAGTCGGTGGGTCTCAGAGGAGATTGGCCATCCAGTAGTGAAGGCCTTCAACGGCATCTATGCAGCGAACCTGATCGAGCGGGCAAGACCCGATGGGGCGAGTGATCGCATGGCTCTGCCGGTGGCTGGTGACGATGCTACTGCGAAGAAGATCGTGATGGACCTCGTGGATTCCCTCGGGTTTGATCCCGTCGACGCGGGATCCATTGATGATTCGTGGCGTCAACAGCCGGGTACGCCTGTCTATGGTCTCGACGCCGATGCAAATGGTGTGAGGCTGGCTTTGGCGGCTGCGCACAACGTGAGATCCGTGGAGTGGCGGGCCCAGTAGCCCAGTGATGGACATTGATTCGTAAGGGTGTGGTGAGGACGTGCTGTTCTCTTTGTGACCAATCCGTCGTTACACATGGACGAAACGCGCCAAGACGAGTCCGACGGCTAAAAGTGGGACGGCTCGACACAAAGTCCGAAGTGAACTCTCGAGAGGTACTAGGAGCACTTCCTTATTGAGAGGAACACTCGACCCGTCGCTCAAGTCCAAAGTGCCGTGGACCGCGACAACCCGTCGACGCAAGTAACGAGCTGGTGTCGAAAGTTGCTGTTGCAAAAGAGTCAACATGGCGCCGAAGCCTGCAGCGAAGATCGCGGACAAACTGAGGGTGCGATGTTGCGCGTAAAAGGCAGTCAGAATTGGGAATGCACCCCAGCTCAGTACGACTACAGCACGAGTATGCAGTCGACCATTGAAGAGTTCGAGGTTGTAACCCAGCGCGGCGATGAGTCCCACGAGGATGAAGGCAAAGAACCACCCCCGCACCACGAAGAGACCCACCACTCCCAGCGCGACTGCTCCACCTAATCCCAGCGCTGACGCGAGAATGAGTTGCCAAGTGGGCAATGACGTATGCAGCGGACGTCCGTGCAGTTCGTCTAGGCAGTGAGCGCCAACGCCGACTGCCAAGAAGAATGCCGCGAGGGTAGCGATGAAACGGCCCCCACTCACGGGTCCCGTGAGACACGCACCAATTACAACGAGCGAGACGTGCAACAAGGTGTAGGGGGGATGTAGGACTGTCCACCAGTCTCGTGGCGTCTTTCGACGCAACAGACTCGGAGCGGCGTAGTACGCCGCGGGAGTGTCAGAGGAAGATGAAGCGGATCCCTCACTCACTTGTCGCGTCGATATCCGGAGATGATGACTCCTCCTCCACGGCTCATGGTGCGGAACTCGACGTGGTCAATCCCGGCGCGGTGCCATGCCTCGCGTGTCCATTCGAGCGAGTACTGCTGGTAATGCTGGGAGATGGAGGGGCCAAGGAATCGGCCCGCGTCGAACCAGTGACGTCCTCCGAGAACGAGACCACCAACAGGTAGCAGCACACGTGTGTATATCCACCAGGCGATATGCCACCACCGTTGCGAGGGGACTGCGAATTCGAGCGACGAAATTGGGCCGCCAGGTTTCACGACGCGGGCCATGTCGCGAAGAGTCTCGGCGGGATCCGAGACGTAACGCAGTAGGTACGTGAAGGTAAGCGCATCGAAGGTGGCATCACCAAAAGGGAGTTCTTCGGCGCGTGCGCGAACAAGGGAAACTCGATCATCCAGAAAGGAGTGAGCCATATCGCGTTGGCCCTGGGCCAGCATTGTCGCGCTGAGGTCAAGACCAATGATATGCGCAGAAGTCATTCGGGCCAGTCGTCGGGTGACTGCGCCGGGTCCACACGCTACGTCCAGAATCAATTGGGGCTGAGAACCGACCACTCGATCTACCATTGCAGATCGCCATCGACGGTCTTGCCCGAAGGAGAGTACTGCAGCGAGATAGTTATAGCGAAAGGGCAGACCTTCAAAAAGCTCCTGAGAGAAGACGTTTGGAGAATCACGGTACCTTCGAATCTGCGTTCGTCCGACTTTCAAGGGCGTAATCTTCTCTGGTGAGGCAAAGTCTCGCGTAGATAAAGAGACGGCGTGCAATACGACATCGTCGATTTCCTTCTCTCGGTGGTGGCAAGACTCTGTGTCATCCCTTAGGGTGACCCTATAGCCGCGGAAGTTTCACGATGACGTTGTCTGGTCACTTCTCGTTGGCTTGGATTTCAGAGGCAGTGCGAGGAATTGAAGTGAATTCTCACGATATTGATCTGATGAACGGACCGGGGTCAGTGATAACGTCCCTACTAGGACGCCGAGACCCAGCATCCTTCAAACGAGCTCATAGTGGCTACGTGAAGGGAGAGCGAGATGGTTGAGTTGAGAAGCACCCAGTGGAGTGAGCCGCTGATTGTGAGTCGCTCGATGTATGCGCCAGATACGGCGCTCGGGCGTGGTTCGCATCGGTGGAGCATGAATGAGGTGGGACAACGAAACAGCGTCAGTGCGATGTTTCTCTGGTCGATCGGTGGTCCGGTCACATCGCGATCTGGGGTGATGGTAGTAGGACTAGAGATGCGAGGAGTTTGATATGTCGATGAAGGACAAAGCGAAGGACTTGATGCAGACATCACTGGGAAAAATGGAGAAAGCAACGGGTAAGGCACTGGGAGATGAGGACATGCCCGCCAAGGATCAAGTCGAAGAGGTGAAGAGTCAATTGAAGATCGTTGGAGACAAGGTGCTTAAGTCAACGGGTAAGGCACTGGGGGATCAGGACATGCCCGCCAAGGATCAAGTCGAAGAGGTGAAGAGTCAAGTGAAACAAGCCGCTATTCGAGTGCGCGATGCCTTGAAGAAGAACGGATAGTGCGACCTATTAAAGTTTATTGCCCGGCGGTGTGCGAGATCATCGTCGCATTCGTGTGAGCGTATTCGCATTGAGCGTCAAATTGACCCACGGCCCGAGTCGCGTTGAACAGTATTTGTAATTGCCGAGTAGACTCTGGCGCAGCGAGAAATTTGTTCACGCTAGAGACGCCAGGTTCGGGTCGGACGATCTAGACGATTGTCGCTCGTTCGGGCTCGACGCCTCCATTTTCATGGAGGTAGTGAGATGTGGTTTCACTCTTCGCGCGACCCTGTTGCGATGTCACAATGCGAAATTTTGGAAACGAAGGGGATTTTCGTAGTCCTCTCCAACTGGGCCCTTCTGCGCCGCTCCGGCAGATCAGTGCCTGTCCGCTGTACTTATTTGAGTTTTGGTAATCGCGTGATGTCCAACTCGTTCGACGTCACGGGCCGGTGACGAGTCTGAACATTCACTCCCATTGCAGCGGTCCGTTAGGTCAAGACGAGACGCCGAGTGGATGCTTCTGGGACACGGGTGTCGCGGCGGTCAGTTTCCGCGGGGGCGATCACTGGTCGAATGATGCTGAGTTCGAACGCAATAGCTGGACGGACACGAAAGCGCCCTCCGTTGAACCAACCATGTCCACACTGATGCAACTACAAGAGAGAAGTTGAAGGTGAATAGAAATAACATTAAGTGGGGTTTGGTGAGTTCCGCACCACCTACGGCTTGTGGCATTGCCACATTTACGAGTGCTTTGGGACAA
>JABEUQ010000137.1 GCA_013044265.1 Acidimicrobiaceae bacterium
GACGGACAAACGCCCGAGCATCAGAAAGCCACGGCTGAGTCTGAGGTTTCGGCTTCGAATTCGTCGACTGCTTCACCCGCGCGGTGGATCCAGGCTAAGAAACATGAACTCGATGCCCCTCGTAGTTCTCAAGTCAGCTATGCAATGTTCGACAGACTGCTCCGAGCTCCTCCGCGACGTCGAGGAGTGCTGCCACGTCACCAGAGGTTGTACGAAAATTCGTAAAACATGGCCGCAGCCACACGTGACCATCGATGGTAGCTGGAGAAACGTAGACGCGGCCATCGCGCTGGATTGCCGAGCACAAAGCATCGTTGTGGAGGTCGCGGTCCGTACACCCTTCGACGACGACTCGCAATGGAACGATGGAAAGTTGCGGACGGCTACTCAGAGTCTCAAACAGTGGCCGGCGCTGCATCCAATCGAAGAGCATCTGAGCTTGGTCGCAGTTTCTCTCTATTGCCTCTCGTACCGCGGACGCACCGTGCGTTGAGAAGAGCATCCAAAGTTTGAGGGCTCGAAAGGGTCGCGAGTACTCCAGCGTGATATCCACTGCGTTGTAGTGCCCTCCCGCGTGAGGCATATAAGCCTC
This sequence comes from Acidimicrobiaceae bacterium, assembly GCA_013044265.1. Classification (GTDB taxonomy): domain Bacteria; phylum Actinomycetota; class Acidimicrobiia; order Acidimicrobiales; family RAAP-2; genus RAAP-2. The sequence continues at coordinate 593 of JABEUQ010000137.1, forward strand.
GTCGTGCGAGAAGACACTCGCCAACGAGGCGGCATCACGCACGAGAACCGCACTACACGCCTTGGGCACGAACATCCACTTGTGACAATCGACCGTGACCGAGTTCACTCGATCGAGTCCGGCAAACAAGTACGCCCGACTGGTGACTGCGGCGGCCGGCACCCCGTAGGCCCCGTCAACGTGGAGCCATACGCCAAACTCCTCTGCGATGTCAGCCAACTGTTCAATCGGGTCAACCGCTCCCGTCAGGGTCGTGCCCGTCGTGGCCACAATCGCCACGGGCGTACAGCCATTGTCCATGTCACGTTGGAGCAATTCGCGCAGCACGTCGGGACGCATCCGTCGCTGTGCATCGATGTCGACTACGCGCACATTGGTTGCACCGATTCCGAGAACTTCCGCGGCCCTCGTGATGGAGTAGTGCGCCTCGGTGGAACAATAGAGAGTGGGATGAAAACCTCCGAGCCCGCGCTCGCGTGCCCCCGGAATCGCCGCTTCGCGGGCTGAGGCGAGTGCGGTGATATTGGATATTGTTCCGCCGCTCGTGAATGTCCCAGTTTGCGCCGGGTATCCGATGAATTGAGCTAACCAACTCACGGACTGCCACTCGAGTTCGGTCGCCGCGCCTGCGTCCACCGCAAGATTGGTGTCATACGAGTGAGCCAACAAATCCGCAAGTGCCCCAACCTCGAGTCCGCTGGAACCTATGAACGCAAAGTATCGGGGGCGCGACTGAGCGAGGGACGAGTCCAGTATCTCGACGGCCTGGTCGATGACATCGAGAACGTCGCTACCCACACTAGGCAGTGGCGAGTTCAATAACAGCCGCAAGGATTCGCTGGGAATCGACTCGCGCTCGCGAGCGGTGTCGAATTCCTTCCACGCGTGTAATACGTGTTGCGCAGTACGGTCTAGTGCCGCCTCGCGTTGATTGCCGAGAGACAATCCCATTTCGCTGTTGTCCATCAACAAAACCTAGCCAAGAGCGCGTGATCCATCTGACGAGAGCGCCTGCAATCACGCCCCGCGCCACATGGCGCGGCCAATCCGAGTGACAAACGTCACCCAGTGCAGTGTCCTCGAACCCCGGGTCTGGTTCGAATCTCGTCGTTGGTCGAGGAACGCAGTGTGAGTCCTGGGTACGCAGCGCTCGTCTCAGGGCGATGGGTAGGCTCACCAAGTTATCGGCATCGACGTCGGGCTCAGCACTCTCTGCACCGGGGCCACCCCTGAGGGCGAGCACGTGCTCAGAGTCGCCAATCTCCGCCACACCGCCACCGCTGCTAGGCGGATCGTCCACGCCCAACGCGTCGCTTCGCGCCGACAGGGTCCTCGCACGGTTGTCGCTCCTTCGAAGCGCTGGCGGCGAGCCAACGCTCGCGTCCAGAAGGTCCACGCCAGTGTCGCCAACTCTCGCAGGAACCTCGTCTACGTTGGCGACGTCGATGCTCGCGAAGAACTACGACATCATCGTCGTGGAGGATCTCAACATCAAGGGCATGGTGAAGAACCGCTCTCTCGCCCAGCACATCGCCGACGCCAGTTGGGGCGAGTTCACCCGCCAACTCGAGTACAAGACGAAGTGGTACGGTTCTGCGCTTATCAAGGCTGGGCGCTTCTACCCGTCATCAAAAACCTGCAGTCGAAGTGGGGCAGTGAAAGCCAAGCTGTCCCTCGGCGAACGGACGTATCACTGTGGGGCCTGTGGTCTCATTCTCGACCGCGACCTCAACGCGGCTATCAACCTGGCCCGTCGTGGCCTGGCGGGGGCACACTCCGGTACTGGACGTGGAGGTCAGACCAGCTCAGCAGAAACTTGGCTTCGAGGGCACACCCCCGACGAAGCGTCAACCGACACGCCACCAGAAGTCGGCGCGTAGGAGATACTTCGGTTCAGAACTCGGGTGGGGCGTATTTGCCGCGCGCCATCACCCACCGCGTTTGTCGAAGGAGAAACCTTCATTGCGCACCCGTCGTACGCGTTCGTCAAACATTGTGAGGTCACTCGAATCGTCAAGGCTAAGGTTCGCGCCCCACGAGTATCCAATAACTTCGTACCCTTTGACCTCGAGTTCGGTGCAACGAGGGTCATCCTCGCGCACGATGACCACGTCACTTCTCAACATGGCCCCTTTCGCTCAGGACGCGATTTGGACCACGGCGGCTCGAACATGAGGCTCCGGAATCGGCTCGCCCATGTCACGAAGCATCTCGATGTGCAATGCAAGGGCCTCCTCCATCAACTGCAAGGTCTCATCGGCAGTTTCGCCCGCCGCGACGCAGCCCGGAACGTCTGGAGCGTAGGCCGCGATGTTAGAGCCGGCGTCTTCGATGATGATCGTATATTCGGTCATTTCTTCCTCCGACTTATTTCCGCCTGCTACAAAATGCTATTCACAATCCAATCCGGCAGATCACGACTCTGATGGCCCGCCACAGTGACGCAACCTCCATTTGTTGAATGGTGAAACTGTCGGTGACTACCAGTTTGGCGAACCTGATACCAGCCTTCAATTTGAATAGCCTCTATGACGTCTCGTACCTTCACGACTCCCAACGGTCGCACGAGGTCTTGCGTTCTGGAGACTCAGTCGATACACATTTATCTACGGACTATCGACAAGCCCGGATCGCCTTTTACGATGAAACCTTAATAGAAGCGGCCCTTGAGCGCGGCGGAGGCACTTCCTCGCCATGCAATCGCATTCCTTCGATGTGAAACTCGATGGCCTCACGCATTAATTCCTCAAGTTCTTGGACGGTGTCCGCAGCACCGACGCA
>JABEUQ010000138.1 GCA_013044265.1 Acidimicrobiaceae bacterium
AGGCGCACCGTGCGACGCCACAGCAGGCCGAGCCCGATGAGGAGCTGGATGAGCGCGAAGAGGGCGTTGTACCACGCGATGTGGTGCACCATGAGATGGTCGGCCCAGAGCATCGGTCGAGCGACGAGGCCGGGCGTGCCCGACGCCGCCGGTTCGAGCGCGGAGGTGACGAAGGACGCGGAGAACATGGAGGGCTGGAATTGGAGTGCGGCGTCCACGAGCCACACCACGGCGAGGGCGACTTGTAGCGCGCGCCGGCGCGCCGCGAGGCGCGTCGGCGTGACCACGTCACCGAGTGACACCGACCCCTCACTTCGGCGCACCTCGCCTCGGGGCGCCTCGCGGCGCGACACAACGACACTCGACATCACCACACCTCCACGCACGACTCCGTCAATGATGCGTGCGTGGTAGGTGCCACGACAGCCGTGATTTCACGGACCCGCGCGTCGTAATGCCAGGGACCGGTCACCGTCACCGCCACGGTGCCCGCCCCGGGGGCTCGACGCGCGACGCGCGGACGCGACGCGCGTCGTCACCGCCGCCGCGCGTGGCCAGAGAGTCTCAGGCGTCGACGCCGGGGGTCTGGCGCTCCAAGAACTCGTAGATCCCCACGCGGTCCACGCCGGTGAACGTTCCGGTCGGGATCGCCGCGAGCAGCGACGAATTGAGTTGCGCGCTGGGCCAGGCCATGCCGTCCCAGCGGCTCGCCAACTGCGGCGATGGTCGACGACAGCACGTCTCGTCGGGGCACGTGGACTTGAATCGCCGCTTGGTGTCGCGACCCCGGAACCACCGGGCGTCTTCGAACGTGGTTCCCACGCTCACGGAGAACACCCCGGTGGGGGCCACCTGGATACTGGAGGTGCACCAGTACGTCCCGGCCGGCTTGTCGGAGTACTGGTGGTAGGGGGTCAGGCGGTCCTCCATCGTGAACACCTGGCGCGCCGCCCACCAGCGACAGACGATCTGTCCCTCGACGGAGCCCAAGACGTCAGTGGGAAAGACGACGTTGTCGTTCTCGTAGGCCTTGGAGATGATGCCGCTGTCGTGCACCTTCAAGAAGTGCACGGGGATGTCCAGGTGATGCGTCGCGAGGTTGGTGAAGCGGTGCGCCGCGGTCTCGTAGGGCACGGCGAACGCATCGCGCAGGTCCTCCACCGACAATTCCCGGGCCGCCTTGGCGGTGCTGAGGTACGCGACGGCGCTGGCCTCGGGCATGAGGAGCGCCCCGGCCAGATAATTGGTCTCGACGCGCTGACGCAGCAGCTCCTCGTAGTCCCGAGGCTCCTTCATCTCCAGCACGTGCGTGGCCAGGGCCTGCAGGAGCGCCGAGCGCGGATCGATCCCGCGCGCGGTGGCGGGCAGGTAGATCCGTCCGTGGCGATGGTCGGTGATGCTGCGCGTCGACGTCGGGAAGTCCCCCACGTAGTGCAGCGTGAAACCCAGGTGCTGGGCCAACTCGCTCGCACTGCGTTGCGACAAGGGTCCGCCGTGGTGATCGACGAGGCGCAACAGGTCCTGGGCCATCACCTCGAGGTGGGCGAAGTAGTTGTTGCGACGCCGCTGGTCCAGGCGCAGCGCGGTGTTGGCCTGGCGCGCGATCTCCGGCGTGGCGGCGCGTTCGTGGTGGAGTCGTTGGATCTCGGCGTGCAACGCCAGGATCGTGGCGATGGCGTCGTCGCTCAACGACTTACGAATCGCCAGACTCGGGATGTTCAAGGAGGAGAAGACGCTGCCGCGCTGCGCCCGGTCCAGGGCGATCTCCAGGGCCGCGCGGGGGTTGGGCGGCTCCGTGCTCATCAGCGCCTCGACCGTCGTGGTCAGCGCCGCGGCGATCTGTCGCAACTCGGAGAGCTTGAGTTCCTTGCGACCGTTCTCGATCAGTGAGATCTGCGAGGGCGCGCGTTCGAGGCGCTGCGCCAGGTCGGTCACGGTGAGACCTTGCGTGACGCGCCGCTCTCGAATGCGACGTCCGATGGCGAAGGCCATGGACGCATCTTCGTGGGACTCCGAGGTGAGGACTTGTGTCATGGTGAAAATAATACACTTTTTTCGTTCTAGCGAAAGAACACTCAATCTTTCTCGTAATTAGTGGAGATAATTCTACATATTTGCGATTACCCCTGTTATGTTGACCCCACCGACATACCTCAAAGAGGAGGAAACGACCATGCAGAAGCTACCCAGGGGCCTTCAACCAGGCGACCAGAGCCAGAGCGAGGACGAGCTGGAGTTCGACTGGACCCACGACCCGCGCTGGGAGGGCGTGCGCCGCGACTACTCGGCCAAGGACGTCATCGCCCTGCGCGGTCCGGTGCGCGAGGACAAGACCCTGGCGATGCGCGGCGCGCAGCAACTCTGGCAACTGATCCAAGAGAGCCGTCGCGACCCCACCCAGTGGGTCGCCGCCCTCGGCGCGCTCACCGGCAACCAGGCGGTCGCCCAGGTGCGCGCCGGGCTCGAGGCCATCTACCTCTCGGGCTGGCAGGTGGCGGCCGACGCCAACTTGAGCGGACAGACCTACCCCGACCAGAGCCTCTACCCGGCGAACTCGGTGCCCGCGGTGGTGCGGCGCATCAACAACGCGCTGCTGCGCACGAGTCAGATCGAGTTCATCGAGGGCAACGCCGACAAGGACTGGCTCGTGCCCATCGTCGCCGACGCCGAAGCGGGGTTCGGCGGCCCGCTCAACGCCTACGAGTTGATGATGTCGATGATCGACGCGGGGGCCGCCGGGGTGCACTGGGAGGACCAGTTGGCCAGCGAGAAGAAATG
>JABEUQ010000139.1 GCA_013044265.1 Acidimicrobiaceae bacterium
CCCTACGTGGTCGTGAGTGCCGTGGTTCTGATCTCCCATCGGCGTCTGCTCGACGTGCTCCGCCTGGGTGAAGAAGAGGCGCTGACGCTCGGCGTAAATCCCAACCGGGTACGGCTGGTGGTGGTGGCGGCGGCGACGCTCGGCACCGCCGCAGCAGTGTCGGTATCGGGACTCATTGGTTTTGTCGGGATCATCGTTCCCCACCTCGTTCGTCTCACGACTAACGCGAGCTACCGGGTCGTGATGCCCGTATCGCTCTTGAGTGGAGCCTCGTTCCTCATCCTCGCCGACTTGTTTGCACGCATGGTCGAGGCGCCGGGCGAGGTGCCGCTGGGCGTCGTGACCGCCTTTATCGGGGGACCGTTCTTCATCCTCGTACTTCGCTCGAGACGCTCTCACCATGGCGTGCTGTGAGAGGGCGCCCTCGATGACCCAGAGCGAGACAGTTGCACAGCGTGGGGTCCAGCTGCGCGAGGTGGGCGTTGTCTACGAGCGGGCGGTGGCTCTCTCAGATGTCTCACTCGATGTCGCCCTGGGGGAGTGGGTGGGCGTCATCGGGGCTAATGGCGCAGGCAAGAGCACACTGCTTCGCGCCATGGCGCGCTTGGTCAAGTATCGCGGCACCATTCGCATCGATGGTCACGAGACGGGTCCGATGCACCGGCGCGACTTCGCTCGACTGGTCGCTTACGTACCCCAGAGTCCCCAGTTCCCGGCGCAGATGCGAGCCATTGACTACGTCACACTCGGGCGCACCCCCCACCACGGGTACCTGGGTGGCGAGAGTTCGCACGATCGAGACCGCAGCGCCGAGCTGCTCGGCCGTCTGGACATGTCCCATTTGGCGCTGCGCCATTTGGATTCGATGTCCGGAGGTGAATTGCAGCGTCTGGTTCTCGCTAGAGCGCTCGCTCAATCTGCGCCCATCTTGTTGCTCGATGAACCAACGAGCGCCCTTGACGTGGGACGGCGGGTTGAAGTCCTCGAACTCGTCGACGAACTCCGTCTTGAGCGCAACCTCACGGTCATCAGCACCGTGCACGACCTGACGTTGGCCGCACAATTCGTCGAGCGACTGGTGCTGCTCTCGCAGGGCGCAGTTGTCGCTGACGGCACTCCCGAGGAGGTCCTCGTCGAAGAAGTGGTGAATCGCCATTTCGACGTCAGGGTAGAGATTTTACGCAGTGAGCACAACGGCATCGTCGTAACACCGCGGCGTGCCAAATCGAAAGGTTCCCATGACTGAGCACGCTCCACGCACAGCACCCGACACACCCCAAGAGTTGCGAAGGGCCGATTCATTGGTGCTTATCAATACCGGTGATGGCAAGGGGAAGTCGTCGGCCGCCTTTGGTGTCATGGGCCGAGCGTGGGCCCGCGGATGGCGGGTGAGCGTTGTCCAATTCCTAAAGAGTGGCAAATGGCAGTCCGGGGAGCACAAGCTGGCGCTGCATCTGGGCATCGAGTGGCAGTCGCTCGGCGACGGCTTCACCTGGGAATCGAATGATATGGACGAAACCGAGGCCAAGGGCCGGTACGCGTGGGAGGTGGCGCGTACCAAGATCGGTTCCGGCGACTATCAATTGATCATCCTCGATGAGATCACCTACGCGATCAACTACGGATGGATCGACGTTGACGACGTGGTTCGGGTGATCGAAGATCGTCCCCGCAAGACCAACGTGGTGATCACCGGTCGAAATGCTCCCAGCCAGCTCATCGACATCGCCAATACCGTCACTGAGATGCGGGTGGTCAAGCACGCCTACGACCAGGGCATCCGAGCCATGAAGGGTATTGAATATTGATCCAACCCAAACTTCACTCACGTTTTGAAGGAGGCGTGGCGCTGGACGTCCTTTCGTGGCGTCTCGCCACACCCATGTTGGTCGCGGCAACCGCGGTGAGTGGTGGTGGGCTCGGTACACGTCATTGGATTCTCAATATCCAAGTACCCCACGAGTACGCGCGACGTGACGTCGAACATCACGTGCGCCAGATCGCTCGCCATTTTGATCTGCGCGAAGACGGCGTCGCAATGTTGACAGCGGTGCCGGTACGCGGGGTTCTCCACGAACACGAGAAGGGGCTTGACGCGTACGTCACGGTAGGGGTCCGAAAGCCGACCTGGGCCGCGAGTGACGCTGAAGTGGTCAATGACGGCACTGAGCCGGGCACCATCAACGTGGTGGCGTTCCTTCCGGTGCGAGTGACGCCGGGTGCACTTTTGAACGCGCTCACCACCGCCACCGAAGCCAAGGCGCAAGCGCTGTGGGACGTGGGTATCGCGGGCACGGGCACGGCGTCGGACGCCGTGTGCATTGCGTGTCCGCTCGGTGGTGATGAGGAGATGTTCCTAGGACCGCGCTCGGTGTGGGGATCACGACTCGCGCGCGCGGTGCACCGGGCCGTTGTTCGCGGCGCACGAAGCGAGTGGGCATGATCACCTTGGTGCTCGAAGGCGCCCGATCGGGGAAATCGTCGGTCGCCGAGGTGTTGCTTGCGGCCCTGGCCTACTGGCGAGGCGACGTGGTGATCGTGCCAGACGAGGTGGGCCCGGGCGTGTACTCGTTGAGCGAGGTACCCCAGTCCCACCGTGACGCGTTGGGTGCGCCGAATCAGTTAGTCGCCGAGCGCGCCTATGGGGTTTTCCTGGCGGTCGCTGGACAGCTGATGACGCTGAAGGCGCCGGGTGCGCGGTGAGAAGGGCTTTCGCATTCCTCACGATCTTTGGAAGAGACGCGACGCCCACCATTTTCACTTTCGCATGGTTCCCCTTGGTCGGTGCCGTACTCGGCCTCGCGGTGGGCGGCGTCTGGTGGGCGAGCTCTCGCATCTGGCCCTCGTTGGTGGCGGCCGTAGTGGCGGTGGTGGCCGATCTAGCACTGACGGGTCTCTTGCATTTCGACGGCGTGGCCGACGCGGGTGACGGGCTTCTCGCTCCCTTGTCGCGAGAGCGACGATTGGCGGCGATGTCAGACCCCGCGATCGGAGCGTTCGGACTCCTCAGTGTCGTTGCCGTGCTCGCGCTTCGCATCGGCGCCCTCGAAGCGACGCGACCGTCGATTATCGCGATTAGTGGGTTGTGGTGCGCTTCGCGCACGTTGATGGTGGCCATTTCGTTGGTGCTCCCCTACGCTCGCTCCAACGGCATCGTGCAGGCGTTCTTGGGCTCGGGTTCGACGTCGAGCGTGACGCGAAGACGCGGCGTGCTGGCGAGCTCGGTGTTTACTGGCCTGCTCGTGGCCGCGACGCTCTTATTCAGCGCTCGCTCGATTCGCGGTGTGGCGGCGCTTGGGGCCGAGGTGATCGGAGCGGGAGCGGTAGCGGCGCTCTCGTGGCGTCGACTGGGCGGCTATACGGGCGATGTTCTGGGTGC
>JABEUQ010000140.1 GCA_013044265.1 Acidimicrobiaceae bacterium
CGGTTTCCACTGGCCGCACCTGCCCATCTCGCCGCCTTCGAGTGTTGCGCCGTGGGCGATGTTCACCGATCCAAAGGGGTTCATCTTGCCCGTGGCGAGTTTGACCCTGTTGTCGGTGGCGGGGCTGAGCCGGTTCATGCGTGGCACGGTGCTCGAGGTGCTAGTCCAGGATTACATCCGCACCGCCAAGGCCAAAGGCTGTTCGAACCGGCGGGTTCTGATGAGCCACGCGTTCCGCAACGCCTTGGGCCCGATTGTGACCATCCTCGGACTGTCCATCCCCGCGCTGTTCGGTGGTGCGCTGATCATCGAGAGCGTATTTAACTACGAGGGGCTCGGTATGCAGACGGTGAACGCGGCCGTGAACGTCGACGTGCCGACGGTGCTCGGTATCACGATGCTTGTGACGATCATGACGCTCCTTGGGAACCTCATCGCCGACGTCGTCCTCGGACTGGTTAATCCACGTATTCGCATTGAAGGAAAGAATTCGTGACCACTATCGCCGCTTCCAGTCCCGATATCCCCGCGCTGGCCAGTGACGTCGACAAGATCGACCCGCTGTGGCGTCAGCGTGTACGGATCTTCGTCCACAACAAGTTGGCCGTCGCCTCCTTGGCCTACGTGATCTTCATCACGCTCTTCTGCTATCTATGGCCAATTTTCCACCCGACTAATCAGACTAATCAGGCGGCCACCTTCAACGTGACGTGGAACTCACCGCCGTCGATGCACAATCCGCTCGGCACTGACTCGAGTGGTTTCGACGAGTTGGGTCGTATCGCGTACGGTGGCGAGTATTCGCTGGCACTGGGATTCCTTGCTGGCATGATCACGATTGTGGTTGGCACGATCTACGGGATGGTCTCAGGATTCTTCGGTGGGATTACCGACACGATCATGATGCGAATCTTGGACGCGTTCTTGTCAATCCCGTACTTGTTCCTACTCATCGCGCTCGTCACAATCTTCAATCGCACGACCATGCTGCTCATCTTGATCATAGGGTTCACTGGCTGGTGGGGCAATGCACGTATCATCCGAGGTGACGCGCTACTGATACGAAACCTGGAGTATTCCCAAGCCGCAAGATCTATGGGTGCGGGTCGTATGCGGATTATTCGTCGTCACGTCTATCCCAACTCGATCAGCAATATCGTCACGGTGGCGACGTTCTCAATCGCGGACGCGATTTTGTTCCTGTCCGCGCTTGGGTTCCTCGGACTCGGGATCGTGGCGCCGCAGACTGACTGGGGTACGATGCTCCAGCAGGGCACGGAGCAACTCCAGAATGGTTACTGGTGGGAGGTCTATCCGTTGGCGGTTGTCTTCATCCTCGTCGTTGTGGCGATCAACTACATTGGCGATGCACTACGCGACATCTTCGAGGTTCGACTCATCCAGCGGTGACATCTGTCGCACTCGACCGCCGCCTTGGCGCGATACGCGATCGCTTCAGTATGACGACGCCCGCGTGTAGACAGGGCAGCACCGCGGATAGATCAAACTGTTGACCTACCCAGGTAGTCGATGCTCAGCTATAGCAATGCGAGCGAGCGGGTGGCGCCGATGGCGGATGCGTCGGTGTACCCGTGGTGCATACCGGGGAGGTAGCCGCAGATGTCGCTGAGGGGGCAGCGGCGAAGTCGAACGCGGCCGACGGTCTTCCACCCTGCGAATGGCCCCGCGTCGGGTTCACCGCGTTCTCAATGCTGGGTCCAGGCGCACCTCGGCGTCGCCAGTGGCAGAAGGCGGAGGCGCCGAGTGCCGGCCGGAAACCGCAGTGGTCGTCGTTTTACCGGGCAAATCGAAGCGTCGTCAGTTGCGCTTACTGGCTCATCGTTGAGGCAACGATCCTCGATGCTTGCAGAACGGCTTCGCCCCGTTCCTCGTGGCCAACGAGTGACAGCGGCACCAGCTCGGTACTGCTGGTGCGCGCTGCGCGACCGCGACAGGTGGTGTCGACAACGTCACAGATCACTGCCGACCACTTCCGACCACCGCAAAACCGGTAGTTCTCGATCGCATCGTGCCGGTGTACCTGCCCGAGCGCTGCTGCCAGCTACACGGAAATGGAACTGATGATCGCTATCGGCGCGTAGGCCGTTACGGTCAACGGCGACACCCAACCCTTACGGACACCGTCTCTGAGGATGCTCCGCGCTGTCTTTGGGGGCGCGAGTGGTGACCGTCCTGGTGAGAGGTGAGACGTGGGATGAAACGGGTGATCGATAAGAGCGTCGGTGTGGGGCACACGGGTATCGTGCCCGTCGACGGACTCCGTGACAAGCGTCGAAGTCAATCTCCGATGAATGGATGCGACGAATCCGGGTGAATTACACCGCCCTCGTTGATGGTAGGACTGTTTCAGACGGTGAACGGACATCCGCTTCGTCATTCGTGATGGTCTGGCTCTGGCCTAATCAGCCTAAAAAACCGTCGACGTTGGCTCACTGGCCAGCCGCGAGGTTTCGGGAGATGATAGAAACCGGTGTCTGCAGCGGGAAGTGGCACGCGGCACGGTGAGTCTCGCTGAAGTATTGGAATTCGGGTTCCTCGTTCGCGCATATGTCCTGTGCACGAGGGCATCGTGTGCGAAATCGGCAGCCCGATGGGGGATTGACTGGCGAGGGGAGTTCACCTTTTACCTGGCGGCCATGGCGAAGGCGTGACGCCTCAGGGTCAGGCACCGGGACCGCATCGAGGAGGCCCTGCGTGTACGGGTGAGCAGACTTGCGGAACACTGACTCGGCGTCGCCGATTTCGACGAGCTTGCCCAGGTACATGACGCCGATCGAGTCAGCCATGTAGTACACGACGGCGAGGTCGTGGCTGATCATTACGTATGACAGACCGTGCGTGCGCTGGAGGTCCTTCATCAGGTTGAGAATCTGTGCCTGAATCGAGACGTCCAGTGCTGAGACCGGCTCGTCGGCGATGACCAACTTGGGATTGAGTGCAATCGCTCGCGCGAGTCCAATCCGTTGACGCTGACCACCCGAGAACTCGTGAGGGTACCGGTCAGACGCCGTTGGATCGAGTCCGACGGTGAGCAGTAACTCGGCGACCTTCTTGCGCTGTTCGGCCGCGCTGCCCTCGTGCTGGATGGACAACGGCTCGCGAATGATCTCGCCGACTTTCATTCGTGGATTGAGTGACGAGTACGGATCCTGGAACATCATCTGACGGTTCCGACGTTCCTCACGGGTCGGCTTGTGGCCCTTGCCAGAGACCTTCTTACCCTGAAAGGTAATGTCACCGGCGGTCACTTCCTCGAGCCCGACGATGAGTCGTCCGACGGTCGTTTTGCCACAGCCGGATTCACCGACGAGCCCGAAGGTTTCGCCCTCTTGAATCGTGAACGAGATGCCCGAGACCGCGTGAATTGCACCGACCTGGCGACGGATGAGCCCACGCTTGATCGGGAACTCCTTCACCAGGTTCTCGACCCGGAGAATCTCGATACCCGAACCCGCCGTGGTGGAGGCGGCCTCGGCCGAACGAATCTCGACCCGGGGGCCGTCCACCGGGTGGAAGCAGGCGAAGCCGTGGACGTTGGTGCCCGTGAAGTCGGGTTCGACCGCTCGGCAGTCGTCCTGGGCGTAGAGACACCGGGGTGCGAAACGGCAGCCAATGATCTCTCTGGTTAGGTCCGGCGGGAGTCCCGGAATCGAGGTGAGGTGCGTCTTAGACGCCGTCTCGATGCTCGGCATCGACGCCAGCAGCGCCTGGGCGTACGGGTGCTTCATCGACTTGAAGAGGGTGTCGGTCGTCGCTTCTTCGACCTTACGACCGCCGTACATCACGACTACGCGATTGGCGCGTCCAGCGATCACGCCCATGTCGTGGGTGATCAACAGGATGCCCATGTTGAGTTCGCTGCGCAGGCGATCCAGCAGATCAAGAATCTGTGCCTGGATCGTCACATCGAGCGCGGTCGTCGGTTCGTCAGCGATAAGCAACTTGGGTGAGCACACGAGTCCCATCGCGATGATCACTCGTTGGCGCAACCCACCGGACAATTCGAATGGATATTGGTTGAGTCGCTCGGCTGGCCGAGGCATTTCAACCATCTCGAGAACTTCGATCGCGCGACGCTGCGCGTCGGCGTCACTCGCACCGGTGTGTATGCGCAGACCTTCGGCGATCTGCTTGCCGATCTTCGTGGTGGGGTTGAGCGAACTCATCGGGTCCTGAGGGATGAGCGCGATCGAGCGCCCCCGCTGATGCTGCATCTCGCGTTCCGAGAGGCCGAGCAGGTTCGTTCCGTCAAAGTTGATTGAGCCATCAACGATGCGTCCACTCCCGGGGAGTAGCCGCATGATCGCGAGACCCGACGTAGTCTTCCCGCAGCCGGACTCGCCAACGAGCCCGACACATTCGCCGGGTTCGATCTCCATGGAGAAATCGTCGACCGCCGTGGCGAATGACTGGCGAGTGGCGAATTGGACCTTCAGATTGGAAACCGAAAGCAACGGCGACATAGGCAACGAGTCTACCCACTCGAAGGCAGGCATCAGGGTCGCATGGGTCGAGTTAGGTGTGTTTTCCCGGCATATTTCGCCGAATTTCGTGCGGCCACGATTTGGTCTTTCGCCCGACTCCATCACGGTCATCGTCCCGCAGTCGTACTGGCGAAGGGGCCTATACGGTCACGAACGTCCCAGTGGACAGGGTGCTCGTGGGGCGCACGAGAATCTTCTCGGGTCAGGCTTCGAGGCGCAGGATGTGAAGTGTAAGCGGAGGCCCCCGATCGGTTCGATCGGGGGCCTCCGCGGTGTTTGGTGTTCAGTGAAGCTTTAGAAGTGCAGGTACTCCGGCATGAAGTTCTGCAGCACACTCGGTACGAGTGCGGACGGTGCGCCCTTCAAGGTCTTGATGACCTCACCAACCGGCGTCTGTGTCGGCTGGTAGAGAACGGGGACCTGCTCGGCCGCGTACTGCGCGTACGCGGTCAAAGTGGAGTTGCCCTGGAAGGTGGCGCGAATGAGCGTGTCCATCTTCGAGTTCGAGTAACTACCGTTATTTGAACCAGCACCGGTGTATAGCAACTCTTCACCCGACGGGTAGTAGTCAGGTGCGTAGATCCAGCCAGCGCCCCAGGTGCAGATCTCCCACGGCTGGGTACCGGACTGACCACAACCGCTGATCACATTGTTGAACGTGTTGGTCGAAGTCGTGGTGTTGATTCCGATGGACTTCCAGTCAGAAACCTCAGCGTTCACGGTGTCGGTGACCGCGGGTGCGCCGCTGACGTACTCCAAAGTGAGGTTCAACTTGGTCCCCGCCTTGACTCCGGAGCCGCAGGAGGACGCGTTAGTGCCAGGCTTGACACACGTCATGACCCCACCCTGAATCGCCCAACCGTGTGAGGTGAGCAACGACTTGGCCTTGGACAGGCTGAATGGGTACGGGTTTGTCACTGGCTTTGAAATCGACGCGGGTGCTCCGTAGGGAACCGGGCTCCAAGTCGGGATTCCGTAACCCTTGAAGATCTTTTGGATGATCCCCTTCTGGTCCGTCCCCATCTGCAGCGCCTGGCGGAAGTACAGCTGGTTGAAGACAGCCTGGAGCGGGTTGGTCTTCGAGAAGTTGATCGGGTCGTAGTTGTAAGCCCACGACAGACCTGACTTCAAGTTGTACTTGCCCGCGAGGGCGGGAATGTTCGGGCCGGCCTCGCCGATTCCTGGTGCTGGCGACGTGATCTGGGTCGTGTCCACGTAACCGAGATCAATGCTGCCGGCGCGCAGTGCGTTCAACTCAGCAGCAGCCGAGGCGAATGGGACTTCCTTCACCATGGCGACCTGAGCCTTCTGCGGGCCCGAATACTTGGTGTTCGGCACGAAGGTGACGTTGCCGAGTGTGTCCATTGACTTGAGCTTCCACGGACCGTCGACACCGCTCTGCCACATGGCGTCGGTGTACGTGCTGATCTTGGAGGACTGTGCGTCAAGGTACTTCTCGACAGCCTTACATGCTGCGTCCGTTGACTTAGTTCCGAACGCGCCGGTAGCGCAGGTCGAAGTCTTTCCCGGTGCGGTGATGTCCCATGAGTTGGGGAACGGTGTGATCTCTGACAGGTAGTTGTAGAGCAGCCAGTTCTCGTTGATCGGCTTGTTGAAGTTCATGACAACGGTGTTACCCGACCCCGTCGCGCTCGTGACCTGGTCAGGGATACCGTATCCCGGGACGTAGCCGGCGTATGCCTTCGGGTCAGCCTTGTAGAGGTTGAGGAAGAACATCACTGACTGGGCGTCCACGGTTTGGCCGTCGGCGAACTTCCAGCCCTTCATCTTGATGGTCAGCGTCTTGTTACCGTTGGTCCATACCGGTGAGTTAGCCAGTGACAAGGATGGAACATACGCCGGCGAGGTTCCCAGTCCGAACCAATACATCGGTCGGAACATCAACATCTGGAACTGGTTGAGTGTTGAGACCGAGAAGTTTGCGAATCCCACGTAAGGGAAGATGTAGTTCGGTGGAGTCTGTGGCGCCTCCGCAAATGTGATTATCCCCTTAGGCGCGGAAGTTTGCGGCGCGGAAGCTTTGTTCGTGCTTCGGGTAGCCAAAGTGATACCCAGCACTAACAAACCGGCGACAACCACCAGTATTGCGCCGAGCTGTAACCTTCGACGAACATTCATTGAGTCAACCTCCCCTAGTGGACACATCGCTGTGGCCAGTTTTCGCCACCCTTCTGTGGCGTTGACGTCACCTTATCCCACTCTTATCGTCGTGCGGTGTGACAGGAACAAGATTTCAAAGGAAGAATGTTCGATGCGGAAATAGAGGCTGACCTGGGCTGAGGCAATTAGTCACTCGGAAATAGGTCAGACAATCTGAGGTGTCGATGTCCACGGGTTAGCTCTTGTGCGCGCCGCGCGGGCTCCGACGTCGCTCGGTTGGGGGCGCGATATACGGTTCATGTATC
>JABEUQ010000141.1 GCA_013044265.1 Acidimicrobiaceae bacterium
ACGGTTTCCTTGAGGGCGATTCCAGACCCAGCTCATACATTGAGTACCGCATTCGGATTACAAATTAAGTTCGATACGTTTCGAACCTACGCCACAACTTGGATCTGACGATTGACAGGCATGCCCGTCTCGGTGTTAAGGAGGCTGGGACCGTGCAAAGAGATGGACTGGAATTCACGCTGTTTTGCCTGAAATTATCCGCATCCGGCTAGGAGTGGTTCAAGCCGCCACAGGTTTGTAGGCCATGTCTCTTTCGGACGTCGCCAACTTTGCGGTGCGGGATCGATCACGCCTTGTGGGGAGATTAGGCCGTGGGGGTATCGGCGACACCAAGGGCTTTTGCCCAAATTTTGCGCCGGTCATCGACGTAGACAGAATCAATTTGCCACGTTGCTCCGTGTCCTTCGTCCCAGAGTCGAGCCCATGGTTGGGCGCCCCTCTCGTGGCCGCTTCTGAGTAGGTCGTACATCGACCGGATGCGCGAGCTCAACATGTCCAGTAAACGAGAGCGATCCTGGCGGTCGAGACCGTATCCCTCGATTAGCGCGGCGAGCCGTTGACTTGCGTCGTCGTCACTTCTTGTAGCAACTGGCGAGAGCGGAACGAAGCCATGGGCCGCGTAAGCCAGATCCCAGAGTCTCGAACCTGGTCCAGCACCGTCCCAATCGATGAAGGTTAGTTGAGTGGGCGTACGCACTAGATTCCACGGTGCCAGATCGTGATGGCAGATGAGGTCTTCCGCGTCCGGAGCGATGGCAACGTTCCACACTGAACCGGCGGGAACAGAAAACGAACTCGACGCATCGTGGAGTTTTCGTATCACTCGGCCCACTTGCATGAGGCGAGTGGTGTCGAGATCGGAGGGGTCTGGATCGACGAAACCTTCTTCGAAAGAAAGAACTTGACGCCCGTTCTCGTCATAGCCGAGTGCCCGAGGTGCTCCTTTGAAACCGACGTCTTGAAAGTGCGTGAGGAGGGCATCTACGCTCTTCGACCACTGCATTGCAGGACGACGGACGGTGTCACCGATACGCACAAGACCGACTGTCACATTTCCTACTAGGAGGACCGGCTCATCAGAATCTTGATTCACGAGAGACCAGAGTAGGTCCTTGTCGTGAACTTTTGATAGTGGCATCGAATCCAGAGGAAGATTCGAATCGATTGTCCAACCTTGGTGGGATCTACCTCGTTGTCACCACATGCGAGTCTCCTCTCTGTCGCAACAACTGGAGATACGCCCATAGTGCGCAGCGAAGGACACGACTAATGTTCCTCCATGCCACTCATCCTGCGACCATTCGGCCTCGCCGATGAAGCCTTCGCACTTGCCGCGGCCGAAGAGTTCCACGGCACTGGTTTTGACTTCCTCGGTTTCGACTTTGACCCTCGAATGCCCTGGGAGCGGTGGACTGCTCTCATGGAGGGCTATCGCCGAGGGATTGACCTGCCCGAGAACCGAGTTCGAGGCGCAATGCTGGCTGCCGACGTTGATGGTCAACTCGTAGGCTGTGCTTCCATCAGGTTTGAGTTAAACGTCTTTCTCGCCGCCAGGGGAGGGCACATTGGCTACGGGGTCATCCCGGCATTTCGCAGAAGGGGCTACGCGACCGCCATTTTAACCGAGTCCATCAAAATCGCTCGAAGCGAAGCCGTGGGCACACTGTTGGTCGCATGCGACGACGACAACGTAGGATCTGCCAGCGTTATCGAGCGCTGTGGTGGAGTTCTCGAATCAATTGCCTTTGCAGAAGACGGAACAGCTTTCCGGCGCTACTGGATCTAGCGACGCATCCTATATTCCGTGCCTGTTTGTTGAGGGGTATTAACTGAATTCTCCTCGACACGCTTACCCAATGTCTGATCTCACTCGAGTTGAACAGAGGTCACCCGGATTGCGTATATAACCCGCATCCTGCACGCGTTCGCAACCTTGGTTCAAACCAACCTCCGCCAGAACCACAAGAACCGGTAATGAACTGTGAGCTTGGTACTGTGAGCCAACTACCCTTGACCCATGACGATGCGTAAGAGTGTCGATATCAGTGTCGACGCGATGATTGAGGACCTTCGGGCACTGGTCGAAATCGAATCGCCATCGCGTGACATCAACGCCTTGACGGCATCGGCCCGAGCCGTGGCCTCCATGATTGAGGCGCGCCTCGGCGGACAAGCCATTCTCATCGCGAGTGAAGCCGGACCGCACGTCCACTGGTCGGGTGGCGGCGACCCTAAAGTACTGATCTTGGGTCATCACGACACGGTGTTCCCGCTCGGCACCATTGAACGTCGGCCGTTCACGGTTCAAGACGGGCGCATTTCCGGCCCCGGAGTGTTTGACATGCTGGGTGGATTAGTGCAGGCCGTTCACGGCCTAACTTCGCTCGATGACCGGTCCGGTGTAGAGATCGTAGTGAGCGCCGACGAAGAGGTTGGCTCACGCACTTCGCGAGAATTTATCGAGCAGCGGGCTCTGGCGTGTGGTGCTGTTCTTGTACTCGAGGGTGCTGGCGATGGCGGAACACTGAAGACTGGCCGCAAGGAGTGCGGTACGTTTCGTGTTTCTATAAAGGGCCGGGCCTCACACGCGGGTCTCGAGCCTGAAGCTGGAGTGAACGCCCTAATTGAGTCGGCGCACCAGATCCTCGATATTGCAGCATTGGCGCGACCCGACATAGGTACGACTGTCACCCCAACCGTCGCGCATGCGGGGACCCTGGACAACGTGGTTCCCGCCGAGGCGACCATCATCGTCGACGTCCGTGTCGAGTCGAACGAGGAGAAGGATCGAATCGAAGCCGAATTCGCGGCGATATCTTCGCATCTCGATGAGGCGCTAATTTCGGTTGAAGGAGCAATCAGCCGACCACCGATGGCGGAGTCAACATCGACCGAACTCTTTGCCTTGGCACAACGACTACTTCCCGGCCTCAAGGGTACAAGGGTCGGCGGAGGTAGTGACGGCAATTTCACCGCTGCACTGAATGTGCCGACGCTCGATGGTCTAGGCGCAGTCGGGGGTGGCGCTCACGCCGACCACGAGTACCTATTGGTCGAATTCATGGCAGAGCGTGCGAATCTTGTGGCTGGCTTAGTGAACGCGATTCAAATCACCCAGATGGATATTGTGCAGGCCCATTGATCTATGGTGCCGGCCATGGTTCCGGGCGCATTCGCCAAATGGAATGCACGCCATAAGAGGAGACCATTACGACCGTGATTTCTTCGTTGGAGGGAGAGGTGCGCCCAGCCGACTACGAGCTCGTTGCGTTGATTGTGTCAAACGTTGTGTCGTCAAGTGTGACGTTCGCCGCCACGAGATTCTCCTCCAAGTGGGCCACCTTCGACGTACCAGGAATGGGCATCATCACCGGCGAACGTCGTAACAGCCAGGCCAGGGATAACTGCGCAACCGTGAGCCCGCGTGCGGCGGCCAGAGTATCGAGCGGTCCGCCACTACGCGCAAGGTCTCCGGCAGCAATGGGGAACCACGGGATGAAGCCAATTCCCTGCTCGTGGCAGTAGTCGAGAACGTCTTCGCTCTTTCGGTCGGTGACGTTGTAGCGATTTTGCACAGTCGAGATCGCCACGGTGCGCTGCGCATCCTTTATCTCATCGACGGTAACTTCCGACAGACCCACGGCTTGCACCTTGCCCTCATCGAGCAACGCCTTTAAGAGGCCGAACTGTTCCTCGCTGGGTACCGTTGGGTCGATGCGGTGTAATTGAAATAGGTCCAGTGAGTCTTGACCCAGTCGACGAAGCGACATCTCACACTGCTGTCGTAGATAGGCCGGACGACCACAGGCGACCCAGACATTGGGACCAGTGCGCAAAAAGCCAGCCTTGGTTGCAATCTTGACATTGCCGTAAGGGTGAATAGCCTGCGCGATAAGTTCTTCGGAGACAAAAGGGCCGTACGAGTCGGCGGTATCGATGAAGTCGACACCTAATTCCACTGCGCGTCGCAGAACCGTGCGACACTCCTCAGGATCCTGGGGATAGCCCCACACGCCCGCGCCGGTGATTCGCATCGCTCCGAAGCCGAGTCGATTCACGGTTTGATTGGCGTAGGTGAAAGTGGACGGAATTGCCATGGTATTCCTCGTCGTCAGTTTGGTCTTGGAACGACAACAGCCTATGTTGACTCGGCACTTCGTGGTCGCGGTCTCTCACGAAAAGTACATGTTGCATCAATCCGCTCCGGCTCTCTCGTTGTTAGACCGACATGTAGCGGCTTCCTAGACCTTGGACTCTTCTCATGCTCAGTCGGCGCTAGGGCACGACGCACGTCGGTGTCGTTAAGCGCAGGGTGTTGCGCCACTTCGTCGCTTGGCGGAAAGCTAGGCCCCTAAAATGTTGGTGTACAAGCTCGATCTCTGCTGCATCCTCAGGGCGTCAACTCAACGTAGTAAGGCAGTGGAGTCGTTTGGACCCAGAAAGTTTGAGGGTTCTCTTTACGTGTCTGCTTCCTATATCTTGCCTACGTAGTTCCTTGATGGGTATGTGGGTGCCGACAAAGAGTGATGCACTGTTTGCTGCGGAGGTAATGAGCACTAACGGCGACTGTAACCTCGGATGACCTGGTTGCTTGTGTGAGAGATGAGTTGGTCAACGCCGCGTTGATTAAAAAGTGCATGTCGAATATTTTGAGTTCATTTAGACCAACTACGCTGTGGGCGTATCTGGGATGACAAGACAATAATGAGGTCACACGATGACGAAATTTGAAGAAGAGATTCGTTCCCAGGGAGCAATTTTACGAGCGCGCGCACTCGCGGGCGCCTCAGAAGCCCGTCGCGCGGCTGAAGGATTTCGCGGTATTACTCATCTGGTCGTGGCGGCACGAGGTTCCTCGGATAATGCTGCGATTTTTCTTCAATATTTGGCCGGTCAGGAATTGGGCCTGTTAGTGGCCCTCGCGGCCCCTTCTCTATACGAGGGTGCTCATCGAATGAATTTATCGGGCGCAGGCGTTCTCGCAATCTCGCAATCTGGTCGATCGCCAGGCATGGTCGAAGTGCTCACTCAAGCAAATCAGCAGGGTTGCACGACAGTTGCGCTTACCAACTATTTGACGTCGTCGCTAGCCGAATCGAGCGATGTCGTGCTGGAATTGCGCGCGGGCCCTGAAGAAGCGGTCGCATCAACCAAGACATTCTCTGCCACGTGGCATTCTCTGGCCCAACTCGTAGACGCTATGAGTACGAACAATTTAGAGGGTATTGAAGACCTGCCTGAGGTGGTGGAACGAGTTGCTGCTTGGGCTCTTAATATTGAATTGCCCCTTGATCTCCTGGACGTCGCTGGTTTGACGATGGTGGGTCGCGGCGTTGGGTACGCCGTCGCTTCCGAGGTTGCTTTGAAGGTTCGCGAGGTCTCAGGAGTGCGAGCGGAGTCCTACGCCGCACCTGACTATTTACATGGTCCCGTCGGGGCGGATGGTGCGGGGTGCACATTGGTGGCAGTGATCACTGATGAGCTAGAGGATGCAGTGCTCTTTGAACTACTTCAAGGTTGTCGAGGATCACAAATGGCGACGGTAGTCATAAGATCGCCGCGCCGCGCCGCGGTCGACTGCGATGCGGAGATCGTCCTACCCGAAGTGGGTCCGAATTGGGTGGAAGCGCTTTGTGCGGTGATTTTGGGACAAGTAATTGCTCTACGACTCGGTGAAATTCGAGGACGCGATATTGACACGTCACCCGGACTTTCGAAGGTGACGCTGTCAGCATAAGGTAATCGGAAGAACCTGATTGGGCTGATGAACTTGTAAATTTACCCTGGGTGGCGCCATGGTTGTGGATCACTGGGTCTGCGAGTGACTTTTCAACTATTGAGATGCAATCGTGCGGCCAGTTTAGGAAACGGGGTCAGGGAGATTCGACACTTCGGGGTCATTCAGGTTGCATTTTATCCCGTTGTTCTCCAGAATTCGTAGGGCACCATCCTCGAATGATTTTGAGAAATGGAGTTGTCCAATTTCGGAATCAACTCTCATTGCTGGCGGCGTCATTGCAAAATGTAGCTTGCGCTACAGATTCTGTGATCGCCAGACGCGACGCAAGGGCCCGAAGATCTTTTGCAGTGAGGACTTATTCATGGCTTAAGATGCCCGTCCAATGTCGTTACCACGGTCTCTGGCAGCAAGGTTTCTAAGTCCTGGAGGTCAAAAATACCGGGACCTGGGACTTGTGCATTGGCGGTTGCCGTAGCCGCCGCGAAACGTAGAGATTCGGAGATGGATCGATCATGGCTCCGGGCCGCTACGAAACCTGCGAGGAAGCAATCGCCACTTCCCACCGGGTATCTCCCGCGACGCGCCGAATTGACGTGGAGCGCCTTTTGATCGACACGCATCGCCCACGCGCCTGCTTCACCATCAGTGACAACTGCCGTGGTTCCAACCGCCCTGGCGAGTTGTTCGCATACGTCACTTGCGACCACGTTCTCTTGGAGCGAGAGCAGCGAGGCCGCCTCGAGGCGGTTGACCTTCATCAAGGATGGTCCAGCACCCAGCGCCGCTTGAAGACTCGCGCCATGAGTATCAATTGCGACCTCCGCCCCAAATTCTCTCGCGGCCTCGATTAATTGCAATATTGCGACAGATGGAAGACCGGCTGGAAGGGCTCCTGAAATGGTGACCCAATCAGCCGAGCGGGAGTGGCATCGCACTTTCTCGCATAGTTGATCCCATTCGCTGTCGGTGACCGGAGTCGCAAGTTCGTAGAACTCCGTTAGGGCGCCCGTTGACATGTCCATAATGGACGTGCAAACACGGGTGTTGAGAGAACCGGGCACTTCGAGGATATTCAATCCCTCGAATCGAGCCAGTTCTTTAATAGTTTGACCGTTGGGTCCACCCAGAATTCCAATCGCTTGTGCCTGGTAGCCGAGACGCATGAGGCATCGTGCGACGTTGAAACCCTTACCTCCGGCGACCTCTACCACGGTGGTAGGACGATGGATGGTGCCAAGTTTGACGTCAGATACCAGCAGGGTTCGATCAATACTTGGACTGAGCGATACGTTCAGAATCATCGGGGCGCCCCAGGACGATATCTTCGCGGAGGCAAGAAATGCCCCAATGTGGAGGTAGGGCTCAAGGAAACTCTCCCAGTTGGGACCATCGATGGTCACGCAATGTCATCGGCCCCCATCACCATAACCCAAGAGGATTGTTTTCGAGGATGTCTGCGTTGCACGGTGGAGAGGATTTACGGAAATTTGAATCGGCGACGAATTCGTCGGGTACGTTTCTGCTGGAAGCACTACACGGTCCATACTTCGACGCCCTCACCACGGAAAGCTTCCACAATCTCGAGATCGGCGTCGTCATCGGTGATTATCAGATCAATTTCCTTACTGGCACATACTCGTGAAAAAGCGTGCTCCCCAAGTTTTGAACTGTCAGTGACCACTACGGTCGTGGTCGAACGTGACACCATCAAACGATTGGTCTCCGCTTCGCTCTCGTTGGAAGCCATAGCCCCAAAGTAGGGAGAGAGCCCGTTGACGCCAAGAAACAACACGTCGATTGAAACGTTCTCGATTACTCCCCTGGATAATGGTCCGACTAGTTCGTACGATTCGGGTCGCACCACGCCTCCCGTCATGACCAATTTGACGTTGGGCCGAAGAGCCAATTCAACGGCAATATTGATGGCATTAGTCACAATGGTGATTGGAGTTGGTTCGGTCTGACCCTTGTCTGAGGGTACAACGAATTGCCGGGCGATTTCAATGGTCGTGGTTCCTCCGTTGAGACCGAAAACTGAGGCTGGTCGAATAAGTGTGGCCGCTGCTCGTGCGATTCGCTGTTTTTCGTCGGAATGCTGGACACTCTTGTAGCGCATGGGTAGGTCATAGGTGGCTGCCAACGGTAGCGCTCCGCCACGACTTCGGGTCAGTAGATGTTGAGAGTGGAGTTCATCGAGGTCGCGACGGGCAGTGGCGGTAGAAATACCGAATTCCTTCACCACACTGTCGACTGAAAGAGTTCCCGAATTAGCGAGCATCTCCAGGATGAGTACCAGCCGTTCATGACGAATCATTGGGACTACGACCTCCATCTCACGAGCGAATATAACTTTTAGTGATGTTAAACGACTTACTTAATTCAATTGCAATGAGTTTCTGTTGTGAATATTGGGTAATGTTGCTTGACAGGCATTCTCACTCATACTATATTGCACGAATCTGGAATGAAATTGTCTGGATGAATCAAAATAATACAGAATTACCGCTCGGATACTCGTGAAACGAGAATGATGCAGTTTCAATAAGGATTTACATTCCATGAAAGGGAAGGAAGAATCTATGAAGAAAAGAATTGCCATAACAGTTTCCCTGGCGATGATCACTTCTGTGTTGGGCGTAAGCGCAAGCTCTTTTGGAGCAGTTACCGCAAAGTCCAACGCTCCAAAGGTGACGATCACCGTCTTAGGTGCTGACTACGGCAGCGGCCCGTCAAACACGACCAGTAAGTACTGGCTGAACATCGCCAAGGGATTCATGAAGTTGTACCCGAACGTTACGGTGAAGACGTCAACCATTAACTGGAATGACTACAACACCAAAGTGACAGCACAGATCCAGAACAAGAATTACCCTGACATTCTCCAAGGTGAATTTTTCCCACAATATGTAAGTGATGGTCTGCTGTACCCGTTGAGCAAGGTACTTTCGAATCCCGGTGCTGGTTCGCCCGTATTCAAGAGTTCCTTCAGTGTGAATAACGTTCAATACGCGATGCCATTCGTGACGTCGGCTCGAGCGATGTTCTACAACAAGAAACTCTTCGCCCAAGCCAAGATTTCAGCTCCGCCAACGACGTGGGCTCAGCTACTGACGGATGCCAAGGCAATCGCGAAACTCGGTAAAATTGGATATTCACTGCCGCTTGGTCCAGAAGAAGCGCAGGCAGAGTCGTATCTTTGGATGCTTGGCTCTGGTGGCGGTTGGCAAAACGCTCAGGGCAAATACACGATTAACAGTGCCGCAAATCTCAAAGCATTTGCATTCTTGAAGCAGTTGGTTGCTTCGGGTGCGACGAATCCCAATCCGGCGACTTGGAACCGTACTGCGGATTCAGCGAAGGCATTTGCGAATGGTCAAGTTGGCATGGAGTTCAATGGACCTTTTTTGACAGCGACGATCGCTTCGGCGGGGGTACTGAAGACTTCGGACTATGCGACTGCAGCCATCCCCGGTGCGGCGGGACCAGTAATAAAGACACTTGGGGTTGCTGACGCTATCCAAGTATTCAAGTCGAGCGCGGCGAAACTGCCATGGATCAAGAAATTTATGGACTACGCGACCAACAATGCGAACCAATTGGCTTTTGCGCACGAATATGCGCTGTTGCCCGGCACTGTTTCGGCGTTGAACTCGCTGAAGAATGACCCGATTCTTGGTTCGTTCGTAAAGGCGTTGCCTCACACTGTGTTGTTCCCATCGAGTGCCAACTGGACATCCAGTGTGCTTCCGGCAATCAAAATCCAAATTGGAACGGCCGTAACTGGGAACGCCTCTGCAGTGCTAGGTCAACTGCAGACTCTCGCCACTGGCGGCTGAGTCGGTTGATCTGAGCGTACGCCCTCGACGTAACTTATTCTCCCCGAGTTACGTCGAGGGCTACCTTGAAGTTTTGATCCCGTGATCTGGACAGTGGAGGTGAAGAAGTGAACGAAGACAGCGAAACATCTGCGCCCCAAGCCATGGTTCGTAATTCGCAGCGAGTCACAAACGTTCCAAAAAAAAATCTTATACGGCGTATGGAACCCATCTACTGGCTGGGACCGGCGTTCCTCTTGATTGCTGGTGTCGTCATTATGCCGGTTGCCTTTATGGTGTGGACGTCATTTCGCAACATTGACACGGTCGGCTTTGACCATGGCTTTGCCGGTCTCGCTAGTTATCGTAATTTGTTTGCGTTACCTGATCTGAGACCGGTGATCATCCGAACCATCGTCTGGCTCATTTCGGTCGTAAGCGCCACGATGCTAATCGCGCTACCGCTGGCCGTACTGCTCAATCGTCAGTTCCCGGGTCGGCGAGCCGTCAGAATGGCATTGGTAGCACCGTGGGCGACATCAGTCTTCATGACGGCAATTATCTTTCGGTGGATGCTTCAGCCCCAGTCGGGTCTGATAAATATCGTGGGTCACGCCCTTGGCCTGCTCCACAACATCGGCTTAACGTCGGCTCAGGCTGATTGGTTGGGGCGACCCCAGTCTGCGTTTGTATGGATGATTATCGTGGCGATATTCGTCTCTCTGCCCTTTACGACATATACGTTGCTCGCCGGAATGCAAGCGATACCGGGCGATATCTACGAAGCAGCAAAAGTTGATGGTGCTTCCGCATGGCGATCCTTCAGAGCCATAACCATGCCTCTGCTCAAACCGGCAGCAGTGGTTGCTCTCTTGATCAACTTGATGAATGTCTTTAATAGCTTTCCCATTATTTGGGAAATGACGCGTGGTGGTCCCGGCGACCAGACCGCCACCTCGACGGTGTTTATGTATCAGTTGAAGTCTTCCAGTATTCCAATGGCGGCCGCCATGAGTGTCGTGAATTTCGTCGTCGTCGCCGTAATCGTGATTATGTTCTTGCGGTTTTCCAATTGGAAGGAAAGGACGATCTGATGTCGATTCCCGTGGTCAAGGAGGCAGTCCGCACAGAAGGTGTTAAGCGAACTCGTCATCGACCACTTTCAACTCGGGACTGGCTCCTCTCAATCGTCGCGTACATCATTGCGGCGGTCTTTCTCGTCCCATATCTTGAAATGATCGTGACCGCAGTTAGCCCGACGAATCAACTAGGAACCTCTCGACTTTTCCCGAGTCGAATTGACTTCTCCAACTTCACGAGCCTTTGGTCGCTGGGACTGGGTACCAATCTCGGGGTGAGCCTTGAGGTCGCGATTGGTGCGACTATCCTCGTGACCGCCGTAGCCCTGCCTGCTGCCTATTACACCGCGCGCAAAAAATTCCGCGGCCGTATGTTTTTCCTGGTACTCGTGCTCATCACTCAGATGTTTCAGCCGACTGCACTTCTGGTGGGCATATACGCAGAGTTTTCTCATCTGGGTCTCACCGATTCGGTGTTTGGTCTGGTCATCGTGAACTCTGCTTTCAATCTGGCATTCGCTACCTGGATAATGACCGCTTACATTTCTTCGATTCCAGTTGAGCTTGAAGAAGCGGCTTTCGTGGATGGAACCACTCGCTTCGGCGCTCTACGGCGTATCACCCTTCCCCTTGCCCTGCCGGGAATCGTGACGGCAATGATCTTTACCTTCATCGCGGCGTGGAATGAATTGGTGGTAGCGCTCATGCTTACAACCACGCCAAGTCACCAGCCGCTTACGGTTGCTCTTGATGGTTTCATTGGGGGGTATCAGATTGACTGGGGCCACCTTTTCGCCACTTCGGTGATTTCGACGATTCCAGTCATAATCCTCTTCGCATTTATAGAGGGACGAGTAGTCGGCGGATTGACCGCGGGTTCCCTTAAGTAGAAATTCCTCCAGTACGCCTTTGATTATCAGTCGCATCGAGAATGGATAAAGTCATATGACATTTATAGATAATGAAATTACGAGCCAGCCTGACATGTGGCGCCGCGCCGCTGAACTCGCTAGAAATTCAGCGACGATTGCTGCGTTGCCAAATTCGGGCGAACGCGTCGCACTCGTAGGGTGCGGAACTTCGTTATACATGTCACAAACATGCGCCTCCCTTCGCGAATCGCTGGGACAGGGGGAGACGGATGCGTTTGCCGCTTCGGATTTCCCCCTTGGGCGTCGCTACGATCGAGTCATCGGGATTACCCGTTCCGGTACGACGACGGAAGTAGTCCAACTGCTCGCGGCAATTGAAAAGACTCAGCCAACCACTGTCGTGACGACGCAACGAGACTTACCTGTCGAGCATTTTGTAACAAACGCAATTCACTTAGACTTTGCCGACGAAGAGTCAGTTGTCCAGACGCGTTTCGCGACCTCGGTGCTGGCGCTGTGGAGAGCCCACTTGGGAGTAGATCTCGAACCCGTAATCCTTGATGCCTATCGCGCCCTCGCCACTGAGTTACCCGAAGGGTGGCTAGATTGTCGTGAGTACACATTCTTAGGTAGCGGCTGGTCGATTGGAATCGCGCACGAAGCGGCTTTGAAAGTTCGCGAGGCGTCTCAGTCGTGGACGGAATCGTATTCGGCGATGGAGTTTCGACACGGCCCCATTTCAGTCCTTGATCACCGCTCTTTGGCGTTCTTCTTTGGAGAAGTGCCCGACGGACTTCTATCGCAAGTGGAGAATACCGGTGCCGCGACGGAGTTCAGCAACCTTGACCCAATGGCGCAACTTATAAAGGCTCAACGACTTGCCGCTGCGATTGCCATGCATCACGGTCTCAATCCAGATGAGCCTCGTAACCTGACGCGGTCAATCATCTTGACGGAGCCCGTGTGATTGAAGTCGATGCTACCTCCGAAGTTATCGCTATTGATGTCGGGGGGACTTTTACGAAGGCTGCTCGGATCGATGTAAGAGGAGTGGCACGGTCATTCGCAATGGTTCCCACGCCAGTGGCCGAAGGACCGGAGGCCATTTTGGAGTTGGCGGTGAGTTTGGCGAGGTCTCTTGAGACTCCAAACGTTATTGGAGTGGGTGTCGTTGTGCCGGGAATAGTCGACTCTTCCAAAGGCGTGGCTCGCTATTCCGCGAATTTGGGTTGGCGCGATTGGCCCCTTCGCGATTTAATGGAGGAGCGGCTGCTTCACCGTGTCAACCTTGGTCATGATGTTATGGCGGCCGGAGAGACAGAAATGCGCACGGGTGCTGGTATTGAAAACGGCCTTGTCGTCGTTATCGGAACGGGCATTGCGAGTGTCACGGTGCTCAACGGCGAAGTTGTGAAGGGCGCTCAAGGAATGGCGGGCGAGTTGGGCCATGTGGTCGTCAGAAATCAGGGTGCTCTTTGTCGTTGCGGAAATAGAGGATGTCTAGAGGCTTACGCCTCGACCGGTGCACTCCCTCTGAGGTTTCGTGATCTCGGTGGTGGTGATGCAGATGCCGAATCGATTGTTCGTGAACTCTCTAGTGATTCGTTCGCTCAAGAGGTGTGGAGTCAAGCAATCGATTGTTTGGCTACTGCGCTGGCCATGGTGGTGAGCATCCTTGACCCCGGGAAAATCGTTATTGCTGGCGGTCTGTCACTTGCTGGAGAAGCCCTCACCACGCCGTTGAGTGCATCGTTGAACAGTAAGTTGTTATGGCGGGCTTCGCCGCCAATTGAATTGTCTCATTACCAACAACACGCTGGCGTTGTCGGTGCCGCGATGCAGTTCTATCGTACGGTTGGCCTCAACGATTTTTCCACCTGGTCGCCTGGGTTGAAAGGCTGAGGAGAGTGCAAATAATGCCCACCTCGTCGAAGATCTCCATTTTGTCTGAAGGAGCCTTCGCCACTCATCGGATTATCCGCTCTCCTAAATTAGGTGAGCGGCCGACGAAGTCCACCAAGCTCTTTCCACATTGTTTTCATTCGTTTGCGCTCCGCTGTTCAATATTTACATCGGTATCCGTCGGGTTTTAGGAGAACAATGCCACTCGTTTCGTCAGGCAATCTTGTCGCGGCCGCTGCGGATCAGGGGACTGCCGTTCTCGCATTTAACGCCATTACTCTCGAACACGCGGAAGCCATTGTCGAAGCGGCGCAAATTGCCAATACTGCAGTGATCATACAAATCAGCCACAACGCCATTCGCTTCCATGGTGGTCAAATGGCACCTATCGCTGCGTCCGTGGTCGCTCTCGCCTCTGGTTCGGCGGTAGATATCGGCCTTCACCTTGATCACGTCGAGGAAACAAGCATGGTCGCGCTGGCATCGCAGAACGGGTTTTCTTCGGTAATGTTCGATGCTGCTCGGTTTCCCTACGACGTAAATGTCAGCGAGACGATATTGGCACGTCGGCTAGCTCGCGAGTGCGGTCTGTGGCTCGAGGCAGAAATCGGTTACGTCGGTGGTAAGCCCGATGCACCAGCGAGCGCACACGAAGTGGGTGTTCGCACCGATCCCGAAGAGGCAGCGGAATTTGTTTTAGCGACAGGCGTCGACGCACTCGCGGTTGCGGTTGGAAGTTCTCACGCTATGACGACCCGTACTGCTCAACTTGATTTCGCACTTATCGAACGGATTGCCCGAAGCGTGACGGTGCCGTTGGTGTTGCATGGTTCGTCCGGCGCCTCCGCCGAGCAATTACGTGGAGCGATTAAGGCGGGTATAGCGAAGATCAATATCGGCACGGCGTTGAACCAAGCATTCACCAGCGAGGTGCGCGTCGTCCTCGCTGATCGTACCGTCTCGGATCCACGCCACTACCTCTCTAAAGGCAGACGAGCAATCACTGACTACATCGTTGAACTCGTAAATGATGTCCTCACGATTCCGAAAGTGAGTTGAGGTTTCATGGGCGGGGAAAATCAAGTGAACGAGCGTGTGCTTTCCGGTATGAACGTTGTTACTCCGACCGGAGTGGTGCTCCGAGGGTGGGTCCATATTGTGAATGGTGTCATTATCGGGGTGGGCGATGTTGACCCACCAGCAAATGTGCCCGCAGAATTAGTTCCCGGCTGGGCCTATCCAGGATTCGTCGATTTGCACATGCATGGCGGCGATGGACGCGACGCGAGTGGCTCATCCGAGGATGTAAAAGCGGCCGTGGCGTTCCACGGACGCCACGGCACCACCAGCACATTGGTGTCACTGGTTACTGCGCCCGTAGAGGAACTCGTCCGGTCACTCGCAAATATCGCGACCGCGATTGAGTCCCGGGTGAAGGGAGAGCCCACGATATTGGGCGCGCACCTTGAAGGTCCTTTCCTCGCTCACGCACAGTGCGGTGCGCAAAATCCTAAGTATCTTCAACTTCCCAACGGTGACCTGCTTCGCGAATTCATCGCGGCAGCCAGAGGAAACTTGCGCGTCATCACGTTGGCCCCGGAGTTGCCTGGGGCTATGGAGCTGATAGATATTGCGAGGTCTGAAGGTGTGGTAGTTGCAGTGGGGCACACGGACGCATCATATGAAGTTGCCTTGGAGGCGTTCCGCCGAGGTGCCACGATTGCAACTCACCTTTACAACGGAATGCGTCCGTTCTACCACCGAGATCCCGGACCATCATTGGCGGCGCTCACATCGGGAGCACTCTGCGAAATCATCAATGATGGTGTTCATGTGCACCCTGCCGTTGCGCGCGACGTTGTGAATCATTCCCAATATCAGTTGACTCTAGTAACCGACGCAATGTCCGCGACGGGCATTGGCGACGGTCAATACCAACTCGGTGGGCTAGACGTCGTCGTCACGGATGGAGTCGCACGGCTTCGTGATTCCGATGGACTAGCTGGGAGTACCCTCACGATGGACGACGCTGTTCGACGTGCACTCGCTACAGGGCTGTCAGTTCACCAAGTGGCTCTCGCCTCATCCGTCAACGCATGTCGGGCGTTGGGGGTAAACGATCGAGGAGGCATCGAGGTGGGACGGCGAGCGGACATCGTACTGTTCACTGAAGAACTAACTCTCCGGGAGGTCGTAATTGCGTGATCTCCTGCGAGCGAGGTTCCATCTCTCCTTTCGAACGTTTCGATTGCTGATTTCTTCAACCTGGTCACGGTGTGGAATAAGTAGTAATTCATCCAGAAAGTCGACGTTGAACTCAACTGGATCTAATCGACTAACTGGTAGAGACGAATTAGAAGGCAACTCCGTTAGAAGTCAAATGAAGCGTAGCGGCATAGAGCGCACGCGTCGAGATGTCATTGGGCGAGCAAGACCTCGACTGTCGATTGTGCAACTGTTGTGCACAAAACGGAAGGTTCAAATTATGGTGGCGGATGCGCGCTACTGGGTCGCGCAAGCGTCCCTTCGCGATAGCACGATCTTTGCTCTTCACGAAGGAAATGCATCGTGAACTGTATTGCTCTCAATTTGATGGAAATCAAGTGGGTAAGCGCCAAAGGGTCAATCCTTAGGCGTCTTCATAATGGATCGTCCGACACGTTCCTGTCGGTGAAGGGGTGGTGTTGCTATGGCGTCTGTTAACTTTGAGGGAGCCTCACGGCTCTATCAGGATTCTTCGGTACCTGCGGTAGATAATCTTTCGTTAGATATTGGTGATGGGGAGTTTCTTGTCCTCGTCGGGCCATCTGGTTGCGGCAAGTCGACCAGTCTTCGAATGTTGGCGGGACTCGAGGAAGTCAACAGTGGCGTGATACGAATCGGTGGTCGCGACGTGACCGCTTTAGCACCGAGGGATCGTGATGTCGCCATGGTTTTCCAAAACTATGCGCTCTACCCTCATATGAGCGTTGCCGAAAATATGGGCTTTGCGCTAAAAATTGCCAACGTCGCTAAGGAGGAAATGACGAGAAGAGTTATTGCCGCCGCGGAGATACTGGATCTGAAGTCCTTTTTGGACCGCAAGCCAAAAGAATTATCGGGCGGTCAGCGTCAACGCGTTGCGATGGGACGAGCCATTGTCCGGAACCCTCAGGTATTTCTCATGGATGAACCACTTTCGAATCTTGACGCGCAACTTCGGGTCCAAACTCGAACTCAGATCGCTTCGTTGCAACGGAGGTTGAATGTCACGACGGTTTACGTTACCCATGATCAAGTTGAGGCGATGACCATGGGAGATCGAGTGGCCGTGTTGAAGGATGGAGTTTTGCAGCAGGTGGGACCTCCGCGCGAACTCTATGATCAGCCCATCAACCGGTTCGTGGCCGGTTTTATAGGCTCGCCCGCGATGAATCTACTTACGTTGCCTTTCTCCGATGGTGGCGCAAGGATCACGGCCGCGACTGGCGTCGAGCGCACACTCCCCATCGATCGCGAAACGATTGAGGCGGCGATAGCGCGGGGGGTGTCGGTAGTTACTGTTGGTTTTCGACCTGAAGATCTACACCTGACGACCCCCGAACTGGGTTGGCCGATAGAAGTGGATGTCGTGGAATCGCTGGGTGCCGACGCGTATGTATACGGACACGTTTCGTTGGCGGCTGGCGAGATGCGCGATGTCGTGGTGCGTGTCGATGGCCGTAATCCACCACAGAAAGGTGAACTCGTATACGTAAGCGTTATCGCCGATCGGATGCATGTGTTCGACGCCGTGTCCGGAGAGCGAATCCGTGGGACAACTACGAAGTCCTAAGCAACTAGTCATGGTCGGCGTTTCGTCGCTGCAGAGGGATTTGAAGAAAAATGATGGCGACGAGCATGCGCTAAGGGTGGATAGGCATCTTTAGACAGTGCCCAGAGCATCGGCCCCCAAGGTCATTGATCGTTCTCGCAAGGCGGCGGCACTTGAAGAGTATCAACGAATGCAGCCCAATGGTGGGCGACGTCGCTCAACTCGGCCGAGTGGTGTCGGTGTGGTGACGGCAGCAACAACCTGGTGAGATTGGCACGAATGTTCGGTGGGTGCACTGAATTGTTGACACGAGTTGTTTAAACCATATTTCCTCCACTGATGTGCCCGGAGAAACAGACAGTGGCGTCGGAGACCGCGCCGCACCCGCAGTGACATCTTCAACTATTTCTGGGTCTTGAGGCATGAATGTGGGTTCCGCGACGGAGTGATCGGACGCTCCTCCTTGCAGGACATGGGTTTTAAGGGTAGGTGGACGGCCCGGTGATCC